>NZ_JBFAGB010000078.1:0-20662 GCF_040639875.1 Actinomadura sp. NPDC023710
TGTCGCCCTGGGGGTAGCAGTTGAAGCTGGAACGCAGCGTCTTGTCCCAGCCCTCATCCAGGCGGGAGGCCACCCTAGGATCGTCGGCCAGATCGAGCGCTGTGTGTCAGTCGCCGATGAGTGCGATCACCTGGGGGCGTAGGTCGTGGAGGCCGCGCCTGGAGGCGCCCAGGCGGTTCGGAAAGTCGGGATTGGTTACTTCGTTACGTCCCCGCCCGCGGACCTGGGTCGTCACGTACACCCCGGGCATCTCGCGGAGCGCCTGCTCCAGCAGGTCGAGCGAGTCAGCATCGGTGGTCGTGTAGTAGGCCTGAACCTCATAGTGGTCGGCGTCGTATACCGGGCACTTTCGTTCAGCACGGTCTCGGGGCGTCACGCTGACGACAGGTGAGTACGTGCCGTGCTGGCGTGGCAGCGAGTCCTGCAATTGGCGCTTCAGTTGGGATGGGAATCCCAGTCGATACGTGCTCATGGAGAGAGTCCTCACAGCTCAGGCGGGCATCAGGGTGGATCAAGGGGTACAGCAGACGGGTCAGCGACGAGCAGCGTCCAAATGACTTATTGCCCAAATCCTATTATTCACAATAGCCACATGAGCACCATTTGACAATAAGCAATTTGCTAATAAAGCATGGCCGTGCAATGTCGCTGATAATTGCGATCCCTGACGCTCCAGGAGGCCGGGGGTAAGCAACAAGCAGGACGACGCCGGAACGGCACGATCGCTCCCCTAGCGGGCTTCACGATCCTCGGCACGACCAACATGCCTGCTGGTGTGAACATGATCGCCGGACAGCGCGAGTTCCTCACGGGGGCCCACCGGTTCGAGGGCTTCCGGCGGCAGCCCGTGGAGAAGTTCCGCCGCGATCAAATCGAACGCCTGAGCCTCTACGGTGCCAAGGTCGTGCGGTTCCCTGAGCTGGACGCCACGCTGTCGGGCAACCCGAACGCCTTCGATGAGACGAAGACAACGGTTGGCATCCTGAAGACCACGGTCACTACGGAGCCCGCTGGCTGATCCTTCATGCCTTCATTCAGTAGCCCCCGGGCTAGCCTTCCTGGCTTGCTCGGGGCCTTTCTTGTTTCATGTGGCCTCTTGTGGCGTATCACTAGTACACGGTCCTGGAAGCCCGTACCATGCCGCCATGTCGAGTGCCTGGGTCACGTCTGTGTTGCCAGCCGTGGCGACTGGAGTGGTCACAACTGCACTGACCTTCTTTGCTACGCGAGCAGGCGACAAACGCAAGTTCCTCAATGACCGCCGCCTCCAGTCCCTGGCCGAACGTCGAGCACTATACGCAGAGTTCTATAAAAACTATCAGCAATGGAGATATGCAGTCAGTATGTACTATGATGATATTTTGTATCCTACGAACGGAGATCAGGAAAGAGAGCGGATGTATCGCGAGGAGGAAAATGCAAGGAAGCAACTCCTAAGCGAATCTTGGAGCAATCTAACTGCACTCTATAGCCGCTTTGCGGTGGAAGTTCCCAGAGAAGTGCGCGCAGCACACAGATATGTTATGGAAGATCTCTCCGAAAGCGGATACATTGCAGAAGAAGCCGGAGTGAGATGCGTAGTCCCCTGGGCAAAAGAGGTGGCAGGGCGCCTTTCTGTTTTCGAAGCCGCCGTGGATAATGACCTTGGGAACTAGCTAGACAGGGCTATGCGAACCTCCTCTAAGCATTAGTTTTACCCTCTCCGTCGACGTCGCTGCACGACGACCTCGCGGAACCCCCCTTGGCGATCAGCCCGCAACCCCGCCCGCGCCGCGGACGCGTGAGCGTATTTTTGCGTTTGCCCGTCACATTGTCGCCGTGTGGCGGGTAGGGCCTTGGTATGGATAAGAACCATCCGATGGACAAGGACGCGGCCGCGCGGATCCAGTCCGCTGCTGACCGCCGTCCCGAAAGCGACGCCGCGCAGGAGCACTTCGACCGGCGGGCGCAGTCGGCGGCCGACCGCAACGACAACGAGCGCCAGGACGACCAGGGCCAGGACGACGACAGCTGATCATTGCCGCGCGACCGCCGGAAAAGTGCTGGGCATCCCGGGGCGCGCATCAGGCGTTCGGTGGGTGACGCGTGAGCGCACACGCGGGTCGGGTACGCGATGGCGGCGCGCAGAGCCGGCGATCACCTCTCCGAGCGCGCGATCAATGCCCGGCTGACCATCATCATCTCCCACGGCCGCCGCTCACCGGGAGAGCACGGAGGTAGGGTCGCGGCCATGGTCGCCCTCCCCACTCCTCCGACCTGGTTGAAGGCCTGTGTGGTCTGCGTGGACCTGTACAACCTCTAACCGCGCGCAACTGACCGCGGGGCGGCAGGCCGCCACCCTGACGGTGCAGGACGAACTCGCCCGGCATCTCGTCGCCGACCACCTCGGCCAGGTGCCGGGTTACCTGACCTGCTGCTCGTCCTGCGCGGAGGGCGGCACGCTGGCCGCGCACGCCGGTGACGCCGTCATGATCGCCGTGGCCCAGGACCTGCGGCACCGGGCCATGCACCTGTTCGCCCCCTGGGAGCGGCGGCGCGCACGGAGTCCGGGCCGGCACGGCCCGGCGCGGTCGGCGGCAGCGCTCGTGTCCAGCGGGTCCACCGCAGCGGATCCGTTCCCGACGTCCCATCGTCCGAGGCGCAGAGGACGGGCAATACGCAGCCGGTATGGGCGACAGTATCCGGGCTCTAGTCAGGCAGATCGATCCATGCGGGCTGACCACCTAGACCCGAGTCGCGCATCACCCGCTGGAACTGCTCACCGCCCGCAGCGCGCCGAAACTGCTCCGGCTGCCCCCCAAGTTCGTCCCCGTCCTGCCCTTCCAGCGGTCCTTCGGCAGAGCGGCCGTTGGCCAAGGCGTACGGCATCGACTGTTTTCGCGTCACCACAAGGCTCCTCTGTACCCAGCAGAGACCGTGGGTCTCCTCCACCCGGTCCGGGTACTGTTCCCGCCGCCGAGATCCACTACACGAAGCAGCCCGCCAGGACTCCTACAGCGGCCGGGGTTTTCGCACAGGCCCGGGCCCGGAGCCCTCGCCGACTCGGGACGCGCGGTCGAGGCGGTCCCCTGGGGGATCTGCTCGTTTCGCCCGAACCGGTGCAGCGATGCGCCGGCCGGTACCCAGCGGCGTTCCCACAGCCTTCTGGGCGGCGAATAGCGGACGGCCCCGGACGGTTGATCTTGAGTCCCTTTTCTCGCAGGTCAGGGCACTCGCCGGTACTCTGTGGGGACACCTGCAGGCCGGAGCAGAGAGCTCTCAGCAGCGTGTAGGCAGGCGGTCTGGTGTGGACGAGCTGACGATCGAGCTCACCACGCTCTCAGTAGGCCCGTCGCGCCGCCTGGCGCCCGGCCCGGCGGCGGCCGCCGTGATGCGAACTGCGCGACCTGGTACGTGCTGCCAGGCGGGGGGGCGGGAGTCCGCGCCCCGCCCCGGCCGCGTCCTGCTGGGTGTAGGGGTTTTCACGGATACCAAATCAAGGCATGGCCCGATCCAACAACCGCTTCCTCGACAGACGCATCGCCGACCTCGAGGCCACGCTGGCCGAACACATCGGACATTAGGCACACTCATCCCGTGATCGACTTCACCGACGAGTTCCTCAACCTCGAACCCGGCACCATCACGTTCTCCCCGAGAGACCTCGACTCTCCTGGTGCCGGGACCTGGACCATCGACATCCCCCTTGCGCCCTTCTCCGCGGACAACGAATACGCTCCGGAAACCTTCCGGCCCGGGCAAGCAGGGCCCGAGCTCATTAAGACAGAGTTCCGACTCGACTACATCAGCCTCCCGGCTGAGGACCTCTCCGAGCTCAGCGGCCGCACGTTCACGTTTCGAGTGAACCCCGAAGAGGGCTACATCGACGGGTCGATCTACATGGTCGCCACCCATAACCCCGTCGACATCACTCGGATCGAGTTCGGCCAAGCGACGAACGAGGAGATCCCCGCAACCCTCCACGCCGAACTCATCCTCGAGACCGCAGAGATGAACGACCGGACCGCAGTCCTAGAGGCGACGTTGCGCTTGCGTCAGCTGGCTACGTCTTGACCATGTCCATGACGTCAATCCGCAGTTCACAGACTCAATCGAACACGAGCGCTCAGAAAAGCCCACGTCGCGCAGCTGCGGACACAGAACGACGTGGGATGTGCCGGGACGCCGGCCGGCACCATATGCATCCGCTCGGATGTCACAGGGGGTGGCTAGTCTCCTGATGTGGCGTTTCCTCTCGACGCATCCCAGCCGTTCCTGCTTCCGTCCCAGCTGCGACGCCTGGCCGAAGCCGTGCGTGATGCCGGCCCGCACGACGAAGCCACGTGGATCGAATGGAAGAGCACCCTCGACTTGAAGGCCCCTCACGCGCGGGTCCACCTGGTCAAGCAGACCTTGGGCTTCGGGAACCGGTCGCCCGACGATGCTGCCAAACGGGCCGGCGGCTACGGCTACCTTCTGGTCGGGGTCGAGCCCGGCAGCGTCCTGGGCGTCGACTCGGTCGATCCCAGCGACATGGAGCAGGACCTCATCCCCTACCTCGGCCCGGACCTGGTGTGGAGCGCCGAGTACGTCACCCTGGACGGCAAGAGCGTGCTGATCCTGGTGGTGAACCCGCCGAAGTTCGGCGACCCCATCCACTACCTGCGCAAGGGGCTGCCCCACCCGAACCCCGCCAAGGGCGCCCGGTTCGTGCACGCCGAGCACACGGTGTTCATCCGCAAGAACGGCCGTACGGTGCCGGCCGGCCCTGAGGACTGGCAGATGCTGCACCAGCGGTTCGCCGCCGCGCAGAACCGCCTGGAAGTCGACCTAGTGGCCGCGGGGCCGCACATCGAGCGGATCGCCGACTTCCCCGGGCACGTCACGGCGCACCTCGACCGGCATCCCCGACGGCTCCTCGCCCGCCCGACGACGCTCGGTGGGATCACCCGCGATGACCGGACGCGGGCGGAGTACGAGGCCGAAGTTGAGGTGCACATGGACGAACTCCGCAAGGCGTTCGCGCAGCAGTTTCATGATGAGATGATTCGGCACGCCCCCGCCGGGCTCTCGCTGACCCTGGTGAACCGGAGTGACCGGCCGTTCCAGGGTGTGCGCGTGACCGCGACCGTGCGGGCCGAGGGGCGCATCCTCTGCCCAGGCCCCGTCGACAACAACCGCCCCGACTTCAAAGTCCCCACGCCACCCCGCGCCTGGGGCACGCGTGAGAAGCCGGTCTTCCCCGCGTCGATGTTGTTCCCCGGACGGTCCCACGTCCCGATGCTCGCCGGGCTCCAGGACATGATGTGCCGGTGGAAGGTGCGCGAAGTTCCCGGCGGTCTGGAGCTCGAGTTCGACCCTGAAGATGTGCGTCCCAGGGAGCGGCTGGTGCTGAAGCACGTGCCATTGCTGGTGACCGCTGACGCCGAGACCGAACTGACCGTGGAGTGGACGGCGGCCGGACTCAGCGCGGAGGGTTCTGTTAGCGGCCGTTTCGTACTCCCGGTCGTCGACTCCACGCTTCAGGCGTTGACCGGCGATGACCTGGGCAAGTGGGGGCTTCCGGCCGACGAACAGCAACAGGCGGAACTGGGCTGACGCCCTGCACCTGGGGTACGACTGCATCAAACTGTCCTGGTGATCAGCAGCTCATCCCGCCGCCGGGCGGGCTACAGCCATCCGTGGTGGCGCAGGGTCTTGCTGCGGTCGGTGCAAAAGGGCGAGCAGTACAGCCGTGGCCGTCCGGGGCTGACCATGGGGCGGGCGAGCGGTCGGGCGCAGACGCGGCAGCAGCCGTCGGCGATGGTCGGGGCGAGATCGGCCAGCAGCTGTTCGACCCCGGTGAGTTGCTCGGGGAGTGGGTCGTCGTCGGCGCGGCAGGCGGGGTACGTGAGCAGGCGGGTGAAGGCGGCGCGCAGTTCGGTCAGGTCGCGGCGGCGGGCGCCCAGCAGGTCCAGGTAGTCCTCGATCGGCCAGGTGATCAGGGCGCCGGCGCGGGTCATGTAGAGCCCGACGGTGTCGATGGCGTGGGAGTCGGTGAGGTCGAGCAGGACGTAGCCGAGCAGTTGCAGGATCGCGGGCAGCGGGAAGTGGTCGATGCGGCGGGTGCTCTTGAAGTCCAGCAGCAGTCCGTCGGCGATCAGGTCGGCGTCGGCGGAGACGTAGGCGCTGCCGTCGAAGGTCGGGCCGGGGTGGCACTGGTCGGGCGTGGTCGCGGCGCGCAGCTGGTCCAGCGGCCCGTTCTCGGCGCGGTGGAGCTGGGCGAGCAGGTCCTCGATCAGGTCGCGGTGTGGGACGGCCAGCAGCGCCGCCAGATCGAAGCTTTCGGGGCGGGCGTGGGCGGCCTTGCACAGCGGGGTGTCGCCGAACGCGAACGGGTTGCGCAGGTTGACCGCGTACCAGGCGGCGGCTAGCAGCAGGCGGGCCAGGTGCTCTTCGTCCTGGTCGGCGCGCAGCATCGGCTCGTGGCGGTCGTCGAGCCGCGTCCCCCGCACCGCGGCGGCCAGCTCGGCCAGTAGGTGCCGGCCGGTGTCGGCGATGGCTCGCACCACCGGGTTCCCGCTTCGGTCCGCGGCGGCGGCGCATCCTTCGACGCCGAGCAGGGTGGCGGCGTCGACGGGCGCGCTGCAGGTGAACGCCAGCCGTAGCCGCTGGTCGATGGCCGTGCCGATGGTGCCGGCCTCGTAGCCGACGCCGGGGCCGGGCAGGATCAGCGGACGGGTGGGCAGTCGGGATCGGTAGGTGGCGCGCACACGGCGGACCCCGGCCGACAGCTCCCGGTCCAGGAACCGCCGCAGCGGGGTGCGCGGCGACACCAAACCCTGAGTGAGACTCACGTCGCCGACCGTAGCGACCGGGGGTGACATTCTGCCCGCGGCCTTCGGCGTGGTCGTGCCGGGCGGCGCGGCGCACGGCACCGGGCAGCAGTGGGCAGCGCCTGCTCGGCACCCAGCGGGAACGGTGGTGGCGGAGGTCGTGTCGGATTGCCCGTGTGGCGTTGTCTCGGCGCAGAGCCTGATGTCGAACGTTGACGGGCGCGCGGAGACCGCGACGGCGGTCACGCCGATCGAGACCGGCGCACGGCAGGGCACGAGCATGCTGCGGAACATCACTGCCCGGTCCAGCGCAAGGTTCACCGGACGCCTAACCGGATGCCTAACCGGACGCACCGCACGTGCCGGCGCCGCCGCGGTCCTGGCCGCCGGACTGGGCGCCGGGCTCTGGACGGCCGCAGGCGCAACCTCGCCTGCGGCGGCCGCGGCCGAGACCGCGATTGAGGAACAGGTCCCGCTGCGCGAGGCCGTCCAGCGCCTGGGCGTGGCCGAGGAACGGCGCGAGGGCTACAAGCGGGACAGCTTCCGGCACTGGATCGACGCCGACCGCGACGGCTGCGACACCCGCCGCGAGGTCCTGCTCGCCGAGGCCGTCCAAGCCCCCGAGGTCGGCGACCGGTGCCGGCTGACCGAGGGGACCGGCACCTGGTACTCCTACTACGACGACACCCAGATCACCGGGCAGCGAACGCTCGACATCGACCACATGGTCCCGCTCGCGGAAAGCTGGGACTCCGGGGCCTACGCCTGGACCGCCCAGCGGCGCCAGGACTACGCCAACGACCTCGGCGACGACCGCGCCCTGGTCGCGGTCACCGCCCGCTCCAACCGGAGCAAGGCCGACCAGGACCCCCGCCAATGGCTGCCCCCACACGCTCCCGCCCGCTGCCGCTACATCGGCGAGTGGACCGCGATCAAACTCCGCTGGAGCCTGGCCGCCGACCCCGCCGAGAAGACCACCCTGACCCAGCTGGCCGCCGAGTGCCCCAACGAACCCATCGCCATCACCCCCCTCGGTTAGCGGCAGCCCGCGGGCCGCCCAGGTGCCCTTGGAGCCCTCACCCCCAGCGCGCGGTAAACCGGCCGCCCTCTGCGCGAAGTTTCCCGCAAGCAGCACTGGTCCATCACGCGGAGGACCCGCGGCAACGCACCCGCCGGGGGCACGCTGCCGACGCTAGCGCGCGGGGCGGCTTGAACAGTTCAGGGGCCGCACGGATGGCGTGCGGCCCCTGAACGCTCATAGCGACGCAGGCCCGCACCAAGCGCGCACGGCGTGAACCTGACCCTGGATGGTCTGGCCGTCGTAGGTGCCGCACATGGAGGCTAGGAATCGGGTGCATTAGCGGACACCTGGAGGATCGCCGGCGCGCGGAGCGACGCACGGCGGTCGTAGCTGGGCGCAGACCGGAGCCTTGGGCCGACAAGCCGCCGCGGCAACGCTGTGACCAGCCGGATGAGACCTCCGAGGTGATGTCAGGCGATTGCTGTGATTGCGGCGGCCGATTCTTGTCTCGAGCTGTCGTTAAGCGTTAGCGTGATCAGCGTGGATGCGCACAAAGAAGACCGGCTGTCCGCGGAGGAATTTCAGAGCATGCTGCGCCTGCTGCGACGCTTCGCTGACACCGAGATGGACCAGTTCGCACTCTGGCGACTCGATAGCGGAGAGGCCGAGCCTGTCTATGTCTCGGTCGGCCTGAAGCCCGTCGGTGCCGCGGAGTCATCCTTCATCCGGTTCGAGACCCGGACGTGTTACTAGCTTCAATTCCGCTTGCCGCCGTCGGCGCCAGGTCGATCCCACCGCGCGCACCCTGACCAGAACCTGACCGTCGGACGCCAGTACCGTCCGGCCAGGGCGCGTCTGGCTGTCGACTCTGGCACAGCGTCGTCGCGGCCGGATTGCCGGGAGGCCCAGGCCGAACAGCGGTGGCCATGACCCGGGCTGGGCCGGCGATGACCAAGCCCGCGGCACTGGCCCTGATGCCGAGCCGCTGGCGCCGACTACGCGGGCGGGCACCCCGCGCGGGGAGTCTTTGTGTCGCGGGTTCGTGGCCTCCTCATCTGGCGGCTTGATGGCCTGGTCCAGTGATGACATCCCCCTCGGCGGCGATCGCAGGCGCTCTAAAATGGTTCGACAAGTAGCTGATGCATGGGGATCGCGGAGTCAGTCCTACGACGCCTGACCGAACCACCAGTAAGTCAGCCGCGTCACCTCGAGCAGCGTCGTGCGGGTTCGGTGCGATCAGTTGGTTTTGGTGTTGGTGAGATGGGGGCCGATGTAGCCCACAATGACCTGACCAGTAGAGCCTTTGGTGTCGTCCAGGAAATAGATCCGCGGCGACGGGCTGCCCCTGGAGTGCAGCTTCAGGTGCGCCTGCATCACCTGGCGCCCGGAGGGGTGCACCTGCAGGGGTACTGAGAAGATCCGCTCCTTGCCCCAGGCGTTCATGGTCGATTCCGACTCTGTCATGGCCACCTGCTTGTGGGGCCATGACGCCATCCCAGGTGGGGGTGATTCGCAGTACTGGTAGAAGCCGCCCTTGAAGCCTTCGCAAGCGGCGCGAGCGTAGGAGTCCAGCGCCCTGAGCCCCTGCCACGCCTTGGCCGCCCACACGCGGGACCGCTCGCCCTCATCCAGGACGAGAGCCCTATCCTTGTCGGCCGTCACTCGAATACCGTCCCACGCGTTGAGTCGCTCCCACAGCTCCTCGAACGAGTTTGGCTGACCAGGCAGCGGCTGGGCCAAACGGTTGGCCTCGTAGCGCCCGGTTCCGCGCAGTTGGCGGCGCAGCTCGTCGTTCTCAGCCCTTGCCCGTTCGAGGTCGTTGAAGGCGCTCAGGGCATCCTCGGTGTCCTGGTATCCGTATGCCTTGGCCATGGCCAGTTGCTGTTCGAGGGAGGCTATGCTCCGCGCCGACAGGTCGGCGCGGAGCGCCCCTGCCTTGAGTTCCTCGTCCGCCTGGGTGAGAAGCGCGGTGAGTACGTCGATGTCCCGGTGCATCGCCGCCAGTTCTTCGGAAGGTCGGATCACCGACAGCGCGGCCTGGCGTTCCTCATGGTTGCGGTCCGCGATTCCGGAAAAGGTCAGGCGGCTCAGCGGTTCGGGCACGGGAGCTTCGGCGGAGATCCGTTGGACGGTGCGCGCCACCCCAAGCCAGGCGCTGTCGGCCGGGTTGCTGATGCGAACGCCGGTCCAGAGCCGGTGCCGGGGGCCATCCTGCGGCCAGCCGGGCTCGACCTCGGTCAGAAACATGCGGATCGAGCCCGGTGTGAGGTAGTGGTGCTCACCGATTTCCGTGCGGAACGCGTTGACGGCGTTGACGTCGCGCAGCAGGTACAACGACGCCGCGCCAGCACACCGCAGCATCGCTTTGTCGACGCGGTCGGACCACACGGGGTCGTCGTGGAGCGGGTGTGCCGCCACGATCACCGGTTTGAGGCGGGCCGGCTCACACAACACGTCGACCAGGGCACCAACGCGCCCGGCAGTGACCTCCGCCGGCTCCGCGGTCAGCGGGACGGGGCCATCGAATGGCTTGAGGTCGCGGACCAGATCGGGGACCAGTCCCGCCCGGCCGAGCCTGGGGGTGCCCTCGCCGTTGGGGAACAGTTCCAGGGCCACCAGCACCAGGGCGCCGTCCGCGTCGGCGACGGTCGTGATGGTGCTCAGCCAGGTGGCCTCCGGTCGTTCCTCCAGCAACTGCAGGTGGGTGGCGTGTTCGGCGGCTTCTCCCGAGTAGGAGACCTCGACGTTGAGGACGGAGGTGTCATCAAGGTGATAGCGGCCGGAGTTGAGCGGGGCCGTTTCGTACTTCCGCCGCAGCCATTGGGCGCTGATCCGGCGGACGGTGTCCAAGACGGGCTCGGCGCGCGGGACGGTCAGAACGGACCGATAGGCGAGCCGCTTCCTGCTGGAATTCATGAACGCTCTTCGGACTCTCGGGGGCGGGGAGACACGGGAAGTGGGCTACGCGGAAGATCAACCGCTGATATGCCCTGAGCAGGGGCCACAGATCCAGTCGGACACTTAGTGACAACCCAAATCCTCGGGAACGAGCACGATGCCGAGTCTACAATCGGCCATCGGAGCCGATAGCCTCCTCTGGCGCAACCTACAAGCCTGGTGGTGAAAAAGCGTCAACTTCTCAGCGACGCCGAAGCCAAGGAGTCGCTGTACAACGACTCTTCCGCAGTCTGCCAGACAACTCGACTCCTCGACCACACCTTTCGCTTTAGCGCGAGATCCACAGTCGCGATGTGCAAGGCCTCCCGGCGCTCCTGCCTGAGATCTGGCTGCACTGGGATCCCCGGACCGTCTGTGCCCGCGTGGCCTCGAGGCCTTGCTGAGATTCCGCATGAACTTCCTGCTCCTGCTGTCCGGTAGCGCCGAGTTGCCCTAGCCTCAAGCTTTCACTGTGCGGCGGATCTGGAGTGACCATTTAGACAGGAAAGGTGCCTCTGTGCTGGGAGGATAGGGCTTGTCGATAGTCCTGTCCGCGCCAGTTCAGCAGGCACTTTTCACGTGAAGATCACAGGGGCGCCCTGCCAAGCTCGTGGTGTCTTCGGACGGGGCCGGGATCGTCGGTCAGGCCGGCACCGTCGCCGCCGCGTCTGCGGGGGTCCAGGCCGACCTCGCCATCCACCCCCGTCATGGTCTTCGATGCCCCCAGCGAGGCGGCCGCCTACAGCGCCGCAGGCGCGTGGTGCCGGGACCACCTCGGTGAAGCGTCGGTCGTGATCGCCTCCTGGATGCGGTTCGTCGACGAAGACGCCACATATCAACTCGGGCTCGTGCTGGAGGCGTGACCCAGAAGCAGCAATCGTCACCGCCCCTCATGTAGACGCCGACCAGGCCCCAGCCGCGGGCGGTCGTGCGGCGGATCGAACCCGTGCCGCAGCACCTCTGCCCCGCCGCCGCGCATCACCGAGCGCATGCGGCGATTTTCCGCGTGGCCGGGCCGACCGGAATGCCACACTGTGACGGTGAGCGTTCAGTCCGTGACGGAGGTGGAGGGTGTCCGCGCCTGGGTGCAGTCCGATGCGGGCGGGCACCTGGCCCAGCGGCTGTGCATCGGTACCACGGTCAGCCACGCCAGCGCTCCGGTCGGGATGTTCGAGGCCAAGATCCTGGCGGAGGACCTCCTGGACGCGGCCGACCGTGCCGACCGGCTGCAGGAACGGATCGACGCCATCCCCGGCACCGACGACCAGACCCTGCAGGCCCTGTTCGCGCAGGCCTCCGAGGCCGAGCGGTCCCGGCAGGCCATGACGATCTACACGCTGCCGATCCGCGCGCTCACGGTGATCCGCCCGCAGGACCGGCAGGCGAGCGTCACGGTCACCACGGGCCACCTGGAGGCGGCCCTGAGCCCCACCGACGCCCGCGACCTGGCCGGGGAACTGCTGGGCCGGTCCCGCGGCAGCACCGCCGGTCCGGCTTGACCGGGCCGCGGCAGGCTCGAGCGCGCGGGCGGCCGATGGTCATTCGATGTCCACGCCCTCGGGTACGTCACGCGGCGCCAGGTCCGCGCGGACGCGCACGTACCGGACGGCGTGCCGCCAGCGGCCGTGTTCCACCGCGGCGTCCACCGCGGTTTCGGCGACCAGCTCCGGCAACACCCGCGTGTACCAGATGGGCTCCTGGGCGCCGGGCAGCCCACCGGCCCAACCGGCGGGCAGCGGCTGGGGCCAGGGGTGCTCGTCACCGGTGGGCGTGAGCAGGCCGGCCAGCTCCCGCCGCGCCGGAGCGGGCAGCGGGGCCGAGCGCGCGACGACGCGCAGCCGGCGGTGGCCGTGCTCGTACCGTCCGAGGATCAACGTCCGCGGCGCCTGCACGGGCCCGGTGACACCACCGATGATCATTTCGGTGGTGGTGCGGTGCTTCACCTTCGACCAGCCGCGTTTGCCTTCCCGGTAGCGGCCGGCGGCGGCCTTTACCACCAGGCCCTCGACACCCTGCGCGACGAGGACTTCGAACCACAGCCGGGCCTCGCCCACCTTTCCGAACGCTCTGTTACGTGTACGTCACGTTCATGGTGTTCGGCTTCGGGGTCGTCCCGTACGGCTTAACCATGTCGGTCTGTGGCGTGTGGTGTGTCAGCGACGTGGAGGCCGTGTGGGTCGTCGGCTGGTTATGGGTGACCTGCGGGTGCAGGAGATTCCTCGGGCGAGTGGTCGCTGGTCTTACACGATCTTGTGGCCGGAGGGGTCGCTTCATCGTGAGGCCGATCGGTTCTTGCGGACGCATGAGGGTTCGGGAACGCAGCGGACTTATGCGTATCTGCTGGTGGATCATCTGCGGTGGTTGGAGCGGGAGGCGCTGGAGCTCGAGGCGGTGACGCTGCGGGATCTTGAGCGCTACATGGGGATCCGGGGCGCCGCGGTCTGGATGCCGCTGGGTGAGCCGTGGCGGGCGGAGAGGCAGCCGTTGAGTGGTGGCACCTTGTCGGTGCTGGCATCCTGTCTGAAGGGGTTCTATCTGCACCAGGCCGGGTTCGGGGTCAACGAGGAGTTGGGCAGGCGCCTGGACAAGACTCGGTTGCCGTCGCAGGCCGACCGCGGCCGGATGCTGCTCGGGCATGCTGCGCAGTCGCTACCGGCCAATCCGCTGGCGCCGCGGCGGGTCCGCCGCCGGCACCCGAAGCTGCTGCCCGAGGGTGCGCGTGATCGCCTGCTGGGGGAGGTGCACACGGCACGGGATCGGATGGTCGTGACCTGGCTGGCGGACGGCGGGTTTCGGATCGGAGAGCTCTGCAGTTTCCATCTGGTCGATCTGCATCTGAGGGAACGAGCGGCTTGCGGGGATCTACGTGCTCCGCACGCCCATGTCTGTCACCGGGAGGGCAACCAGAACCGGGCCAGGGTCAAGGTGAAATATCCCTGGGATCACGGCGACGGCATCGTCCGGGGCGGGCTGATCAAGCGGGTTAGTCCCGCGATGATCCACACCTAGTTCGACTACATCACCACTGAGTATTCGGCGGCTGCGGGCCACGGGATGCTGCTGATCCAGTTGCACGGTCCTGGCAAGGGCCGGCCCTGGACCACCGACGCCGCCCGCGCCATGATCCGCCGCGCGGCCGGCGAGCGGGTCTGGGACACATTCGTCCGCACGGGTTCCGGCACGAGTTCGCCACTGCGGTGTTGAACGCCTCGGGCGGCAACCTGCTGTTTGCCCGGGATGCCGGCGGCTGGGCCAGCACTGCGGTGGTTGACGAGATCTACGCCCACGTCGACATCCATGATCCTGCATTCGAGACCGCACTGATGAAGGTCTGGGGCCAGCGATGACGTTGAACGCTCTGGAGAGCGTCGGGCAGGCCGGGTGAGCCGACCGCGACCGGCTGGAATTGCTGACCGCGCTCATCGGCGGACCCTCGTTCGATCCGTTGCTGCGGCCGGATGTGATCGACGTTCCGCCCCATCATCCGGTGTTCGCCTGGGGCTGCATGGTGACCGGCTGCCAGCGGACGCGGACCAGCAACAAAGACATCTGCGCACGACACCAGACCGAGTGGGCCCAGGCCAGCCGGGAGGGCATGGACCGGCTGGGATTTCTGCGCACGGCGCAGCCTTACACGCTCTACTTCTATGACCAGGAGCTGTGCTGGATCCCAGAGTGCGCCCGGCCTGCGCGGCGCCGCAGCAAGAAGCTATGCCAGCGGCACTTTTCACGCTGGGAGTCCGAACGCCTCACCGCGGCCGCCAACGGATGGCACGCCGACTACGACACCTGGCGCGATGGCCAGCTGCCCTTGCCCAGCTACGGGAACTGCCGGGCGGCCTCCTGCCGCGACCGAGCCGATTCACCGCTGCTGCTCTGCACTGACCACGGCAGGGAGTACCGCAACAGGGGCAAGCCCGGTGGCGCCGCTCTCCCGCAGAATTGGGGGCACTCCGGCGACCTTGAGGTCTCAGCCATCGGTCACCTATGCCGATGAGGCGGCTTTCAAGGACTGGTGCGCGACGGCGCCGCCGAACTGGCGCACCGGTGAGATCAATCTGCGGGGGCTGCGGCCCCTGGTCAAGGCCGAGATCAAGTGGGGCCTGTTCGTCCACACGCAAAAGAAGCGGCACACCCGTTGGCCGGTTTGCTGGATCTAGCGGTTGGTCAACCAGGCTTGCCGGGGGTTGGACAGCCTGGCCGAGGTGGATCTGGACCGGGGCGTCCGCGCGCACTCCACCCGGATTGTCCTCAGCGAGATCCTCACCGAGCTGCAGCTGATCTATGTGACGCCGGAGGAGACCCGAGAGGCCGGCTACCTGGAGTTCGACCACTTCGGGCAACGGTTCAACGCCCGCCGCCCGATCCGGTCCGACCTCACGGTCATCTCCCAGCTTTGGCTGCGGGACCTGCTCTGGGACTTCATGGCGCACAACCTGCGCTCTGCGCGGGGGCCGCGGTCCTTGAACCCCTACAACGCCATGCGCAGAGCCTGCGTCGAGCTGAGCGCGTTCCTGGAGATCCATGCCCTCGAAGGCGGCCACGACCCCACCCGGTTGGGCAAGGAAGCGTTCGACAAGTTCACCACCGACCAACTTCACCGCGCACTCAGCCGGCTCCCGTCACTGATCATGCAGCAGCGAGGCCAACCCGCAACGGTCTCGGTGGCCACCCAGCGGGCCGTCTTCGCCAAGGCCCGGCAGATCATGCGATGGACGCTGGAGTCAGGCGATGCCGAACGCCTGGGCCTGCCCCGCGAATTCATCATGGCCTTCCCCGCCAGCGGCAGGGTCCCCTACCGCATCCGCAGCCCCTTCACCGACGAGACCGCCCGGACCCTGGTGAAGGAAGGCAACCTGCAGCAGCTCGCCGGCCTGGACGCCAACGACCGCGGCGCCCGCGACATCTGGGAGACCATCGTCGCCACCGGCCGCCGCTGCGGGGAGGTGGTCAACCTTCACTGGGATTGCTTGGGCCGCTACAACGGCCTGCCGATGCTCTGGCACGACCAGACCAAGGTCGGCAACTACGACCAGGCCGTCCGCATCCCCGAGCGCATCCACTCCCGGCTGCGCGCACGACAGCAGACCTCCCTTCAGCGATTCGAGGAACGCCACGGCAGGCCCCCGACCGATATGGAACGCAGCCGAATGGCCCTGTTCCCCAGCCCCGTCGCCAACCCGAGCTTTGAGAAGGCGATGGGCGCCAGCTGGTTCAGCACGCTGTTCCGGGGCTGGGTGGACGAGCTCGACCTTGGTGACTGCGTCCCCCACCAGGCCCGCCACACGATGGCCACCAGACTGCTTGCCGCCGGCGCGCAGCTGCACCACATCAAGAAGTTCCTCGGCCACGTCTCAGAGAAGATGGCCGAGCACTACGCCAAGGTCGCCATCTCCGAGATCGAGGACATCCTCCAGCACATCTGGGTCGCCGGTCCCGGCACCCCGCAGCCCGGCACAGTCCTCTCCACCGGCGTCACCCCGCTCGCCCGCGAAGAGGCCACGGCACTCGCCCTGGACTTGGCCCGCCACAGCACCCCCGCCGAGGGCGGGTTCTGCACCTACCAACCCGTGGTCGACGGAGGCGCATGCCCCTGGAAGCTCAACTGCCACAACTGCGACAAGTTCGTGCTCTCGGGAGCTGACCTGCTCTACTGGCGCCGCAAACGCGAACAGTGGGCCTCGATCGCCGAACGGGCCCCCGACGACGCCACCGCCGACTACCTCCACCAGGTCTTCGAACCGACCGCACGAGCCATCGATGGCCTGGAGCAGGCGCTGGCCGGTCTCGGACTCCTGGAGGACGCCCTCGCCCTGGACCTGCGGCGCCCACAGGACTACTTCCACCGCCTCTGGAACATCGCCTTCCGAGCCGACGACCTCGCCGCCACCGCAGACGGCAGGGAGCAACCATGAGCCCACCGCCAGTCCGCACGACCGCGGCCAACCAGGCCCGCCGCAAGCAGACCCGCGACAAGCTCGAACGCCTCCAGACCGCCTTGGCGCACCTGCACCGCCAGCACGTCCCCATCACCTACGCCGCGGCCGCCGACCGCGCCGGGGTCCACGCACATTCCTCTATCAAAACCCCCAGGCCGCGGCGCTCATGGCCGCAGCGACCAGCACCGCGGCCGCGGCCAAGCGCGGCCGCCGCGCCGACGCCGACGCAGCGGCCGAAGCCGGCTGGCGCGAACGGGCCCTCAACGCCGAAGAGGCCCTGAGCGCCAGCACCGCCGAGATCCGCACCCAACGCGACCGCACCGGCCAACTCCTCGGCCAAATCCGCGACATGCAAGACGAGGCGACCGAACAATCCGTCCAGCGCATCGCCACCGAGAACGGCACCCTCAAGCAGCGCATCCGCCAGCTCACCCAAGACAACCGTGGGCTGGAGAGAAACTGCAGGCTGCCCGATCCAACAACCGTTTCCTCGACAGGAGAATCGCCGACCTCCAAGCCCAGCTCCTCGAACGACCAGACTGCGCGCCGTCCTGAAATCACGACGGCGCGATGGCTCAGCACCGCTACGCAGCACTGCGAAGGTCTGACAATCGCACGCCTTCTGAGGGCCCCTGACCTGCGCATCACGGTCAAAGCTCCCACGCGCTCAAAGAATCTTGGAAACCGGTGACGGGATCGGCGGCACGCGCCTCGACATAGATGGCAGATCGACCTCACCGGAAGGAGAGCTTGATGAGTGAGGACCCTACTTCGCGGCGCGGCAGACGCCGCCAGGGTGTCATCTCCACGCTGATCGACCGGATCTTCAAGTTGCCTCCGGCAAGGCGATCGACGATCAGACCACTTTGGAACTTCCGCCACCCGGCGACGACAAGGATCGGCTTGGGCGGGGCGACCCGACACGGCTCCAGCGCACCAGAAGGTGACTTCAAGTCACCCGACCAAGAGATCACACCAGGGACCAGCGACCTGATTCAGGCAACACCGATACCCGTCTTGGCACCGAGCGGCATAGGGCCGGGTCGTCTCGTCATGCCCGCCGGGTGTTACCACCGCCGGCGTCTGCCTCTTTGAAACGGATAGGTCAGCAGGTCAGGAGCGCCCTCACCGCAAAAGAGGACGTTGCCGAACAGACATGCCTGAGCAACGAAGACAGGTCGGCCAAAGTTTCGGACACCATCCGCACCTCGACCGGAACCCACCTCGACACCCCAGATGACCTGGGACGGAGTGACCACCGATGCCCAAGCTGTCCTAATCCGGCCAAGATCCGTTCACAGCAGCCTGCCCAACAGGGACCGACAGGGACTGCCGGCTCCAGGCTCTGCATCTCCAAAGGGCTGACAGAGGCTAGCAGCACCACGGCCAAATCAAGATCGCTAACTACTGAGAGTTACGATCTTCACTTTCTCCCCGAGAAAGAGATCTTGAGGAAGTTCATGCTGCCAGTTCGTCGATGTTTCCCCAGCATCCGATCGCGGACCTAAGCAGCAAACCCGCGGATAGCTTCCTCAGCACACAGATAAAGGCCGATTACGCTTAGTGAATTAGGCGACCTAAATTTTGGGAACTTAGCGTCTTCTTTGTCAGTGCAGCCGACACGCGGCAAGGAGCACCTTTATGACCGCCCGCCTAGCAAGTGCAGTCGCAAAATTCAGGCAGCAAATCTCCCGGGCCTCAAATCGGACAGCAACGAAATTCCCGAAGATTGCACGGTGGACTCTCAGGAAGCTCACCACAATCCCAATCACGTTCACCATCTCAATCCTTGCCGCCTACGCCAGAAGTCACTATCCGGTCGACCCCGCCATCGGTAAGCTCATCCAACACATCAGTCGCATCGCGCAAACGCTCCTTTGACTACTGACGCGGCAGAACACGACCTGATTTTCTAACTCGCTAAGTGGCCCCCGCCAGAAGGTGGGGGTCACTTCTATGTTGGGACGCACCAATCCGAAGTTGACGATCAAGCGCCGTCGACGCCGAACGGAGCCCGGCAGCACACCGCCGCACCGTCAGACACCCCAGAGGCACTCTGACGCCCCGACGCCAACACCCCCGAAAGAACCTAGGCCGCCGATCCAACCCCGCTCTCCGAGGACGTGAGAGCCGCCGACGAGCCCATACGAAGCGCGCGCAGCCTCGAACGCATCCTCCGCATCGCCCGGACCATCGCCAGTCGGCCCGGCAGCTGACGTCACACACATGCACGTAACGCAAACTCCCATCTCGGCGCTCCTCCCAAGGCGGGTCGTTCAGAAAAGCCCACGTCACGCAGCTGCGGGCACAGCACGACGCGGGACGTACCGGGCAGGCCGGCCAGAAGCACCTCCAGCTCGGCGCGGCGCTCGGACAGCGGCGCCGGGCGCAGATCCTCACCCGCGGTCTCCAGCAGGTCGAACACCACGTAGTGGCAGGGCTCGGTGATGGCGAGGTCTGCGCGGCGGCGGCCCGCGACATGGCGGCGCTGGAGCGCCGAAAAGTCCAGCCGCCCGTCGCGTCCCCATTGGACGATCTCGCCGTCGACGACGGTGCTGGGCGGGAGCGTGTCGAACACGGAGAGGACGAGCTCGGGGAACGCCGCGTTGAGGCGTTTGAGGCGCCGGGACCACAGCTGCACACCGCCGTGCTCGTCAATGTGGGCGATGCAACGGAACCCGTCGAACTTGGGTTCGTATCGGCAGCCGCCCGGACACCCGCCCTCGCCGGGGATGGCGTCGATGCTCGCCACCGCCATGGGCACGACGGGGCGCCGGATGTGCATCGCCGCCCCCCTTTCGCGCCGGTCGCTGCAGGCTTGTGGGGTACGCCTACCCGGCGGGCTGGTGAGAGCCGCCAGGTCCGGGGCAGCCTTGGCCGGAGGTTGACCCTCGCGCGCCGCTCCCTACCAGCTCGGGCTGATGCGGAAGGCGTAACCGGCCCTTCGCCATAAACCCCGGATCAGCGCCCGCACAGTGAGAGATCGCAACCAGGCCGCGCTCACCGCCGATCCCGCCCACCTGCTGCGCCTGTCCGGCATCACCAGCGACACCGCCACCCGGAACCTCGCCTCCTCGTCGTCCATCCAGAAAGAACTGGCCCTCCGAGGAGCGGGTCGCGCCCTGCAGTGGATCTTCAGCCGTCCCCGACCTTCCCCTCGGGACACCACAGCGAGGGGAGACGACCATGACCACGGCCTATACATCGAGGGCCCATTGACCGGGACTGGAGGGCACCGACCTGGTGATGCTCGGCCGTTGGGAGGCGTGGGGCGGAGGCTACCGCTTCGCGATGCGCGTCAACCCAGCTGGCCGCACCACGCACTGGTGACAGGAGGACAGCGGAACCGATGGCGGTCGGCCACGAAAATGGTGATCGACGGTTTCAATCCGATGCGGTTTTGCTGGGCGCTGCGACAGTACCTCCGATTATGGGGGTCTGACCTGCGGGTTTGCAAGATCATGCGCCAACCTCTCCGGGCGCGATCTTGAAGTGGTCTCAAAGATGATCTTTGGTACACCATCTTCGCAGGTCAGGGCAGGTTTTGGGGGTGTGCGCCAACCTCCTGACAATTCTTTGAATGGCCGGAAGGGCGTTCGTCCATCGGTTGTTGGCATGAGAACACGTGAAGTGACCGGCCGGACGACCCGGCTCTTGGAGCGGCTGGCGAGTGACCGAGTGTTGTGGGCGGCCTGGTCGCGGGTGGCGGCGGGCAGCGGCATGGCCGGGGCGGACGGCGTCACGGCGGAGGTGTTCGGCCGCGAGGTCGGCCCCAGGCTGACGGCGCTGGCGACCCTGTTGCGGGAGCAGAGGTACCGGGCCCAGCCGCTGCGGCCGGTCCGGTCGATGCGGGGCGGCAAGCTGCGGACGCGGGGGTTGCCGACCATCTGCGACCGCATCGTCCAGCGCGCCTTCCTGAACATTTACGGGACCCAGCTGAATCCCGCCAACCCCGTCAGTTTCTCATACCG
>NZ_JBFAGB010000079.1:0-20248 GCF_040639875.1 Actinomadura sp. NPDC023710
GGCAAGCTCAGCATCGCCTCACGCGTGGAACTCACCCGCATCGCCATCGAACGGACCGCACACCATCCATGACCCTCAAAGCGCCCCGATAGACCCGTCCTCGTCTCGGGGACCTCACCGTGTCCATGGCACGTGCACGATCGACTCTGGCCGTAGCGGCCACTCCGCGGTGGTGAGGCTGAGCCGGTCGTCGTAAGGAAACCGGTCGTCCTCGTCGCGTGGCAGCGTATTGCGGACGAAACAGCGGTGCAGGAGCAGTTCGCGGCGCTGGTCCAGTGGGTCCGGGTCGTCGAGTTGGTCGGCCGGCTGTTGTGGAGGGTCTTCGCCGATGTCCACTTGGCCGTCCCAATTGAGGTGCAGGCCGTCCTCGTCGGAGTAGAACCGGTGGAAGTCCGTGCGCCATTGCGAGTTGGATCCCCAGCCGTGCGACAGGTCACGGGTGGGACGCGGCTCGCGGCGGGAGGTGAAGTACAGCGTCGAGGTGGTGGCCACCGCGGCGTCGATCAGGTGCCGTGGTGCCCGCACCCGCACACCGGCGCGGCTGAACAGCAGGTCACCGAACCAGAAACCGGGCCACAGCACCTCCTCAACGGTCACGCGCGTCGCGGAGGGATCTTGCATCACGGCGAAGATCTCGTGGTGGAACGGGGAGAACGCCTCGGCGTGCTCGAACGGGGTCAGCCCGATCTCGGTGAAGAAGCCGGTGTAGGCAGCCAGCCCGTCGAGCTCCACCCTGCGAGAGCCCATCCACCCTGGGGTGGCGTTGATCCGCCACCCGCCGAGTTCCAGCCTGTGGGTGGAACTGCCCTCGATGACGGCGCGTCCTCCGGTGACTCCGAATCCCTGGGGCGGGTCCCCCGCGGGGCAGAAAAGTTCGATCAGGTAGTCGCTGACCCGGCTCAGCGCGTACAGCTTCATGATCCGCCATGGCTGCTCGTCGTCGCCGGTGTACCCGCCGGCGGGGATCGGCTCCCGTTTGCGCAGCGTCGCCAGCTCGGCCAGATGCGCGGCCGCCGTCGGCTGCTGACCGACCAGGTATTCCTGACGCCCAGCGGCGTCGTGGCGGTCGTGCAGCTCTTCGTAGAGCCGACGGAAATAGGCCCAGTCGAGTTTCATGGCGACTACGATGAACCCGCCTTGGCTACACCGGCAACGGCGTTTACGGGACGAGTTCTTCGGTGCATCGTCCGGCGAACGCCGATCCAGTAGCGAAGCTGCGCGTTCGCGCGTTCGCCGGTGCCGCGGAGCTTGGCGTGTGCGCGGTTGGCGCACTTTTGCGGTTCGGGCTTGTCGCGTCCCTTGTGAGGCGTGAGGTGTGCGCGCCGGCGCCCTGGTAGGCCTTGTCGGCCGCATGAGCAGCCCGCTGGCGGCCAGTGCCCGGATGACGCCCCAGATCCGGACCGCGGTCAGGTCGTGGACCGGGCCGTGCAGCGGTCCCGACACCCACAGAATCCCGTCCGGCGCGGGAACGTGAAAGCCGGGCGGACGAACGTCCCGTAGTTGTGTGGGCGCTTCCGAGGCGGGCGGCAATGCGCGGCGGCACGATCCGATACGACCGCGGGGTCGGCGACCAACTCGGCCACGAGGGTGCGGGTAGCGAGCGGCGAATCCAGCGCAGCACGGTGGAGCGCACCAGAGTCGCCCGGCAAGGCGGTTGTTTCGGTCGGCATCGCTCTTCCCTGGAGCCTCGCCGCGTCACCGGCCACCCCTGCCCGTCGCCATCACCTGTGACCTTGTGGGCAAGGTGGAAAGGGGCTCAGTGCACAGGAGCATCCTTGCGATCGACATCGAGGGTTCGACGGCGGCCGTGCGAACGAACCCGGTGAGGCATGAACTGCGCTCGTGCGTGTACCGCATGCTCGCCGTCGCGATGAGCCACACGGGCATAGACGGCCACCGATGCGATCCTCTCGAGGACCGAGGAGATGGAGTGCTCGTCCTGATCCATCCGGTGGACGAGCTGCCCAAAACGCTCCTGTTAACAAGGCTGGTACCAGCGCTCACGCGCCAGCTCGTCGAGTACAACGCCTCCGTCCCGCCCGCCGAGCTGCCCCGTCTCGGCTTGAGGTTACGAGCCGTGGTACATGCTGGAGAAGTCCATAGGGACGAAAACGGTTACTTCGGAGAGGAGGTGGATCTCGCATGCTGGCTGCTCGACGCGCAGAAGCTGAAGAGATGCCTGCGGTCATGCGCCTCTCCACTGGTCCTCGTGGTGTCGGAGGACATCTACTGGGGGATCGTGAGGCACGGGTACGACGGGATCTGCCCGGCCACCTACCGACCGGAGCTCAGCGTCATGCTCGCCGGGCGGCGGCGCCGAGGGTTCGTGCATTTTCCGTCCGCGTTGCAGCACAGTCCCCCCGAGGCGTCGATCCAGAATCACGTCGCCTGAACGCCGTTCATGTAACAAGGGTCCGAGTCCGTTATCTGAGCCATCAGCGGAAACTTGTACACCATCTCCGGGGGCAACCGGCTCGCCGGGCTTTCGGTTGATGACTGGCCCCACTGCTCACGGCTTGCAGGTGGGGGGTCTAGCGACAGGGTGTCGATTCGGGCATCTCCTCTCCCACGCCCGTCGCTGGGAAGACGTGCTAGGTTCCGCATCGTCACACCTGCCCGGTCGCGCAACATCCATCCCCACGAGCCCATATGCACCCTGGCCGCTGACTACGAGGTCTGCCTTGGTGAACAAGCCCCCGAATTGGCCGGTATCCATCAAAGGCGTCGCAGTGGTTGGCGGCCGCGTGGCGCTGGTGAAGAACGAACGCGACGAATGGGAGCTGCCCGGAGGCCGCTTGGAACCCGGTGATGGCAGCCCCGAGGCGGCTGTGGAACGAGAGATCCAGGAAGAGACCGGCTGGAGCGTCAAAGCGGGTCCGCTCCTGGACGTGTGGATCTATCAGCCGCTGCCCGAGACGTCGCCGAAGCGGCGCGTTGTCATCGTCACCTATGGCTGCACCGTCCTGACTCCAGACACCGAACCCGTCGTGAGCCATGAGCACCAGCAGCTCGGCCTGTTCACCGCCGGTCAGGTCCACGCTCTGCGCATCCCCGACGGCTACAAACGCTCGATCGAGGCGTGGTTCAGCCGGAGTTGACCGGGAGCCGGGGCGAGGGCTGCAGGCCTTCGAGTTCGGCGGCTGGCCGAAGGCACTGAAGGACTGTTATCTCGCCCTCTTGGACGATGATCGGCACCCGGGGATGCCGGCTTCATCGACCCGGCCGCTTGATCCGGAACTGCACCGCAGACTTTGAGTCGTCTCAGAGTGCGGTCGTTGTAGGTGAACAGAGTGTCGTTGTTGGGGGCCAAAGAAGGTCCGTGAGTGCGGCCGGATCGTGAACGTGCACGTGTTGGTGGCCCCCGGCGACAACGCCGACGGCACCGCGAGATCCTCGGCGTTGAGGTCAACTCGGCTGCTGTCCGTGGCCGCAGGCGCTAATTGCGGGAGAGCCCAACGGACTTGAGCTTCGTCGAAGCGCGCTGTGGGTTGGTGAAGGATGCGGTCACACCAGCGACAATGTCGAGAGGTGGCTTGTCCTGGCCTTGAACGCTCGTGTTCACACCGAAGAGGCCGCTGGTTCGAACCCAGTATCGCCCACTCCAAGTTTCCGCAGGTCAGGGCTTTGTCTACGGCGCGCTCTCGTGTGTCCCGATGACCGCTTCGCAGGCTCGGGTGCTAGTGGGGGAGCCGCCGCCCTCAGATTCGTACGCTTCGCAGATTTCCGAACCGCTCGGAGCGACGGTCGATCATCGTGATTGCGTCGTCCGGGGCGGCCGAGTTCGGCGACGAAAGCTGCACTGGCCGCCTTGAGGACCTTGCGCTGACGCGAGGAGCGTGAGGACGGTCATGGGCAGCGCGGCCGCCGGGATCGCCGGGCCCGGGCTCGATCAGCTCGCCTCGCGTCGTTTCTTCCATTCGGCGACGACGGCCTCGACGTGTTTGCGGATGTCGTCACTGCGGTCCGCGCTGCCGTTGACGTCGCGGCACGCCTGGCCGTACTCGGCCCAAAGGGCATCGTCGGCGAGGCGGAACCTGCGTTGTGGGCTGCCAGGTGTGGGCATGTCAACCGCCCAGCTTCACGACCAGTGAGCGCAGGTGAGGTGATGCGGCGTTCTCCTGGCCGCGCTTCGCCCACGTTGCGATGTGTTCGCTGATCAGCTCGGCGAGGCTCGCGCGCTCGTCGTCGGTGAGCTCGACGGTGGTCGTGGTGTCGGTCCGGCAGTGGTAAGCCGTGAAGAGGATGTCTCCGACTGCCTGTTCGGTGGCAGGGGGCTTGAGATTACGCTGGGCGTGCCAATCGGCGCTGTTGTTGACGACGCCCCAACCGTGCAGGGCTTCGGAGTTGGTGAGTTCGAGCCTCATGGGGCCGGTGCCTCTCGCTGTAAGGGGTGTGGCCACACCCCTTACAGCCACCCTATGGGTGCGGACACATCCATAGGGTGGGACAACCTTGAACTCGACGCGGCTGCGTTGATCCGGGGCTGCTCGCTTCACGCCACGGCGACCAGATTTCCCCACGGGTCTCCGCGGCCGTTCCCGCAAGGTGGCGGCGATCCCGGCAGAGCATGACTAGGGAGGGCGACTCTGGCCAGTGGTGGCGGTCGCGGGCGGGGTCAGTCTCGTTCAGGGGCGGTTTTGTTGGGCCGAGGCGTTGCTGGAAGTGAATGTTGACGCGCGTGGCTTCGACGAGTTGGTCTCCCAGGATGACGATGTGGGAGGCCGCGTCCGGCGCGGTGCCCTGGTCGACCTGGTTGCGGGCGCGGTGCACCAGGCGCAACTGGTAGTGGGTGGCAGGGTGCCGGGGTCCCTTCCAATGCGTTGACCCCGGTACCCCGGACCGCGTCGTCCATTTATGCGGGCAGTTCGTCCTCTGTCGCGGCGTCGCGGATCAGCTCACTGAGAGATGGTCCGCTATGTCGGGGGGCCGGCCGGATTTTTCCGGGGCCGCCCTTTGGAAGGCCTGCGGGCGGCCCCGAAAGCCGGCATATGCGCCAGGGAGATTTCTAGCTGCGCCTGATTTTTGCTTGACCGCCTCAGGTTTCCTGGGTTTCGGATGCCAAATAGAGACGCCCCTTATCTGAACAGTGGTCTGGGGTGTTTCGGAAGGGCAGGCAGCGTGGACGATGCGGCGGCGTGCTCGGCTGCGCAGGCAATTCGGCCCGGAGCGCGACCGTACCGTGGAAGCCGTCGGAACCGGCGTGAGGCCGGGCGCCAGTTGGTGAGCAGGGCGACCCGCGGCACTGAACGGCCACCGATCACTCCTACACCCAGGATGGCTGAGAGCCATCCCGGGCGATGCGGGCGTCCAGATCGGGGGTGCCTGAACGCGGCAGGGCCGTCGCCGGAACGTCTTCAGGCTGGTCGGCCGGTTGTGTGCGGGTAGTCGGGGGAGCGGTGCTGGAACGACAGGATGGCGGGGTTCTGGACGACGCCGTCGCGGATCTCGATGGCCTGCCGGATGGTCTTGTCGGCGTCCCAGGCGTCGGGGCCGGTGAGGACCGTCGCCAGGTGCGGGATCAGGGCCTGGCTGATCTCCCAGGTCGCGGAGTCCCACAGGTAGGAGGGGCTGTGGTCGACGCCGTAGTGGTGGATGTTTTGACCGATGGCGAACATGGGGTCGGTGAAGGTGGTCGGCCGGGCCCATTCGAAGCCCATGCTCTCGTCACATGAGACGTCGACGACGAGGGTGCCGGGGGAGAAGAGCGGCAGGTCGTCGTTGGTGGCGAACATCAGCGGGGCGCCGGTGTCCTGCAGGACGCAGTTGACGACGATGTCGTGCCGGGCGAGGAAGGCAGCCGTCGCGATCGGGCCGTCGTCGGTGAGGGCGCGGGTGCGGGCGGGTGCCTCGGGGTCGCGATCGAAATGGACGATCTGTGCCGAGTGGATGGGCGAGCCGACGGCGCTGACGCCCCGGTGGGTCAGGACGTGGACGTCGAGGACGCCGTGGGCGTTGAGGGCGGTGACCGCGCCCCGGGCGGTCGCCCCGAAGCTGATGACGGCGGCGCGGCGTCGCCGGCCGTAGGCGCCGGTGGAGCCGGTGAGGGCGAGGGCGTGCAGGACCGAGCAGTAGCCGGCGAGTTCGTTGTTCTTGTGGAACACGTGGAGGTTGAACCCGCCGTCGGCCGTCCAGTGGTTCATCGCCTCGAACGCGATCAGGGTGAGCCGCCCGTCGATGGCGGTCTGGGTGAGTTCCCGGTCCTGGACGCAGTGCGGCCAGCCCCACAGGATCTGGCCGGGGCGCAGTTCCTTGAGGTCGTTGGCCAGTGGTTTGAGCAGCAGGACGACGTCGCAGCGGGCGATGAGCCCGTCGCGGGGGAGCAGCCCGGCGACCTGGGGAGCGAGCTCCTCGTCCGAGATGCCGAAGGGTTCGCCGTAGCCGCGTTCGAGGTAGATGCGCGACCGCAGGCCGGGGTCGATCCGCCGGAGGTGCAGCGGATGTATCGGCTGCCGGTGCTCGTTCTCCTTGGCCGTGTGCGCCAGGACGCCGAGGCTCCGGCCGGGCTTCGGGTCGTTCTGTGTCGCGACGGCGCCGGAACGCCGAGGTTCATTCGAGATCGGCAAGACATCCCCTCTCGGGGGAAAGCCGGTGGGGCGAGTCAGCCTCAGGGCTGGATGTCGCAGTTCCCCGGCTTGTATGACCCTACTTCAGGATGCGCAGGCGACGACCTCGCCAAAAGCGCACGCAGGAAGGCGAAGCAGAACGTTGACGCAGCCCCCGCCGTCCCCACCGCGACCGCGGCCGAACCCTCGGGCGCCACGCAGCGTCCCCCAACGATCCCGGCCCGCGGATCGACCCGCGCAGTCGAGCAACGCCTTGATGTCTGCCGGGCGTGGGCACCGCGTCCGGGTTGACGAACACGAGCCAGGGGACCGGGTCCGCGTGGCAGCCGTGGGCGAAGCCTGCGTTGCGTCCGGTCACGACCACCCGCGCGTCGGGGGCCGCGACCCCGCCAGCGTCACGGTCTCGACCGTGACGGCGACGTCCGAACCCATCGGGCCAGGGCGTCCCGCCGCGTGCGGGACGCCCTGGCCTGCGCCGACGAGACACCGCTCCAGCGGCCTTGTTCAGTGGGCGGTGGGCTGACCGTCCACGTCGGGGACGCCTTCGGGTAGCGAGGTCTCCGCATTGTGCGAGGGCGGGCGCAGCACCACGAAGGCCAGGACCGCGGCGGCCAGGCCGCCGAACACTCCGGCGATCGCGGTGAACGACATCGCGTCGACGAAGGCGCTCTTCGCGGCGCCGGCCAGGGCGACGTCCCCCCGGGCGGCGGCGATGGCCAGCGCGTTGCCGATGGAGTCGCGGGCCGGGCCCGTGACGTTCTCGGGCATCGCGTCGGTGTAGGCGGCGGTGAGGACGCTGCCGAGGATGGCCACGCTGAGCGCCTGGCCGACCTGCTGGACGGTGTCGTTGACGGCGGAGCCAACGCCGGCCCGCTCGGGCGGGAGGGCGCCCAGCAGCGTGCCGTAGGCGGCGGGGCCGGCGGTCCCGCTGCCCATGCCCATCACGACGAGCGCGATGACGAGGCGGGGATAACCGTCACCCGGCGACATCATCGCGAGCAGGCCGAACCCTCCGGCCAGGAGCACGAGGCCCGCGGCGAGGGCGACGCGGGCGCCGAGCTTCTTGTCCACCACCACCCCGATGCCGTTGAAGGCCATCACGGCGACGAGCAGCGGGATGAACGCGAGGCCGGTCTTCATCGGGCTGTATCCGAGCACGAACTGCAGGTACTGGGTGAGCGCCAGCATCAGGCCGCCGGAGGAGAACGACAGCAGCACGATCGACAGGCTGGCGCCGCTGAAGTTGCGGTCGCGGAACAGCTTCACCGGCAGCATGGGCTCGCTGACGCGCCGCTCCCAGAGGGCGAAGCCCACCAGCGCCAGGACCGAGACCGCGAACCCGATGTGCACCTGCGGGGCGGACCAGCCGTCCCGCGGGATGAAGATGACGCTCCAGACCAGGGCCGTCATGCCGACGGTCGACAGGACGGCGCCGACGAGGTCGGGCCGGCCGGCCGGGCCGCGCGACTCGGGGATGATCAGCACGGTCGCGATGACGGCGAGAGCGGCGATGGGGATGTTGATCAGGAACACCGATCCCCACCAGAAGTGCTCCAGCAGCAGGCCGCCGACGACGGGGCCGCCGAGCGCCCCGAGCATGAGGACCGAGCTCCAGATGGCGATCGCCTTCTTGCGCTCCTCCTCGTCGAAGACGTTGGTGAGGATCGACAGTGTTCCCGGCATGAGGAACGCGCCGCCCACCCCCATCAGCGCGCGGGCGGCGATGAGCTGGCCGGGCGAGTCGGCGAAGGCGGCGGGCACCGAGGCGCCGCCGAACAACACCAGCCCGATGATCAGGCCGCGCCGGCGGCCGAACCGGTCCGACAGCGCGCCCGCCGTCAGCAGCAGACCCGCGAAGACCACGATGTAGGCGTCGAGGATCCACTGGATGTCGGAGTTGCTCGCGTGCAGGTCGCGGATCAGCGACGGGATCGCGACGTTGAGGACGGTGTTGTCGACGACGACGACGAGGAGGCTCAGGCAGAGGACGCCGAGGATCCACCACCGGCGGGGGTGCGGGGACGACATGGCTCTCCGTTAGTACAGTGCACGATTTTTCGCACACTGTACTAATATTCGAACAGCGTGCGCAAGCCGGTACGCTGGAGCTCGTCGACTCCGCCGCCCCGAAGGACTGCGCATGCCCCGCGACACCGACCCGATCACCGACTCTGTCTGGATGCGTCCGGTCAGGGCCCGGCGGGGCAGGCCGCAGCTGAGCCGCGAGGAGATCGTGACCGCGGCGGTCGAGCTGCTCGACGCCGAGGGCCTGGACGGCCTGAGCATGCGCAGGCTCGGTGCGACGATCGGTGCCGGCGCGACGTCCCTGTACTTCTACGTCGCGAACAAGGACGAGCTGCTCGAGCTCGCCATCGACGAGATCATGGGCGAGGTCGTGGGCCCCGACGCCGCCGAGGTCGGCTGGCGCGTCGCGGCCGGCGACTACGCCCGCGGGATGCGGTCGATGATCCTCCGCCACCCGTGGGCGATCGGCATCTTCGGCGTCAAGCCCAACATCGGCCCCAACGCGATGAGGGTGGGCGACAGGGCGATCGGGTTGCTGACGGCGGCCGGGTTCACGGGTCAGGAGATCTCCTGGGCCAGCTCGCTGCTGACGTCGCACGCCATCGGCACGGCCGTGACCGAGGCGGCCACGCGGACGATGACCGCCCGGACCGGGCAGAACGCCAACGACATCGTCGACAAGATGGAGCCCTACATCCAGCGCATCGCCGCCGACCATCCGAACCTCAGCGCGTGGTGGCTGGAGAACAAGGACGTGCATCTCGAGAAGGGCCAGGAAGACGGGTTCGACTTCGGGCTGGAGCGCCTACTGGACGGCCTGGAGGCGTGGCTCGCCAGGAAGTCAACCCACACCCAAAGATCGACTTGAGCCGAACACCAAGATCTAGCGGCTCACGGGCTTCTGAGCGGCGTTGCTAGGCACCGCCGTGCAGCTCGCCGTCCACGCTGACGAATAGATCGCCTTCCTCGCCGAGCTCCGCGCCCTGGACGAGGTGTCCTTCCTCCGACGTCATCATTGCTCAAACTCCACTGGCGCACGCCGCCCCTGGCCGAGGGCGGGACCGGTGAGCGGGGGCACCGGTGACCGCAACCGGGCCGCCGAGGCGACCCGGTGCCCCGTCGTCGGACGGCCGGCGGGACGCTTATAGCTCCTCGACGGCCGACCAGGCCCAGCCGCGGGTGGTGCGGCGAACGGCCCTGCTGGGCGGCTGGCCACCCGGCAGGCGCTCGCCGAAGGCCACACCGTCACGGCCGTGACCCGCCAACCGGCCGTCTTCCCGGCCGGCGACACGCGGCTTCGCGTTGCCGAGCCGACGCGCGGTAGCCCGCGCAGGTGGAGGAGGCGGTCGCCGGACACGACCTTCGAACTAGGCGGCGTCCGGGCGCATGCGGGCCAGGACGTCCGGCAGCGCGTGGCGGCCCGTGAGCAGTTCGGGAGTGGGGGCCACGAAGAGCAGGACGGACGTCATGCAAGCGCATGCGCAGGGCCTGCCCAGGAAGGACCGGGTAGTCGGCGATGGTGGCGGAGACCGCGGTCGAGGTGCCGGCCAGCAGCATCGCCGAGGCCGCGCCGGCGGAGGCGGCGAAGGATCTCACGCAGCGTCCTCCCGCGCTGTCGAGGTGGCGGCCGAGGGGCCGGAGGGTGGGGTCAGGACCTTGCGGGTGATGCGTTCGGCGATGGCGGCGACCAGGGTTCGGGGGCGGCGGGGTGTCAGGTGCGCGGCCACGGCGTTGCCGAGCCCGGGGGCGATATAGCCGCGGTCGCGCTCCAATGCGCGCAGAGCGGCGCGGACGACGGGCTCCGGGGTGGTCATGGAGCCGGTGACGGCCGCCTGCCGGGTGCCGATGGTGTCGAAGAAGGCGGTCTCGACCGGGCCGGGGCACAAAGTGAGCACGCGGATGCCGCGCCGACGATATTCCTGTCGCAGCGCGAGGCCGAAGTTCAGCACGAAGGCCTTGGCCGCGCCGTAGACGGCGAAGTACGGGGAGGGCTGGAACGCGGCGTTGGAGGCGACGTTGACAACTGAGCCGCGGCCGCGCTCCAGCATGCCGGGCAGCAGCTCATGGGTGAGGTCGACGAGCGCGACGACATTGACCATCAGCTGGTCGTGGTCGCGGGCCCCCGATATCTCCTCGAAGCGGCCGCAGGTGCCAAAGCCGGCGTTGTTGACCAGCAGATCGACGCTCAGACCGCGGGCGGTCAGCTCGTGGGCGATGCGGCGGGCCGCGTCCGGCTCGGCGAGGTCTTGGACCAGCACATGGGCGCGGACGCCGTGCTCGTCGACCAGGCGCTTGGCGAGGGCGGCAAGCCGGTCGCCCGACCGGGCCACCAGGATCACCTCGTGTCCGCGGGCGGCGAGCTGGGTGGCGAACTCCGCGCCGAGGCCGGACGACGCTCCCGTGATCAGGGCAGTGCTGCGCACGTGGTGCTCCTTCAGTCGTGGGTAACTTGGACGGAAGAGTAACAGAAATCCGATTAGCTGCAACAGGCATGTTGCAGGTATCGCCAACCCCGTGACCAGGATGTATCGTGTTTGTGGGTAAACGGCCTAACGGGAGGCGCGATGGAGGAGACAGCGGCCCGATCGTTGCGGGCGGACGCGGAGCGGAGTGTGCGCGCCATCCTGGAGGCGGCCGAGCAGGTGCTCGCCAAGGAGCCCGGCGCGTCCATGGAGCAGATTGCCGCGGCCGCGGGAGTGGCCCGGACGACGGTCCACCGGCGGTTCGCCAATCGCCAGGCGCTGATCGAGGCACTGGCCTCGTCCGCGGCCCGCCAGCTCGCTCAGGCGGTGGCCGACGGCAGGCCGGACACCGCCCCGCCGCTGGTGGCGATGCACCGGATCACAGCCAACGTCCTCCAGGTCAAGAGCGCCTGGGCGTTCGCCTTGGAACTGCCCGCAGACCCGGGCAGCGAGGCCGCCGCCATCCAGCAGGACATCGCCCGCCGCTGCACCACCGTGCTGAAGCGGGCCCAAGACGACAAGCTCATCGACCAAGCAGCCGACCTCGACTGGGTGCGCCGCGTCTACTACGCCCTCATCGGGGAATCCCTGCATGGCCCGGACAACGCCGACCCCGACACCCTCGCCGCCCGCATCATCGACACCCTGCTGCACGGCACCGGCCCACGCCCCTGAAAGTGCCTTGAATTGGGTGTGTCGATCCAACGGCTGATCTTGGTTGCTAGTGGGTCAGGGGGTGGCTGGGGTGAGGCGACCCTCGAAGGCGATCTAGAAAGCGTTCAAGGGTGTCCTCCAGCGCATGGTCTCTATGTCAGTCCCCGCACATCCGGCGTCCACCCGTCCGCCGGATCGCTTCACCCGGCCGCCTCCGAACACCGCGCCTTGATCACGACCTGACCCATCTCATCCCTGTCGTCCGCGCTACGGGAGGAACCTCGATCACGAGCGAGGGAGGGCGCTGTTCGACGCATCCCAGTGAACTCACATGGCGCGCCTGAGTCCTTCGTCGATGCGGGTGCGCAGGGAGCGCAGTGCCTGCCTGAGTTCTGCCGGTTCGATGTCGGTGAGGTCAGCGTCGAAAGTCAGGAGCAGTCCTGCCAGTCCTGCCCATGACCACGCGCCCAGCGTGAGTCGGCAGTTGGAGTCGGTTTCGTGCTCGACCGTCGATCCGCCGGGGGCGAACCGGGCGACGACGGGGGCCGGTAGCGCGACGAGCGCCGACCCGCGGCATGGCCATTCGGCTGGGGTGTCGCCGCGGTCGTGCGTGCTCATGACGAATGCGACCGGGTCGCCGTGCGGGACGTCGCGGCGTTCGAAGGTCCTGCCCGTGGGCATGCGTGGTTCGAGGCGGTCGATCCGCGTCGCGCGCCATCGGCTCGCGTCCGGTTCGAACGCGACGAGGTACCACCGTGCCGCCCACACGACGAGGTCGTGCGGTTCCAGCGTGAGCGTCGTCGGTTCGTCCTCGCCGGTGTAGTCCACGCGCACCATGTGCCGTCGGTTGATCGCGCGACCGATGACGCGGATGATCTCGGCGTCGATGGGTGCGGCGGGGAACTCCCAGTAGTTGCGCGCTGCGGAGACGGTGAATGCTTCGGCGTGGACACGGCTGCGGGCGGGCATCGCCTGCTGCAGCGTGGCGAGGGCGCGGGCCGAGTTCTCGCGGATGCCGGACAGGATCGTGGGGACGGTCTGGAGCGCGACGGCCGCCGCGACGGCCTGGTCTTCGTCGAAGACGACCGGTGGCAACCGGGTGGCGCGGCCGAGCCGGTAGCCTCCGCCCGCTCCGCGCACGGCCTCGATCTCGTACCCGAGTTCTCTGAGCGTGTCGATGTCGCGTCGCACGGTCCGCACAGATGTCCCGAGCCTGGTGGCGAGCTCGTCGGCGGTCAGGGTCGCGCCGATCCCGAAGATCGACAGCAGCTTGAGCGCCCGCGCGGAAGTGGCGGCCACCGATCCTCCCCACCTAAAGCGGTCACTCGATGGCAACTATAGCGGTCATCGTGGCCGGCATGACCGCTCCACACAACCCTGCAAAGGGCACACATGCACCCGCCGTCTCCTCAGCGCTCGTCTCCGGCGCCGGCGCGAGCGCGGCACTCCTGGTGGTGCTCTTCGGCTCCTTCATGGACCTTCTCGACGCGACGATCGTCACCGTCGCGGCCCCGGCGATAGCCCAGGACCTGGGGGCCGGCGACGCCCAACTCCAGTGGACGATCGCCGCCTACGTTCTGGCCCTGGGGGCGGGCCTGATCACCGGCGGACGGCTCGGTGACCAGTACGGCCGCAAACGCCTGTTCATGATCGGGCTGGCCGGCTTCATGCTCACCTCCGCACTCTGCGCGCTGGCCACCGATCCGGGAATGCTCATCGGCATGCGCGCCGCGCAGGGACTGACTGCGGGGATCATGGTCCCGCAGGTGTTCGGGATCATCCGGGCGTCGTTCGCTCCGGGCGAGCGCACCAAGGCGTTCGGCGCCTACGGGGCGGTCCAGGGACTCGCGTCGGTCGCCGGCCCACTGCTGGGCGGGCTGCTCGTTGACCGCGACCTGTTCGACCTGGGATGGCGCACAATCTTCTGGATCAACGTGCCCGTATCGATCCTGGCGCTCGTCATCGGCGCGAAGGTTCTGCCGGAGTCCCGCTCCACCTCGACCGCACGCCTGGACCTCCTGGGCGCGCTGCTCGCGGCCTCGGGCATCCTGCTCCTCCTCCTGCCGATCATCCAGACCGAGACCTGGGGATGGACCTGGACCAGCCACGCACTCCTCGCCGCCGGAATCATCGTGCTGGCGATCTTCCTCGCCTACGAGCGCCGCCTCACCGGACACGGGAACGAACCCGTCTTCGATCCGGCTCTGCTCCGAATGCGCGCCTTCGCGATCGGCCTGAGCACGTCCGTGCTCTTCTTCGGCGGCATCGGATCGTTCTTCCTCACCCTGTCGATCTACCTCCAAAACGGCACCGGCCGCACCGCGTGGGAGACCGGCCTGGTGATCCTGCCCTACGCGCTCGGCTCGATCACCACCTCAGGACTCGGCGTCGCGCTCGCCGCCAGGGCCGGGAGAGCCCTGCTGATCACCGGCTCGCTCACCATCGCAGCATCCCAGCTCGTCCTGTGGGCGATCATCAGAAACGGCGATGATCCCGGATACTGGCCCCTCGCCCTCGCCCTTTTCGTCGGCGGCCTCGGACTCGGTCTTGCCGCCCCCATCCTCGTCAACGTCGTCCTCGCCGGCATCCCCGGACGCAACGCCGGGGCCGCGGGCGGCGTGCTCTCCACCGTCAACCAGATCGGCGGCGCCATCGGCATCGCCGTCCTCGGCACCGTCTTCTTCACTGCCGTCAACGAATCGACAACCGGAACACCAGGACCGGCCGACTACGCTCACGCGCTCAGCATCGTCCTCATCATCTCTGCGGCGCTCTACGTCGTGGCGGCACTCGTGATGCTCGCACTCCCGACGACCGCGGCCGAGCACCTCGACCAGTGAACCCGTGGGAGAGAGAACCGCACCGCTCGGCTTGCCTTGAGAGCCGGTGACCGCTCGCGGCCAGGTCCGGTCGGCCCCGGAGGCCCGGAAGAGCGCGGGTCTGTGCTGACTTGCCGTCCTCCTGCTGATCTCCGGTCGCGACGGGCTCGGAGCAGATCGGCTACCGGGCGGCGTCCGCGCGTCGCTCATAGCGCGAGCGCGCGAGACGGTAAGCCGTGCTCAGCAGATCCCGGACCGCCGCTTCGGTCCGCGGGCCGGGGTTCACCACCGCGAGCCAGCCGATCGTCCCGTAGACGGGGTGGGCGATCACGGTGTCGGCGGCGCTGGGGTCGGCCTTCGCGGTGGCCGCTTCGCGTGGTTCGTGCCCGGTCCACCGGATGAACGTCTCCTTGCCCGGGGAGACGTTCACGCGGAAGGCGTCCGGCCGGTCCAGGCGCGATGCCTCGTCGCCGGGGTAGTTCTTGGTCACGATCGTCGCGAACGGCTGGGTCGTCGCCGGGACGACGCCGTCGGGCGAGTAGTAGAAGAACGTGTCGCCCCAGCTGATCTCCGGTGAGCCGTCGCCGGGGCCGGGCCTGAAGGTGAGGACGCCGTCGAGGCCGTCCACGAAGCCGATGATCTCGTCCATGGTCATGTGCTCCAGCGTTCCATTCACGTGCTTGTGGAGACTTCTGGCCGATGCTGCGAGGATGCCGGGGTGTCAGGTCTCAAATCGCGCGGATTGCGGACCGTCGACGTCGCGCGGCGTACCGGATACTCCGTTCAGCAGGTGCGCAATCTAGAGCGCGACGGCGTCCTGCCGCCGGCGGTGCGGACGGCCACGGGGTACCGGGTCTACGGGGAGCCGCATGTGCAGTCCGCGCTCGCCTACCGCGCCCTCGCGGCGGGCGCCGGCCCGGTCGAGGCCAAGAAGATCGTCCGGGCCGCCCACCGGTTCCCCGCCCCGGACGTCCTGGTCCTTCTCGACGCGGCGCATGCCGGGCTCGACGCGGAGCGGACGAGGCTGCGGCAGGCCAGGGAGGCGGTCCGGGCGATCTCCGACGAGCCGGTCGGGGACGTGAGGGCCTCGGACGCGATGAGCGTCTCCGAACTCGCCGCCGCCCTCGGCGTGCGCCCTTCGACGCTGCGGCACTGGGATGCGGAGGACCTCGTCGTCCCCGACCGCGGCCCCGTCCGAGGAGCGCGGCGATACACACCGGCCCAGGTGCGCGACGCGCGGGTCGTGCACCAGCTGCGCCAGGCCGGTCACCGCATCGCGTCCCTCCGCGCGATGATGCCGGAACTGCGAGCCGCCCGCCGAACGGAGGACGTCGCCGCCGCGCTGGACGCCAGAGACGCCGGTCTCGCGGCTCGTTCCAAAGCCCTCCTCGACGGCGCCGCCGCCCTCAGCGCGCTCCTCTCCCCGGTCGCCTCTGCGACCAACGACGCCGCCGAGGCGACCCGGACGGCCGCGCAACTCGGCGGCTCCGGCGGTGGGGGCGGTGCGGGGGTCAGGCAGGGGCTTCGCGGGACGCGATGAGGGGGCCGATCACACGGGTGCCAGGGCCGGAGCGGCCACCGGGGCCGGGGAGCTGAGTGGTGTTGTCGGCGGTGAGCTCGCGGCCGCACTGGCCGCAGGCCATGACGGTCTCAGTGTCGTGGCCGCACTCCAGGTGGCGGATGCGGACGGGCGGGCCGGACTGCCCGTACCAGCGGTCACCCCAGCGCATGAGGGCGAGAAGGACCGGGTAGAGGTCCTTGCCCTTCTCCGTCGCCAGGTAATGCTCGCGAGGCGGATGGTCCTGGTAGCGCTCACGGACCAGCACGCCCTCCTCCACCAGCCGAGAGAGCCGGGCGGCCAGGATCTTGCGCGAGACGCCGAGGTCGCGGGCCAGGTCGTCGAAGCGGGTCACGCCCACCAGGACGTCGCGCATGATGAGGGCCGTCCACGCGTCCGCGAAGAGGTCGGTGGCGCGTGCGATCGAGCACGCGACGTCGGTGAGCGAGGTCCTGGTCACCCCCCGAGCCTACCTAAGTTCCCTTAGGGGACTAGAGTGAGTTCCCTCAGGGAACTCAATGGAGGGCGGCATGGGACCGATCATCGAACTGGACTCGGGCGCTGCCGGCGTCATCGACGGGCGCCACATCCGGGCCCTCACCTTCCAGGACGTCCGGCTGGAGTACGTGGGCTCGGTCCTGCGCCGCCTCGGGATCGCGCCGGCCGGGCGGTCCGCCCTGGTCGTCGGCAGCGGGCGCGGGCTGCTCGCCCGGGGGCTGGCCGGCCTCGGCCTGGAAGTGGTCGCGCTGGACTCCTCGCCCGAGGCGACCGCAATGGCGGTGGAGGCGGCCGCCGGGGAGGGCGTCGAGTACCTGACCGCGCCGGCGGAGGATCCCGGTCTGGCCGGCCGGTCCTTCGACGTCGTCTTCCATGCCGACACCTTCGAGATCACCGGCGCCCTCGACCGGGTCGTCGCGCACGCCGCCCGGCTGCTGCGCCCGGGCGGCGTCCTGTTCTACGACACCGTCAACCGGACGCCGGTCTCACGGCTGATCTACCTCGTGGCCTTCCAGACGCTGCCGCAGACCCGGATCATGCCGCGCGGTCGCTACGCCGCCGCCCGCCTGCGGACGCCGGAGGAGGTCGCGGCCGTGCTCGCCGCCCACGGGCTGCGCAACGAGGAGATCTGCTCCTTCAAGCCCGCCAACGTGCTCGACCTGGTCCGGGCCACCGTCGCCCGCCGGAAGGGAAAGATCGACGACAAAGCGATCCCGAGTGTGACGCGCTTCGTGCTCGAACCGGAGGGCAGGCCGATCGTCACCTATCTCGGCCACGCCCGGGCCCACCCGAGCGCGGACAGCTAGCGGGCCCGGCTCGGGTCATCTCCGCAGACCACGGCGATGACCACGGGCACGCCGGCGAACACGACCGCCGACCCGGCGGTGCCGATGGCGAATCCGGCCGCCTCCCGCGGGTCCCGGCCTTCCAGGAGGTGCTGCCGGTAGCGGGAGCATGGACAGCGAGTCGATGCCGACGGCGAGGCCCGGCATCAGCGCCAGGACCGGGGTGGCGTCGTTGAGGCTGAACACGCCGGTCAGCGCGTACGGCCCGGCCATCCCGACGCCGACGCCGACGAGCGCGTTCAGCAGCGTCATCCCGGCGGCCACCAGGGAGCCGAAGGTGCCGACCAGGACGACGGCGGCGACGATGGCGGTGAAGGCGGCGGTCACGTGGGGGGACCACGGCGGCCTGGGGGAGCTGCTTCTCCAGCGCCTCCATCGCGCGTTGCGACTCGGTCCCGGGCATCCGGAACTCGCCGGAGGTCGGGCCGCTGAACACGGCGGCCGCTTCGCCCAATACTCCGAGCATCAGCCAGACGAGCACGACCAGGCCGCGGCGCCTGAAGCATCATCGGCATCACCAGGTACAGCAGGGTCGCCATGAGCAAGCAGGCCATCGTCGTCGACCCGGCCGAACTCGCCTCGATCCCTCTGCGCCCCCGCCTGAGCCGGAGTTCGAACCCTCCCTGCCGCGGGGAGGGTTCGAAGGCGGGTTGAAAGTTCGTCGGCCGCCGGCCCTGCTGGACGAGCCGCGGGCGGCGAGAAGTCTCCGGAACGACTTCAACGAAACGCTGGAAGTCATGGATATCGGAGACAAGAGACCGCAGGCGCCCGGCGACGGGCAAGAGGAAGTGTGGGGACGGCGGTGGTGGACGCTGGCGGTGGTGAGCGCGGCGCAGCTGCTGGTGGTCCTGGACGGGACGATCGTGAACATCGCGCTGCCGTCGGCACAGCGGGCCCTCGGGATGTCGGACGGGAACCGGACATGGGCGATCACCGCCTACGCGCTCGCCTTCGGGGGACTGCTGCTGATCGGCGGCAGGATCAGCGGTGCGGTCGGCCACCGGCGCACGTTCCTGATCGGACTGACCGGGTTCGCGGCGTCGTCCGCGCTAGGCGGCGCGGCGGTGGACGCGCCGATGCTGTTCGGGGCGCGGGCGCTGCAGGGATGCTTCGCCGCCGTACTCGCGCCCGCCGGGCTGTCGCTGCTGGCGACCACCTTCACCCGGGCACGCGAACGCGGCCGGGCGTTCGGGGTGTTCGCCGCGGTCGGTGCGGCGGGCTCGGCGATCGGCCTGATCGCCGGGGGCCTGCTGACCGAGTACACCGGCTGGCGCTGGTGCCTGTACATCAACGTGCCCGTCGCGCTGCTCGCCGCGCTCGGCGTGACGTTCGTCCCGGCGGATCGGCCGATCGCCGACCGGGGGCGGCTGGACGTCCCGGGCGCGCTGCTCAGCCTCGCCGGATTCGCCTCGGTGGTGTACGGGTTCAACCGGGCCGAATCACTGGGGTGGGGCTCGGCCGAGGTACAGGCACTGCTGGCAGGCGGGACGGTGCTGCTGGCCGCGTTCGTCGCCGTCGAGGTCCGGGCGGCCCACCCGCTGCTGCCGGCGCGGATCCTGCTGCACCGCGCCAGAGGCGGCGCGTTCCTCGCCATCACCCTGATGTTCGTGGCGATGTTCGGCTTCTACCTGTTCATGAGCTACTACACCCAGACGGTGCTGGGCTACTCGCCGGTCCAGGCCGGCCTGACACTGATCATCAACGCGCTGGCCACGCTGGCCGGGTCCGTGCTCGTCGCCGGGAGACTGCACGGCCGCGTTCCGCCCGCGGTGCTGATCGTCCCGGGCCTGCTGGCCGCGGCCGCCGGGATGCTGGTCCTCTCCCGCCTGCCGGCGGGAGACACGGACGTCTTCGCCGCCTACCTGCTTCCCGCGCTCGTGCTCACCGGGCTCGGCCTCGGGTGCGTGATGCCCCCCACGGCCGCCCTGGCCACCGAGGGCATGGACGGACATGAGATCGGAGCCGCGTCGGCCGCCTACAACGCCGCCCAGCAGATGGGAGCCGCCCTGGGCACCGCGCTGCTCAACACTCTGGCAGCCGGCGCCGCCGCGGCCTACCTGGTCTCCCGTCCGCACTCCCGGCCGGAGGCGGCCGCGGTGCACGGCTACACCACCGCCCTGACGGCCGCGTCGGCCCTTCTGCTGGCCGCCGCGTGCCTGACCTTTCCGCTGATCGCCACGCGGCGGGCACGGCAGGGCGGGCCGCGGCAGGAAGAGCCCGCACCGCCCGTCTCCTCCAACCCGCGCTGAGGAGGAACGGCCATGCTCAACGGCCCGCCCGGTCCAGACATCTGGCACGGGCGGGCCGCCGGGTAGCCCCGAGGGGAGCAAGGAGCCAGCGGGTGGGGCACGGCGCCGGGGTCGAAACCGGGACCGTGGGCGGTCACCGTCGCGATGACCTCGTCGCCCGCCGGCGACAGGTAGATGTCCACAGCGAGCGCCGGGGGCGGCTTCGATCCTGGGCGTCGGTCATGGGCGGATCAGTGTCGTTGGGGGTCGGCGTTGATGCGCTGCTGGAGCTGGGCGTTGATGCGCTGGGCTTCGGCGAGCTGGTCTTCCAAGATGATGATGCGGCAGGCCGCGTCCAGTGCGGTGCCCTGGTCGACCAGGTCGCGGGCGCGTTGGGCCAGGCGCAGTTGGTAGCGGGAATAGCGGCGGTGGCCGCCGGGCGAGCGTTGTGGAGCGAACAGTTTGGCGGCGTCCAGGCTGCGCAGGAACCCGGGGGTGACACCGAGGATCTCGGCGGCCCGGCCCATGCTGTAAGCCGGATAGTCCTCATCGTCCAGCTTGCTGTCGAGCCCGGTGCCGAGATCGTCTCGCACCGG
>NZ_JBFAGB010000080.1:0-19174 GCF_040639875.1 Actinomadura sp. NPDC023710
CCAGATCCGCGTCGAGGCGTCCGACCTGCCCGGGCGGGAGTGGGCGCCCACCCCCGACATGCCCCCGTACCGCAACATCCATGTCGGCATCCAGCAACGCCAGCGCCCCGACGAACCCCTGGACCTACACTCCGGCGACGCCGCCACAGCCACATGGATCTTGAACGCCACCGCTGTCTCGAGCCCAACGGGCATCGACATCAAAGGCCCCCACATCCACGGCGCACCAGGAAATCGGTTCATCTACCTCACCTGGGGCACGGTCGACCACACAGGCGCCTTCGCCATGTTCCGCCGAGCGAAACTGATGCTCGACGCCGTCGACTCCGCCACCCTCCAAACCGCCCAACGCTACGGGCGTCTCATCGCCCGGCTCCGGCTCACCGACCCCCACGGCAGTCCGCTGTGCTCCACAGTCCGGCCGCCCCTGGTCGACTGGACCGCCAGCACCGCCGGATAACGTCCCGCGGCACAACCACAGACGACATGTGCGTGCCGGGTGCGCTCACGGGCGGACGACCCGGCTTCGATCACGTCCTGTGCACCCGTCTGACCCGATTCCCAACCAGGAGGGCATATGAACCTGAACCTGTCACGACGTCAGGCGCTGCAAGCGACAGCGGTTGCGCTAACAAACGGAGCACTCAGCGCCTGTAAAATTAAGCAGAGTGACCACCCTGACGAGGGCCGGACCGCTCCGGCAGTAGTGGGTCCCGAGTCGCTGCGCATGCCTGCCGAGTCTCACCCTCACCAGCACACCTTTATGGCTTGGCCTACCCGGCAAGTCTGGAAATCGCATATCGTTGAGGTTCGGGAAGACATCGCAAGGATCGCCAGAGCGATCGCCGAGTTCGAGCCGGTGGTCCTTCTGGCCAATCATCGAGACGCCAAATCGGCCCGGCACTCGTGCGGTTCGAGGATAGATGTCGTGTCGATCCCGGTAGACGATCTTTGGGTGCGGGACACCGGACCGAGTTTCGTACTGGGGCCCGGCGGAATCGCCGGGATCGATCTCAACTTCAACGGCTGGGGCGACAAGCAGTTTCACGACCATGACCGGCAGGTCGCGCGCAAGATCCTCACCGGCGAGCGCATCAAGCGTATCCAGGCGCCGATAACCGGTGAAGGCGGAGCCATCGAGGTCGACGGCCAGGGCACCCTTGTGGCGACTGAAAGCTCCCTGGTCAACGCGAATCGCAATCCCGGAAGATCACGCAAAGACATCGAAGCCGCGTTGAAAACCACTCTAGGTGTCACCACGGTACTTTGGGTGGACGGCGTCAAAGGTCACGACATCACCGACTACCACATCGACGCCCTGGCACGGTTCACCGAACCAGGCGTCCTAGTCATGAGCACTCCGAACGAGGATGCACCGTGGGCCAAGATCTACGACCAGGCCCGCAGCGTTTTGGGCCAAGCCCTTGATGCCCGGGGGAAACGGCTGGACATCGTAGAGTTGCCCGAGCCGGTCGACATCGGCGCCCGCGGGGAGGGTTTCCTGTCCAGCTACGTTAACTACTACGTGGTCAACGACGGCGTCGTCATGCCACGCTTCGGGGATCGGAAGGCTGATGCCAACGCCGCCTCCATCGTGCGGGACCTTTACCCGGGCCGCAAGGTCGTGCAATTGCCGGTTGATGCCCTCGCTGAAGGCGGAGGCGGTATTCACTGCGCCACCCAACAGATGCCGAGACGAATCTGAACTCTACAATGGGAACAACCAGCCGGGCGACTGATGGCGGGTGTGGGGTTGAAGGCGACCTCTGTGGCGGTCCAGATCAACCACAAGCAAATAGAGCAGGCGATGCGCGAGAACGGCATCGCCGTGCTGCGGCTAGATCGCAAGGTCCGACCATTATCCCGGGAGTCGGGCCCCACGCCGGTGCCCAGCCTACTGCAGCGCACGGCCTCACCGGCGATGCCCCGGGCCACAGGCCTCGGCATCACTAACCTTCCGGTCGGTGATAGCACGTTCTTATATCCGACCACGGTGCTGGATTTGGGGTCGAGCGCCAGGTGGGCTGGCCGATCACCAGCGGAACGCGCACAGGACTCGTGGTCGATGTGCGTCGTTCCTCCTGCGGCCACATCTGCCACTTCCACACTTCGACGGTCCGGTCGTCACACTAGATAGCCCCGGCGTCTGGGGTCCTACACCGACCAGCCGTTGCGGCACAACACGATAGGCATCCCTGCTGGTTTCCTTAAATATCGATGACATGCTCGCACCGATCAGAATTCGGCCCAGGACGATATGTGTAACAGCCGCCCTCGGTTGCGTTCACTGAGGGGTATATGAGATTGACATAGCCAGAGGGCGTGGCGTTGTGACGTGCCTTGGACAACAGTGTGGACCCTAATGACTTCCCAAGGCCTCTGTGGGTTCTGGCGTTGGCCCGCTCGACTCTTAATCCGTTTGTCAAGCGGCGAGGGTGTGGAAGGTGCGGTTGTCGCGCAGGAGCGCCCACAGGACGTTGACGCGGCGGCGTGCGAGGGCGAGGACGGCTTGGGTGTGACTCTTGCCTTCGGTGCGTTTGCGGTCATAGAAGCGTCGGGATTCGGGGCAGGACTGGATGCTGATCAGCGCGGATGTGTAGAAGACGCGTTGCAGGGGTCTGCTGTAGCGCTGGGGTGAAGCCCACCGGGTCCGATGAAGCCCGGTTTACCTGGCGCCGGTTAGCGCTGGTGAGGCGCCCCGGTTCTGTGGACACGTCGAGGCTTGCGGCTACGCGGCAGCGTAGCGCGGTAGTTGAGCCTGTCTCCTCTGATACTCGGCGGGGCTGAGCATGTCCAGGGTCGAAATGACGGCGGCGGGGGTTGTAGAACCCTTCGATGAAGTCGAAGCAGGCCGCCTTGGCCTGGGCGTGGGTGGCGAAGTGGTGCCGGTCGAGCAATTCGGTCTCCAACGTGGCGAAGAAGCTTTCGGTGACGGCGTTGTCGAAGCAGTCCGCGACGCTGCCGGTCGAGGTGCGGATGCCCGCTGAGGTGCACCGGCGGCTGAACGACAGCGACGTGTACTGGGCGGGCTCAACCGGTGGTCGCCCTGCGTTCCCTGATCGCTGTGATGGACCAGGCCGAGGCCGGGCCGGCGGTTCCAGATCGCCATTTCCAGGGCGTCGATGACCAGTTCGGTGCGCAGGTGGTCGGCCACTGCCCAGCCCACGATGAGGCGGGAGAACACATCCAGCACCACCGAGTTCGGCCAGTTTCTCATCGTGGGAACTGCCGAGGCCCTTGAACGAGACGGCAGCCTCCTCAAGCCGCTCGCTGGCCGACCCGAGCTCGGCTATACCGTCCTGGGCCTGGGCGCTCGCGTCCCGTATCTCCCGGCGCAGTCGCTCGAGGCGCTCTGCCGCTGCACGGATACGGGCACGGGCCGCATCCTCGTCGGTAGGCGTCTCCCCGCGACCTGGTTCCGTCCGCCGCCCGGCATCTCGAACCTGCTCGCGGACCTGCCGCAACTCCTCGCTGAGCTGCAGCACGCGTTGTTCAGCCTGGTCTCCAGCCCGCTTGCCGGCCCGCACCTGGGTCTCGGTCTCCGCGCGGGCCTGCTCAAGCTTCTCGACGGCCTCCTGCTCGGCCTCATCGCATTCAGCCTCGAGCGCAGACAAGGAGATGAAGTCTGCTTCTTCCGTCGCTGCTCGGGGCTGCGTCTGCTCAGGCGGTTCATCCTCGATCAGAGCTTCCCAGGGCGGCGCGTGTTGTTCCGCGGGCTCCTGGTCCGAGATCTCGTCATAGCCCACCCCAACGTCCCCGATGTCATCGCCCATACATCGAATGTCAGCCCTTGGCCTTCCCAGCGCAACCGGTCAGGGGCATGACGTCGTCGCTGCGGCTCGTTCGGCCTCGGGCCGGGCGGCCGGCTCGTCGACCACCCGGACATCCTGCGCGGCGGCGGCCGCGCGCAGGACAACTCGGCGTCGCCGAGAGGGCCCGGCGGTGGCCGGGATGGGCGGTATCGGGCTGGGCGGCCGCGTTCCTCGGTCCGTCTAGGGGCCGTGTGCCCGGAGAATGTTCGTGCGGTTCCGGGCCCGGCGGAGCTCAATCTTGGTGTCGTTCCCGTTTCCCGGTATCCAGAAGCGGGCGAAGGCGCTGCAACGGCTCCGGCAGGTCCAGAGGGGCCGTTCCAGCGGCCTCGCTGGCCGCTCCCCGGGCCTTTGACGGCGGCGCAGGTGCCAACGCCGCCTCCTTCCTGGCAGCCGACCACGCCGAGGCTATGACCGCCACCATCACCAACCTGACCACCGACGCCGTCATCGACTGGTACCTGTTTGAACAGTCCGCTTCGGGCGGCATGCCGTCTCTGGAGGCGAGTGAGGTCTCCGGTGAACGGATGAACAACCAAGAAGGCCGTCAACAGGGAGACATCGGGCCCAGCGTACCGAGCGAAGCGCGAATACCTGACGGACCAGAAATGACGGGCCTTGGAGGCGCCGCTGCCATACAGGGTCCTGCAGGGCTGCCCGCCAAGTGGTCCCGCCGGCAGTTGATCGACGGTATTGATGGCCGACCCCAAGTGGGTGTGCCTGGCGTGACGTGCCCGCCTGGACGACTATCGCAACGGAGTCTGTGACACTGCTGGGCGCCGTCTGGTGGGGCGAGATCGGCCATCGCGCCTGCGTGAGGTGCGCGAGGGCCGCGACGACCGCGATTCAGCCAACACGCGGCGACTCTTGCCAGCCGAGCAACGCGTTGCGATCATTCATTGATCATGACCTTCACTACCGTGTCCACAGCCGGGGCCGCCCCTCCCTTCGGTGCCTACAGTCAGGGGCGTCGCATCGGCCCCTTTCTCCAGGTCTGTGGCCAGTTGGCCGTGGATCCAGCGACCGGAACCCTCCTCAAAGCCGGTGTCGGACCGCAGACTCGCCGCGCTCTAGAACAGGCCACCGCCGTACTCGAAGCGGGTGGCGCGAACTGGGAAGCCGCCCTGATGGTGCGTGTCTACCTTGCCGATGTTAACGACTTTGAGGAAATGGATGTTGCCTACCGCCAGTTCCTCAATGAGCCATTCCCGCCACGCACCACGGTCACCGCAGGATTGTTCCCTGGTGCTTACGTGGAGATCGACGTCCTGGCTGTGCTGAAATAATTCGCCTCACGCCACAAAGGCGGAAATGAGGCATGCTGATGTCTAGCACTCCAGCCACGTATTCCTCTCCCTCACCTACTCTGAACTGTCTGAGACGAACGCGTGCCGGAGACCATCTGCCGTCTCCCGTTTGCCAAGCACCTTGGTCAAGGGGGTGGACATTTGAGTATCGGCCGCTGCCGCGAGGGCGACAACAGTGAGGCCTCTGGCCCAGCAAGATCGAAACCTGGCGAAAGCTGCCCTACGACCGCTGGAAGCCAGCCAGCGCCGCACTTTCGACCGGTGCTTTGGTTCGGAGGACCTCGCCGGTGTCGAGCTGGAATATCTGCATTCGGTTAAGGACATCCCCACAAGCACCGGCGGCGCCACGCCAGGTCGGGAAGCGGCTCCGCACGCCGCACGTGTGGCGACAGCCACCAACGCCCAACTCCCCGGGACCGGCACCTATCCGAAAAGCGCCGAACCTGCCGAGAGCGGACGTGGTGCACGACTACTTGCTTGCCCCCGCGGCCACCGCTCGCGCCCTTGTCGCAGATTTGCTTTGCTGTGGACTTTGTCGATCCGCACCACTACCTGTTGGGGTTCATGATTCGGCATGAAGACAGGCTACATTCTTGCAACGGTTGTTACGCAATAGGGGAGGTTTTATGGAGGTCGAAGTCAAGGTTGAGATCGACCGGCTCATGCTCATACCCTTGGTGCGTTCACCAACATCGCCGGCATCCTGCCGAACCTCGACATTGTCCACGAAGTATTCATTTCCAAGGGGATGATTGACAAGAACGTTGGAGGCGAGACGGTTATCTACGAGACCTAGATGCGTTTATCGCGCCCAGAAATAGAGTGATCACCGATGGTGACGCTGACCGAATTCTCTGATCGGGAAATTGCCGAGCGCACGGAAATATTGGTGCGATCGCCCATCGCTTCAGCGAGTACGGTAAGTCTGGCTAGCTAACGGTGAGTAGTTCGAGAGTTTTGGTCGTAAACGACTCAATTCATCCGCACGCCCGATGGCTGGAAGATAAGCTCGCTGGCTTGGGGCGAAGTATAGAGCGCCCCACTACCTATCCTGAGCGCCGACTGTTGGGGCGAGATCGTCCAGGCGGGCGGGCGCCAGCGGAAACAAAGCCGACGGCCCGATGATGGAGCGTGGGATTGGACTCGGTCCCGCATCCTGGATGGCACCTAAGTAGCTGTGGGTCTCGTCGCGCGTTTCCGGCCTGCCAGTGGCCGGGGATGACGTGAGCACTGCGCCGGAACCGGGGCGGACCTGCGGATCGGGGCCCCTGCCGGGCGGTAAGCAGACTGACGCTGCTGGCCGCTGCGGTTGCGGAGGGCTGATGGCGGCTCAAAAGGCACCACGCACGTGCTGCTGGCCGGGCGGTGGAGGCCTGGCGCCCCAAAGGGGGCGACGAACGCTCTCCGACGGCGGCCCGCCGTCGCGAAGCCGGGCACTCGAGCGGTCGAAGCGCTGGCGCGTGATCGAGAACCTGTCTGCTCGGTCCGGCGCTGAGGGCAAGGGCGGGCGCGTTGGACGGTGCTGCTTGCTGGTTGGGGGCGGTGTGCAGCCATGAGACAAGGCGGGACGCCGGCGGCTCCCCGCTTTTGCTGGCTTCAGGCCGGCCTCAGGCGGGATGGGAGGTTACAACACTTCGGGTTTGCGCTTTGGAGGCGGTGGCCAAGAAGGCGCCCAGTACCGCTGGCCCGGCGAATGCCTGGGCGGCCAGGTAGACGCCGGTCGCGGAGGGTGGGGCGCTCACAACCAACAGCAGGGGAGCGCAGCCGAGCGCGGCGATGTCGATACCGGTGACGGCCCACAGAAATGGGCCGGTCGGCAGAGAGCCGACAGGCGTGTTGACGACCGGCATCGAGTGATCGACCGCTGGCCGCCGCGCCATCCGCAGCGCCCCGGCGGCCAGCGCCGGTGCCGCCGCCGGACCGAACGCCCACCCCAGCGGACCGGGTAGCGCGTCCACCAGCGCCAATCCGGCCAGGGCGAGGACTAGCCAGGTGCCGCCGAGGAGCGCGGGAAGCACGGTGCGCGCGGCCAGCAGCGCGTGGGGTGCGACACCGAACAGCCGCGTCAATCCGGCGTCCTCACCGTCGCGGCGCGCGCCCGTCGTGCCCGCGGCGGCCGCTGCCAGTGCCCCGCCGCCCACCACGGTGGCCACCCCCGGGCCAGCACCGGCCGCGGCGGCCAGTGCGGGTAGCGCGGCTAAGGCGAACAGTGCACACAGCCGACGCGGGCGTCGCGCCAATCTGCGCCAGTCGATCCAGGCGAGTGCCGCCGCTCGCCCGGTCAGGGCCGCTGGCCATGGACGGGAACGCACGATCCGTCCCCGCCAGTACGCGTCCTCCGCGATCCACGTCAAGGCACCAGGTTCCAGCACGACCGACGCGGCGACCACAATACTGGTGCGAGTGGAAGCGTCCAGCAGGGCACGGGCGGGGAACCGATTGAGCGCGCCCCACGCGAGCCTGAGCAGCAGCGCCGTTGTGGCAGCGCACGACGTCGCCAGGGCCGCGCCCAGTGACACCGGCGCAGCCGCCACCGCGGCGAGCAGATGCCGCCAAGGGCCGTTTCCGAGTACCACCGCGATCACAGCCGTGCACACTAGGCTCACGATCAGCGCCTGCAGCCATGTGTCCCACGGCGGCGACGACTGGGCCAGCACGGCAATCGCCATCGCGCCAGCCGTCGCTGCAGTACCCAGCACCATGGCGGTGATCAGGCGCGCCGTGGTGTGGTCCGGCATGCCGATAGCGGTGAGCAGCGCGACGCCTAGAGCGGCACCACCGACCAGCGAGAGCACCAGCAGGATCAGCGAGGTCCGGCCGAGTACACCGCGGCGTGGTAGCGGCGAGAGTACCAGCCATGCCGCGTCGGCGGCCGGCAGCGCGACTGGGCCGAAAATGCGGGCGAGGGCGAGGAAACCTGTATAGGTCAGCGTGACCAGCGTGAGTCCTGCGCTCGCCCGAACCGGCTCGACCTCCCCCGCGATGGATGAGAGCGCGGCGACGGCGGACCGCCCGAGCACCAGCGCCGCCACTACCACCCCGGCCAGCAGGGCGTACCGGTCCGCCCAGCCCGCGGGCTTGCGGCCGCGCGTCCGGATGTGCGTCCGGACCATTCGCACCTCGTTCAAGCGGCAGCCTCCATCCGCACCTGACGGGCGCCCCGGGCGAGATCCAGGTCGTGGGTCGCCATCACCACGGCGCCGCCCTCCGCTGCGTATGCGGCCAGGATCGACGCTAGCCGGGGGCGGAACACCGGGTCCAGACCGCGCTCCGGCTCGTCAAGCAAGAGCAGCCGACTCGGCCGGAGCAGCCCCATCGCCAGCGACAGTCGCTGCCGCTGCCCGGTCGAAAGTGTCAGCGGCGCCATGTCGCCACGCCTCGCCAGGTCGAACAGTTCCAACACCGCGCCTGTCCCAAGGCGGGGAGTCCGGTGCACGGCCCCCATGAGCTCCAGGTGTTCGCGCACCGAAAGTCCCGGGTACCAGGCCGGCTCGTCGGCGATGAGGACGACGTCTCGCCAGAACGCTGGGCTGTCCTCCGGCGGCCCGCCCAGGACGCGGAGGTCTCCCTCCGCAAGGCATTGCAGGCCCGCGAGGCAGCACAGCAGAGTCGACTTTCCGGCGCCGTTCACCCCGACAACGGCGACGATGTCCCCACACCCCACCGCGAGGTTGACACCCTGCACGACCGAGACGCCGCCCAAGTCCACGCGGAGCCCACGTGCCTCGATGATCGCTTCGCTCATCTGCCGAGCCTGGTACGGGCAATCCAAGATGGTGATCTGAGTAGGAAACGACCGGTACGAAACACGGGATGCTCCTTCAATGATCTTAGAGCGACGCAAGACAAGTCTTGGGCGGCTGCTGCCGCGTAGAACAGCAGGTCTGCCGGTGCGGTCGGTAGATGTGGACTTCCACGGGGCCAGTGGTTTGAGTAGGCGGACCCGGTGGGCGAGGAGGGTAACCGGCGGATGGCGGACCTGGTGGAGACCCCTTGCGCCAGCCGCCCCATGGCTTTCGAGGAAGCGGGTCCGTACCTCATGCTGATGGTACGGACCCTGTCGAATGTCCTCAAAGAGCGAAGGCGTTGAAGGAATATTCACTCCATTGTTCGCGCTCGCCGCCGCGTGGATCATTCGAGACCTTTGCGGGGATGTCCCAAATCATGGTGGCGCGTTCGGGTACCCGATAAGCGGGCCAGTCAGGGCGGGGGATCGTGCGGCGAGTGCTGGGATTACCAGTCCTGGCGAAGGAGGTCCAAGCGTCGATCATCTGATGTGACAGGGTGGTCATGCGTTTTCGGTCCACGTTCAGTGCTGCGGCTCCTCCGACGACACCGCTGAATCTGAGCGTGCCGAACATGAAAGGCAACTCGATTGTGTGCACGGCTCCGTACCCTTTGGGTGGCTGCCAGGCGAACTCGTACATATATGTGGGACGCCATCGGCTCTGAGCCTCGGCGAGCCGCGTTGCGGGCACCCGTAGGCCTTGGTCGGTGAACATGGCCAATCTAGCTTCGCGTGCCGATCGTCCCTTTCGGTAGACCGAGGTCATGGTTCGGAGGCGGGGCGCGAGCGACTTCGGGAAGAAGACCTTTTCATACTGGTCGGCCACGAATCCCATTTGACCAGGGCCGAACTGGCCGAAGAAGTTGACCTCATCACGGTTCGTCCCTATCAGAATGTCCACCCCCTTCGCATTGCCCTGGGTGATGCGGTTGATCACTGAATCGCGAACCAGTTCGCCGTCGATGTGCGGTCCGAAGTAGACCGCGCCCAGCACGCCGGGGGCGGTGGTCTCGAGGGTCTTCTCCTGAAGTGCGAGCAGTCCGCGGGTGGACATCGACTTGAGTTCGGCGACCCTGGTGACAGGGAGGCGGGCGGCAGTTTCGCGCGCGTACTCGCGGGTGTGGACGAGGTATCCGCTGCCGCTTTGGAGCACGACTCTGCGGAAGAGCCGCTCGGGATGGTCTGTGGCCAACATCGCGGCGAGGGAGAAGGCTCCTTCGGACTCGCCTACCGCGGTGACGTTGTTCGGGTCACCGCCAAAATCTGCTATGTGATCGCGTACCCACTTCAGGGCCGCGATCTGGTCACGCAAGCCGTTGTTACCGGATCCCCGGTATGCCGGGTCGAGACCGCCTAGTTCGGTCCAACCGAGCACTCCCAGGCGATAGTTGAGGGAGACCACCACCGCCTCCCCCTCGGTAGCGAGCTCGGTTCCGTCATAGCGCGGCTCGTTGGCCGTTCCGAACCGCGCAGCGCCGCCGTGAACGAACACGATCACCGGGCGCTTGCGACGGTCGGGGCGGGGGGTCCAAACGTTCAGGTGCAGGCAGTCCTCGTCAGTGAACACCTTGGTGTCGTTCGCGTAGTCCTCGGTCAGGACGTCGCGATTCTGGGGGCAGACATGTTCGTCGTCGGTGGCCTTGAGGGTGCCGTGCCAGGGCGGAGCCGGTTGCGGAGGCCGAAAGCGGCGTACGCCGACCGGTGCCGCGGCGTAGGGGATACCACGAAATACGCAGAGGCCGTTTCGGTCGGTTCCCGAGACGGCGCCGAGGGTCGTGCTGGTCTTGCAACCGCGGGGGCCGACGCGGTTGTGAGCATCGGGGGAGCCGAGGGAGCAGGCGGTTAGGAGCAACAGCCAGGTGGCGGCTGTGGCGATTGCGCGCGTGCGCATGGGAAGCCTCCTTTCGAAGCCGTCTCGATACTGCTCCGCCGGACCCTCGCGGCAGATCGCCCACGTGAGTGAATCAGGAGTCGCTCCTGCGGATGAGATGGAGCGCTTCGACTCCCCGCAGCGACGAATGCATCGAAGACGTGCGGCGTGCGGCCGTTCAGTCGATGCCGGGGGCGATGAGACCGGACTCATAGGCGAAGACGACGGCCTGAACCCGGTCCCGAAGATCCAGTTTCGTCAGCAAGTTGCTCACGTGGGTTTTGACGGTGTGCTGGCTGACCACCATGGCGGAGGCGATCTCCGCGTTGGACAGTCCCCGGGCAAGGTGCCGGAGCGTGTGGGTCTCGCGGTCGGTCAACTCCGCGAGACGCTGCGTGAGATCTGGCCGAGCGGCCCCCCGCCGCATCAGGTCTGTGATCAGCCGCCGGGTGACCGATGGAGCAAGGAGCGCCTCGCCGTCGTGAACCAACCGCACAGCGTCGACGAGTTCGTTCCGCCGCACGTCCTTGAGCAGGAATCCGCTGGCCCCCGCGCGCAGGGCGTCATAGACGTATTCGTCGATGTCGTACATCGTGAGAACCAATACTTTTGCCCGTGTGTTCCGGCAGATCCGGGCGGTCGCCTCGACGCCGTCCATGACGGGCATCCGGATATCCATGAGCACTACGCCGGGGTCGAGTTGCGTGGCTTTGCTGACGGCCTCCGCACCGTTGGCCGCCTCCCCGACGACCTGAATGCCTTCCTGTGCGTTGAGGATCATGGAGAATCCGCTACGGAAGAGTTCCTGGTCCTCGGCAATGAGTACACGCAGCAACGAGTTATCCGATCGGCAATGAAGCGGTGACGGTGAAAACGGTCGGGTCGACGGAGAGCGTTCCGCCGCATGACTCGGCCCTCTCCCGCATGCCCACGATTCCGTGCCCCTCTTGGAAGCCGCCGACGCGTTCACAACCCTTCCCGTCGTCGGTGACCTCCACGGTCAGAGTAGTGGGCGTCCAGCCGACTCGAACCCGCGCGGTGCCAGCGGCCGCGTGACGCAGGATGTTTGTCAGCGCCTCCTGGACGATTCGATACGTGGCTATTCCCACTTCGACCGGCAGTTCGTGTGGAGACCCGTGTTCCTCGAAGGTCGCGTCAAGGCCGGCTTGTCGTGCTCGCGCGATCAGATCGTGTACGGCCTCGATCCCCGGCTGTGGTTCGCGCACCGTCTGGCCCCGAAGCGCCTTCAAGATCACTCGGAGTTGAAGGATGGCGTCCCGCCCCGCCTCCCCGATGGCATCGAAGACGGCCTCCGCCTTCGTGGGGTCGCTGCGCAGCACCAGCGGTCCGGCCTCGGCCTGGACGATGATCAACCCGACCGAATGGGTAACGATGTCATGCATGTCCCGCGCAATGCGGGTGCGCTCACGCGCGATGGCCGCTGTGCGTTCCTCCGCCAGACGCAGAGTGCGTTCATCCTCCGCTGCGCGCTGCTCCCGCCGCGCTCGGGCGCTCGCACCCAGCGCAAAGGCGGCGATGAACGCCATCGTGATGTACCGAAAGGTTTCCAGATTCTCATGCGGCAGGACCAGCGAAACCGGCACACCTGCCAACAGACCCGCAAGGCCGACCACACGGCCACGAGGTGACGTCCTGACCGCCGCAAACGTGTAGGTCCATACAAGCGCTCCGTACGGAAGGAACAGAATAGGAGCGCCCGGCTGGGAATGATAGGTCAGCGCGAGAGCCGTAGTGGCGGCCCCCACTACAAATCCCACAGGCAGCAAAGCAGCGCGCCGCCAATAAAGGGGGGCTGAACCCATTACCGCCAATCCTACGAACCACCATGATTGTGGCGCTAGCAGAGTCGGCAAGACGGTTGCGAGGACCACCACCACAGTCGTCCCTGCCTCGACGCGGGAATGCCTGCTCCATGCAGCGTTCACTCCACCGCCTTCCTGCACGCGGGAACAGCGAGGATACTCGAACCCAAGGCGGTACTGCTGGAGGACCTGCATGATTCGGCTCGGCGATAACGCGCTACCGGGCATGTTCGGCAGCGCGCACGTCACCCATACTCGCCGGTCCCCTATCGACCCCTACCGAGGATGGTGACCTGCTCATGACCACGCGAGTCATCTGCCCGCCACCCCGACGTCTCGATGGCGCGGGAGCGTGAGCGTCTTCGCCGTCATCCTCACCTAGTGCGTTGACCACGAACGTTCACCGGGTTGGGTGACACGCCGGGCGGGGTCCGGGACGGGGAGGTTGATCGGCTTCACCCTCGTTGACGACGGGTCGTTGTTGAGGGAGGGGCGGGCTGGTGGCAGAGCCGGTCAGAGCGCGGCGGTTGACCGAGGACGAGGGACGCCGACTGCAGCAGATCATCCGGCGGGGCAGGCACGAGTCGATCCGGGTCCGCCGGGCGATGATCATCCAGGCGTCGTCGGCGGGGACGCCGGCCCCGGCGATCGCCCGCCTGGTCGCCGCCCACGAAGACACCGTGCGGGATGTGATCCACGACTTCAACGAGCGGGGGCTGGCCTGCTTGGACCCTAACTGGGCGGGAGGCCGTCCCCGCCTGATCAGCGATGATGACATCGCGTTCATCATCGAGACGGCCCGAACCCGCCCGGCCAAGCTCGGGCGCCCGTTCACCTGCTGGAGCGTCCGCAAACTCGCCGACCACCTCGCCACTCGCAGCGAGCGCAAGATCCGGATCGGACGGGAACGGCTGCGGCAGCTCCTGCACGCCCATGGGGTCACCTTCCAGCGCACCCGCACCTGGAAGACCTCCAATGACCCCGACTTCGAGGCCAAGCTGCACCGGATCGAGGAGGTCACGACCCGGTTTGCGGACCGGTGCTTCGCCTTCGACCAGTTCGGGCCGCTGTCGATCCGGCCCTGCCACGGCGCCGGCTGGGCCGAGCGCGGGCGGCCGGACCGGTTGCCGGGCACCTACCGGCGCACCCACGGGGTCCGGTACTTCCACGGCTGCTACTCGCTGGGCGATGACACCCTGTGGGGCGTCACCCGCCGCCGCAAGAGCGGCGCCAACACCCTGGCGGCGCTGAAGTCCATCCGCGCCGCCCGCCCCGACGGCGCACCGATCTACGTCATCCTGGACAACCTGTCAGCGAACAAGACCCCGCAGATCAGGGCGTGGGCAGCACGCAACAACGTCGAGTTGTGCCTCACCCCGACCTACGCCTCGTGGGCCAACCCGATCGAGGCGCAGTTCGGGCCGCTGCGCACCTTCGTGATGGGCAACTCCAACCATCCCAACCACACCGTGCTCTTCGTGGGAGATCCAGGCCTACCTACGCTGGCGCAACGCCAACGCCCGCCATCCCGACGTGCTGGCCGCCCAACGCCGCGAACGCGCCCGCGTCCGCAGCGAACGCAGGCAACGCTGGGGACGCCCCCGCCCCAAGGCAGCATGATCGGACCCGGTGAACGTTCGTGGTCAACGCACTAGCGGACCACCCCCGCTCGCGCGGGGAGAACTCGCAGTGGGTCGGGTTGTGCGGGTTGCCGTACGGACCACCCCCGCTCGCGCGGGGAGAACTTCGTCGCCGCCGCGAGATCGCCGCGTTCCTTCGGACCACCCCCGCTCGCGCGGGGAGAACACTTCCTCACCTGCGGCTATGGAGAGGCGTTACCGATTTGAGATGCTCCGGTTGTCCGTAGAGACATGACCTAACCCTAAGCGGTGGAACTGATCGACTAGCGAGCAGAGGCATGCTCCTCCAGCCAGGTGAGTTTCATAGGCCTGTCGGACGGTTAGTGGTCCGATCCCGCTTCCTCGACGAGGCGCCAAACCTGGGCCACGTGAGGCGGTTGGCGGTCTGAGGGCGGCCGTGGACTCGCGAGAAGCACTCGGTCAGCCCGTTGCCCGTGCAAAGCAATGTTTCCGCGCTGCGGGGTGGTGAGGGCTCTCGGGGCTGTTGTCGGCGGGTGCTGCGGAGGGCTCATGCTTCAGCCTCGTCAGATGCCCTGATCGGTTATCCGAGGTGAAGTTTCGTTCCTCGGACAGTTGGTGTGCGGTCGAGTTCCGGCAGTGCCCAACTGCCCAGCCGTTCGGACATCGACCCTGCGCAACGGGATCGTCCCTACCGCAACCGTGTAGCAGGTAGAGAAACGTTCGTGACTGAGCGCAGCGGCAGTATCGGAACCAGCGAGGCCAGCGAGGAGCAGGTTGCCTCCAGGCACGATCGGGTTGTGGATCAGTCCGTCGGTGATGGAACGATGGTTCGTCAGCCCAGGCGATCCGGAAAGATGCCTGAATGATGGCATGGCTGCACTCCGTACGCTGAGCGTGTGATCCGTTGTGTGGTCTTCGATGTGGGCGAGACTCTGGTGGACGACAGCCGCGAGTGGCAGGGGTGGGCAGACTGGTTGGGTGTTTCGGCACACACGATGTCAGCGCTGGTCGGTGCAGTGACGGCGCAGGGTCGGGACAACGCTGATGCGTTGCGGCTGGTGCGGCCTGGGCTGGATGTTGGTGAGGAGCGGCGGGCCCGTGACGCGGCCGGGCATGCCGTGGAGTTGGTTGAGGCTGATCTCTATCCCGATGTTCGTCCGGCGTTGCAGGAGCATCAGCAGTGTGGGCTCTGGGTTGGTGTCGCAGGGAATCAAGTGGCGCGGGTCGGGGCGCGGTTGCGTGAGCTTGGGCTTCCGGCGGACGGGATCGCTACGTCGGAAGAGTGGGGGGTGGCGAAGCCGGATCCAGGGTTCTTCGCACGATTGGTCGAGTGGGCCCCAGGGGAGCCAGACGAAATTGTGTACGTGGGTGACCACCCCGCCAACGACGTTGTGCCGGCGCGGGCGGCCGGGTTGCGAACGGCTCTGGTCCGGCGGGGGCCATGGGGCTACTTGTGGGCAGACGACTTCCGCGGCATCGCGGACTGGGTTATTGATGACCTGACTGAGCTTCCGAGGTTGTTGGCTTCTTCGTGAAGGCCGCGCTTCCTGGCGGACCCGCGCTACTGTGCCGACAGGATGGACCGTTGGAGACCGCAGGTGAGGCCGACGCACTCGATCGGCGATCGTATCGCCGCCTACCGCACGGCGCGGCGGCTGACCCAGCGCCAGTTGGCCGCAGCGGCGAACGTGTCGCTGAGTCTGCTTCGGAAAGTTGAGCAGGGGGATCGTCCGGCGTCCGATCAGACGTTAGCCGCGATTGCTGAAGCGCTGGGTACGGAGCCGGACGTCCTGGCGGACGAGCGGCGCTCGACCGACAGCCGGGTGCACGTAGCGGTGCCGAAGCTCCGGACGGCGATTGACGCCTATGACCTTCCCGATGATGGGCCTGTCCGGCCACTGGCTCAGTTGCAGCAGGCGATCGGTGAGACGACTCGGTGGCGGTTATCGTCGCAGTACACGCGGCTGGCAGAGTCGTTGCCCGAACTGCTGGGTGAGCTGACTCGCTGTCGGCACGACGGGGGTGCCGACCAACGGGTGGCTGCAGCGCGGCTCCTCGGGTCGGCGTACCGGGCGGCCGACGCTGTCGCCTACAAGTACGGGTACTACGACTTATCGGCACGGTTGGTGGAGTTGATGCGGGCATCCGCCGAGGCGGTGGAGGATCCGGCGCTCCTGGCGACGGCTGCCTATGTGCGGACCGAGGTGTTCTTCGCCAGCGACAATCTCGCACCAGGGCTCCGGCTGCTGGAGAAGGCGCTAGATGACGCGCCACCGCCGAATACTCCGGAGCTGCGGGCAGCCGTAGGCGCGCTGCACATGCGGGCTGCGGTGGTCGCCGCCAGGATGCCCCAGGATTCATCGGCGGTAGACGAGCACTTCCAGCACGCTCGGCGGTTCGCGGGGACAGTGCCCGAGGGCGTCTACAACGGGACCGCATTCGGCCCGGTATCCCTGCTCGTGCACGAGGTGGCGCTCGCGGTTGAGCGCGGTGACGCGGCGCGTGCAGTGGAGGTCGCCGAAGGTGGGGCGGCGCTGTCGGGTTCCTTGGAAGAGGTGCCGGAGGAACGGCGGTCCCACTACTACATCGATGTGGCGCGAGCGCAGTTGTGGCTGGGACAGCGGGACGAGGCGTTCCGATCGCTGCAGGCGGCCAAACGCATTGCTCCTCAGCACACCCGTGAGCATCCCTATGTGCGAGACATGCTGGTGAGGTTGCTGCGCCTCCATACTTCGCCACCACACGGGCTGGTGGCGTTCGCGGAGTGGGCGCGCGCAATCTAGCTGGCCTGGCGGCGGTGCCACCAGATGTGGCACTCGTGCCTCTCGTAAGCGGCGAGCATCATCGTCATGTCCGCATCGAGTGCGCGCCGCGTGGACGCTTTCAAGTCCGAGTTGGAGAAGGCCTTTCCGCCGTGGCGGATCGTGGTGACTAATCGGTGCCGCTGGTGGGCCCCGCGCGGCCCGATGCCTCCGGAGCGGACCAACGAGGTGGACACGGTTGAGGCCGACCCCCCTGAACAACTCCGCGACAAGCTCGAAGAGTTGACGTCGGTGGCATCGTGAGCGCGAGGTCAGAGCCGCAAAGCACGATGGCGATGATCGGCTGGATCGGCGGAGGCCACTGCCTGAGCGCCTTGGTCGAAGGTAAGCGCAGGTGAGCGAGATGCCCCTGACTTGTCAGCCCTTCCGCGCTCTTGAGGTGCCCCTAGAGCGGATTCCGAGATCAAGCCCGACCCCCTCGGACAGGCTTTGGTACGAGAGTCGAGACCCGGAGGTGCAGAAGTGCAGCCGTCGGACATCGACCAAGCGCAACGAGATCTACCCAACCGCATCCGATCAGCAGATAGGAAACGATCGTGACCGAGCCCCACGACAGCACCGGAGCCGGCGAGGCCAGCGGCGATCAGATCGCCTCCTGGCGCGACCGGGCTGTGGAGCAGCTCATCGGCAACGGGACGATCGTCTCGGACGCCGTCGCCGACGCGATGCGCACGGTGCCTCGTCACCTGTTCATCCCTGAAGTCTCGCCGGAGCAGGCCTACGAGCCGTTCCAGGCGGTGGTCACCAAGAGGGATGAGGAAGGCAACGCGCTCAGCTCGGTCTCGGACATGCATGTCCAGGCCTTCATGCTGGAGCAGGCCGCGATCGTGCCGGGCATGAACGTCCTGGAGATCGGCAGTGGCGGGTACAACGCCGCGCTGCTCGCCGAACTCGTCGGCCCGTCCGGCACCGTCACCACGGTCGACATCGACCAGTACGTGACCGACCGGGCCAGCCGACTGCTCGATGAAGCCGGGTACTCGCGGGTGAACGTCGTTCTCGCCGACGCCGAGGCAGGCGTGCCCGCCTACGCGCCCTACGACAGGATCCTGGTCACGATGGGGGCCTGGGATATCCCGCCCGCCTGGCCGGCGCAGCTGGCCGAGGCCGGCCGCATCAGCACCGCTTTGCGTATCCGCGGGCTCCACCGGGTCATCACCTTCGAGCAAGCCGACGGATACCTGGTCAGCACGGCGTCCAAGATGTTCGGGTTCGTAGCCGTGCAGGGCGCGGGCGCTCACCAGGCCAAGCTTCTGGTGATGCGCGATGGCGAGGTCACTCTTCGGTTCGACGACGGGACCGACCTTGACTCCAGCCTCTTCGAGGGTGTGTTCGACACTCCCCGAGTAGAGGTCTGGAGCGGCGCCTTCATCGGTCTCGGCGAGTTCGTGGACACCGTGCAGATGCGGATGGTCACCGCCTTTCCCGGGTTCTGCATGGTCCTAGTGGATCAGGTCCGCGACACCGGCGTGGTCGCGCCGCGTAACGCCTCCTCGGCGATGGCCGTGGTCGACCACGCCGGGAACCTTGCCTACCTGACGACCCGGCCGGCGACTGAGGACGGCCGCAAGGCGCTGGAGTACGGCGTGCACGCTTACGGTCCCGACGCCGCCCGACTCGCCGAGTCGGTGGCCGAACAGTTGCGGGTCTGGAGCCGAGAGCACCGCAGGGGTTCTGGCCCGCAGTACCGGATCTACCCGGCTGGCACGCCCGACGAGCTGCTACCTCACGGGCGCGTCGTGGAAAAGGTGCACAGCCGGGTCTCGATCTCCTGGCCGCATGCGGCGCCCGCCGTGGCCGGCCAGGGGTTCTCTGCAACCCCCGTCAAGTGAGGAGAGTGGTCAGCATGTTCAACGGCCAGGACTCAGGCGGCGCCACAGCGCTGGCCGAGCGGCCTGTCGAGGAGGACGAGTTCTACCTCGACGTGCGAGTGCTCGTCGCGTACGCTCCGGCGGCGCGCGGAGACTGCCCGACCGACGATGGCTGCGGCAACACCTGCTCGGGCAACGCCAGCTCGTGCAACTCCACGTTCGACGACCCGTCCTGACTGAGTTGCTGTCGGCACGCCGCGCGGCGTGCCGGCAGGGGATGAGTGATGAAACGTGTGATAAACAGTAGACGGAAAAGAAATAATTTTTTTCGGGATGTGTTGTTG
>NZ_JBFAGB010000081.1:0-18300 GCF_040639875.1 Actinomadura sp. NPDC023710
GTCCATCGAGATGCGTGACACCGACGAGGACGTCTTCCGCGCCGCGGAGGAGCTCGGCATCGACCTCTCCCGCCGCCCGAACGAGGGCGCGATGAACGTCGACGAGATCTGACGGCCGGCGCCTCCGGCCCGAGTGCTCGCCCCCCAACGCGGGAGGCGGTCGCCCGGGCCGGGGGTCGCCCGGTCCCCGAGGGCGGTCACCGGCGCAGGTCGAACGACAGGTGCGCGGACAGCGCGCGCAGGAAGTCGGCCGCGTCGAAGATCTCCCCGGCGGAGGCGGCACCGGTCGTCCTGGCCCGGCCCGTGAGGATGCGGCCGACCGCCTCCACCGCCAGCGGCGCGCTGACGGCGTAGATGTCCCGGCCGCTCGCCGTCGCGCGCCGTTCCTCGCCGCCGGAGCGCACGACGACGTCGACCAGGAACGTCTGGTCGGAGCGTCCGCGTTCGTCGGCGGCCTCCGGCGCCGGCGTGTCGGGGGCCGACAGGTCCTCGACCGCCTCGACGGTCATGTACGAGCGCACCTCGGGGACGGCCAGGTGGCTGGGGATCGTGACGACGTCGGCCATGCTGAACTCCCCGATGACGGGCCGGACGCCCATCGGCTCGGGGAACGTCCACTTCAACGAGGGGAGCACGTCCTGGTGGTAGTCCAACTTCCCGCCGGTGAAGCGGACCCGCCGCCCGTCGCGCCGCTCGTGGGAGACCGTGCCCGCGGCGCGCGTGCCCATGGTGGGGCGCCAGCTGCTCAACCCGTAGGCGACGTGCACCTCGTTGGCGGCGGTCCAGTCGCCCATCGCGGCGGTGGCCAGCAGGTCGCCGAGGCCGCCGAAGAAGGCCATCGCGGGGACGACCGCGACTCCCGCGTCGCGGGCGCGCTCGGCGAAGTGCGCGAGCGTGTCGGCGTTGGCCTCGATCTCGGCCGCCACGTCCACGTAGGGGATGCCGGCGCGCAGCGCCGCCTCGATCACCGGCCCGGCCGTCGCGGCGAAGGGGCCCGCGCAGTTGACCACCGCGGCGGCGCCGGCCAGGGCGCGGTCGAGCGACGCCGGATCGTCGGCCGACGCGGGCCGGACGTCCAGCCCCGGAAAGGATTCCGCCAGTGCTTGCAGCTTCCCGGCGTCGCGGCCGGACGGCACCGGGACGAACCCGCGGTCCCGCAGCTCCGCCACAACGAACCGCCCGGTGTGCCCGTACGCGCCGAACACCGCGACCGTCTGACCCGCACCCATCGTCTCTCCCGTTGCCCTCGGTCGAACCACTGGACCGATCATGGCGGCGGCGGCCGTCCCGCACGAGCGTCCGGAACGCCATGCCTCGTACAATTCCGGACATGAGGACTGTCGCGGTCGCGGTCACCGACGGGATGCTGCACTTCGAGCTGTCGGTGGCCTACGAGGTGTTCGGCAGCGCACCGGCCGACGTGACCGGGCCCTGGTACCGCCTCCTCGGATGCGGACCGGGCACCGTACGGGCCGGCGGCTTCCGGCTGGAACCCGACCACGGCCTCGACCGGCTGCCGACCGCCGACACCGTGATCGTCCCCGGCTGGGCCGACGTCGACGTGGAACCGCCCGGCGACCTGGTCGACGCGGTGCGCGCGGCCCACCGGGCGGGTGCGCGCGTGGCCTCGCTCTGCACCGGCGCGTTCGTGCTGGCCGCCGCCGGCCTGCTGGACGGGCGCCGCGCGACCACGCACTGGGCGCACACCGGGGCGCTGGCCTCGCGCTATCCCCGGGTGCAGGTCGATCCGGACGTCCTCTACGTGGACAACGGCAGCGTGCTCACCTCGGCCGGCAAGGCCGCGGCGATGGATCTGTGCCTGCACCTGGTCCGTCTCGACCGCGGCTCGGCGGTCGCGAACGCGGTCGCGCGCCGCCTGGTCGTGCCGCCGCACCGGGCCGGCGGCCAGGCCCAGTTCGTGCCCTCCCCGGTGCCGGCCCAGGAGAACCACCCGCTCGCCGAGCTGTTCCCGTGGGCGATCGAACGGCTGGACCACCCGCTCACCGTGGAGGACCTGGCCCGCCGGGCCGCCATGAGCTCACGCAACCTGGGCCGCCAGTTCAGATCGGTCACTGGCACCACCCCCCTGCAGTGGCTGCTGACCCAGCGGATCCGCCGCGCCCAGGAGCTGCTGGAGACCACCGACGACAGCGTCGAGGCGATCGCGGCGGCCACCGGCATGGGCACCGGCACGACGCTGCGCCGCCACTTCAACCGCACGGTCGGCGTCCCGCCCGACACCTACCGCCGGACCTTCCGCCGCTCACGCGCCGAGGGCGCCGCGGACGGGACCACGACCAGCGAACGGCAGGCCGCGACATCCCAGACGTAGCGACCCCCGTTCCAGAACGCCTCCCGGCGAATCCGCCCCGGCAGATCGTCGTGCTCCTGACGTAGCCGATCTGCCTGCCCGGTTCCAACGCGGTCGCACCACGGCCGCGATCTCAATACGCCCCGGCACGTGCCGTGCCGATGGCACGTGCCGTTCAATCGAGGGAGAGTGCATGGACGCCGATGTGATCATTGTGGGTGCCGGTCCGACCGGCCTGATGCTGGCCTGCGAGCTGCGGTTGGCCGGTGCGCGGCCGCTGGTCCTGGAACGCCAGCCGCAACGCCGCGACACCCCGAAGGCCGGGGGCCTGGGCGGGCAGATCCTGGAGCTGCTGCGCTACCGGGGGCTGCTGGACCGCCTCGAAGCGGCCTGCACCGCCCCTGTTCCGGCCCCCCGGTTCCCCTTCGGCGGGGTGCACCTGGACTTCACCCGCCTGCAGGATCCCCCGATGCACGCGCTGCCGCTGCCGCAGCAGCTGCTGGAGCGGGTGCTCGGCGAACGCGCCGGCGAACTCGGCACCGAGGTCCGGCTGGGGCACCAGGTGGTCGGGGTGAGCCAGGACGATGCCGCGGTGACCGCGGAGGTGCGCGGCCCGGACGGGACCTACCAGGTGAGCGCCCACTACCTGGTGGGGTGCGACGGTGCGCGCAGCCGCGTCCGCGACCGGGCGGGGATCGGCTTCCCCGGCACGACCTATCCGGAGGTCAACCGGCTGGCCCAGGTCACCCTGCCCGACACGGTGACCGTGCTCGGCGACGGCGACCTCGACGTCCCCGGCTACGGCACGATCCGTGCGGGGTTCACCCAGACCGACCGCGGTCTGTTCGGTCTCGGCTCGTCTCCGGACTCCAAGGTCGTGTCGCTCTACACCACCGAGGACGAGGCCGTCGAGTACGACGACGACGTGCCGATGACCGTGGCCGAACTCCAGGGCAGCATCCGCCGCGTGCTCGGCGCGGACGTGCCCGTGGGGGAGGCGCACCGGCTGTCGCGGTTCACCTTCAAGGCCCGGCAGGCCGAGCACTACCGTCTCGGGCGGGTTCTGCTGGCCGGGGACGCGGCGCACCTGTTCCCCGCCACGGGCGTGGCGATCAACGCCGGCATGCTGGACTCGGTCAACCTGGCCTGGAAACTGGCCGCCGCCGTCCACGGCTGGGCACCGTCGGGCCTGCTGGACACCTACCACGGCGAACGCCACTTCGCCGGCGCCCGCACCATGCTGCACACCCAGGCCCAGGTGGCGCTGCGGCGCGGGCACGATCCCGCCGCCGAAGCGCTCCGAGGGGTCTTCCAGGAACTGCTCGCCGACGAGCAGCCGCTGCTCCGTATGGGAGCGCTTCTCTCCGGCGCCGACATCCGCTACCCGATGCCCGGTGCCGCGCACCATCCCCTGGCCGGCACCTTCGCGCCCGATCTCACCCTGCACACGGACCAGGGCATCATCGGCGTCGCCGACCTCATGCGCTCCGCGCGGCCCGTCCTGCTCGACCTCGCCGACCGGCCGGACCTGCGCGCGGCGGCCCGGGGCCGGCAGCACCGTGTCGACGTCCGCACCGCCAAGACGGATGAGCGCCCGGCCGACGTCCTGCTGATCCGCCCGGACGCCCGCATCGCCTGGGCCGCGGCCGTCGACGAACCGGCCGACACCGCCGCGCCCGCGCTGCGCCAAGCGCTCTCCGACTGGTTCGGCGCTCCTGACGCCGACGGTGTCTGAGGGAGGGAGCAGCATCGCCCGTGGTTCACGTCCGGGACGGGACGAGGCGCTCGGTGTTCTGCCAGCCTTCGGTCACGTCGTGGGTGTACAACCAGGAGGTGCCGCGTTCGTAGAAGAGTTTCATCGCCACGGGCATGACGAGGTTGCGGGCTCGGCGGGTGATGGGGCCCGCGGTCTTGGCGTCGCGGTTGGCGCTGGCTGATTTCACCATCTTGGCGACACGTGCCCGCCGCTTCTGCTCGTAGACGGCCAGAGCGGCGGGGACGTCGTTCTCCTGGAGTGCCCGGGCCAGGACGATGGCGTCCTCGATCGCCATGGACGCACCCTGCCCGGCGCCGACCGGGTGGCCGGAGTCGCCGACGAGCACGGTCCGGTCGGTGCGCCAGACCGGGATCTCGGGCAGCACGTGCATCAGGGTGGGGCGGTGCCATTCGGTGGCCGCCGCGAGCACGGCGGCGGGCATCCGTTCGCGCTGGTAGAGCCGTTCGACCAGGTCCAGGTCGACCGAGGCCAGGTCGGGCTGCCGGGGGGAGGCGACCTGCGCGGCCCACCAGACCGCGCCGTCCGGCGCGGCGAGGTAGATGAAGGCACCCCCGCGGCCGAAGACCATGTTGAACACGCCGGGCTCCACGTCGACGCCGTGGGCGACCCCGGACGCCGAGCAGAGCCCCGCGTACCGGGGCTCCGGCGCGTCGGGGTCGAGGATCTGCCGGGTCGCCGACCAGATTCCGTCCGCGCCCACCAGCAGGTCCGCCTCGGCGGTGAGGCCGCTGTCGAACTCCGCCCGGACCGTCGATCCCTCGGTGACCGCGCCCACCAGGCGCTGCCCGGTCACGAGCCGGGCCCCGGCCCGGACGGCCTCCGCGCGCAGCGCCTCCACCAGCCGGCCGCGCATCAGGGTGACGCTCATGAGGGAGTCGCCGGCCGGCCGCCCGCGCGGCGTGTCGCCCAGCAACCTGCCCGTTTCGGCCCACAGCCGCTGCCGGGGCACGGTGAAACCCGCCTGCCGGACGGTCTCCAGGCAGCCGAGCGCGTCCAACCCCCGCAGCCCGTTGGCCGCCAGGCTCAGGAACGAACCGACCTGCCCCGCCGGGTCGGCATACGCCTCATACACCGTCACCTCGGCCCCGATACGCCGCAGCGCGACTGCGCCTGCCGCTCCGGCGACCCCGCCACCGATCACGATGACTCGCACAGCTCCTCCTGAATCCAAGTTCACCGAATCCTTATTCGGCGAATCGTGGCTCAGTATCTGGGATACTGCGTCTGCTGTCAACGGCGAGTCCGGGAGGAGCCTCGTGAGCGGCGTGCGGAAGGCGAAGGCGGCCGAGACCCGGGCCGCCCTCAAGGACGCCGCGCGTCGGGTGTTCATGGAGCGCGGCTACCTGAACACCAAGATCACGGACATCACGGCGGCGGCCGGCCGCGCCACCGGGTCGTTCTACGACCATTTCGCCGGCAAGGAGGAACTGCTCCAGGCCCTCATGGCCGATCTGGAGGAGCAGGCGGACGCGGAGGTCGCGGCCTCGGAGCACCCCCGCGACCACGACCTGTCCGACCGGGGCCAGCTGCGGTGGCACCTGGCGATCGCCTGGCGCGCCTACCGGGAGCACCTCCCGGTGATCGCCGCCCGGCTACAGTCGATCATTGCCGACGGTCCCGCGTCCGGACACGCCTGGACGGCCCTGGCCGCCGAGACCGGCACCTTCCGCGACCACCTCGAATGGCTCCGCGAACAGGGCCACCCGCTCCCCGGAGATCCCGCGCTGGTGGCCGCCGCCATCGGCGCCATGCTCTCGATGTTCGGCTACTCCGTCCTCACCGCAGGCGACAACGCCCCGGACGTCACCGACGACGAGATCATCGACACCCTGACCGACCTGCTCCTCCACGGACTCGCCGGCCCCGGGGACCCAGGCCCCTGAGACTCCCGGGCCTCCGCGCCGCCGAGGCCCCGTCGGCCAGGGAACCTCCGCGGGCCTCGCGTGCCCAGCCGGCGAGCCCGGCTCCCGTGAACGCCGCCGACCGGCGACCGCCGTTGCAGCCGCGGCTCGCCCGCCGCCAGACGGAGGGGCGCCTGCAGTTGCGCGGCGTGGCCGATAGGCACCTCCGCCGCAGACGGCGCCATGCCCTCGACGTCTTACAGGCGTCCTCGACGCGTGCTCGGCGAAGCGCCATCACCGGGGGAGAGGCCGAAGCGTCGAGCGAAGGCGGACATCTGCTCGCGCTGCTGCTCCAGATCGGGCGCGGTGGCACTGACGACGATGCGGGTCACACCGTGCCCCGCGAACTCCTCGACCCGTTCCTCGGACATGTCCATCGAGCCCCAGCGGGTGTACTCCAGGGCCGCCGGATCACGGTCCGCTTCGCTCGCGGCCGACCGAGCGAGTTCCAGTTGGGCGGCCCGCTGGTCCGGGGTGAGCGAGCCGCCGGGGAAGAAACCGTCCCCGTGGCGTCCGGCGCGGCGGGCGGCCGCCGGGCTGGAACCGCCGACATGGATCGGGAGGCCGGTGCCGCCGAAGGGCTTGGGGAAGCTGCACAGGTTCTCGAAGGAGAAGAACTCTCCGTCGAAGCCGACACCGTCGTCGTCCCCGGCCCACAGCAGCCGCAGCACCTGGATGGCCTCATCGGCGCGGCGGCCGCGGGTACGGAAGTCGACCCCGACCGCCTGAGCCTCGCCGGGCAGCGCGCCGAGCCCCACGGTCAGCAGCCTCATCCGCCCTTTGGACAGCTGGTCGATCGTCGCCAGGCGCTTGGCGAGCGTCACCGGGTGGTGATACGGCAGCAGCAGGACGCCCGTGCCGAGGAGGATCCGCTCGGTTGCGGCCGCGACGAAGTTCAGGCAGTCCAGCGGGTCGCCGTAGGGCAGCGAGGGAGGCAGGTCCATCCCGCCCACCTGCGCGCCGGGGTAGAGAACGATGTGCTCGGGCACGTAGAGCGCCTCGAAACCGCACTCCTCGGCGTGCCGGGCGTAGGCGGTGATCCGGTCGGGATCCACGCCGAAGAAGGGCGTGCTGTAGCTGATCGCGAATTTCACGTCGTCCCCGTGTTCCACTGCGACCAGGGCGAGGTCCCTGATCTCGGTGTTGGACGGTAACCGTTGACGTCAATGTCAATGTCAACCCCGAGAAGGACGGAGCTACCGCGCGAGCAGGGGGAGCGCCGGGAAGGCGTGGTCCTGCCACAGCATCCGCGAAGTCTCTTCGGGGTAGGCACCGGTCGTCGACGGCTGGTCGAAGAGCCGCGCGAGGCGGTGCTGGGCGTCGTACGCAGGCCAGCCCGGGTCGCCGTGAACGGCGAACGCCGTCCACGCTCCGCGGATCTGCGCCGACAACTCTTCCGCCGCCGGCGAGGGCGGGTCGCCGATCAGCATGGCAGGCCGTCCGCTGGTCAGGTTGCCGAAGACGAGCGGAACGTCCAGGCCGTGACAGGCGCCGAGGCCACCGCCGGCTCCCGGGGCGGACCAGGTCAGCTCGTACAGGTGGGCCTGGCCGCCGCCGGCGATCTGCGCGACGGCGAGGTGGAGGCTCGGCATGCGGAACAGCCAGTCCGCGTTGACCAGTTCGTAGAGTTCCTCATCGGTCGCGGCCGGGAACGCCTCGCGATACCGGCGTGCGCCGTCCGGGCCGGGGGCGAGCAGGTGAAGGGCGGTCTCGGTCTGCTCGTGCGTGACCTGGCCGAGCACGCCGTCGATCAGGCTGAACAACCGGTGCTCGTCACGGGTGTGCCCGACGAGGAGTGCGACGTCGCGGGCGGCGCCGGCGGCCAGTGCCCGCCACGGGGTGGCCGGCAGGACGTCACCGTCGACGACCGGCGCGAACGGGATCGGCCGGTGCGTGATCTGCCCCCAGCGCTTCCGCCGTCCGGCCATCCCGGCGGAGACCGCGTCCCCTGCGGCGGGCAACCGAGCCGGGGCCACCGCCGACAGGTCGGACGCCGTGGGCCGTACGCCCAACTCGCCGGCGCAGGCGACGGCGATGTCGGCGGCCAGTTCGGGGGAGAAGAAGGTGCCCGGCACGCTCTGCGCCACCGCGCGGTGAAAGAGCCCCGCGGCGCGCGGCATGGCCAGCAGCGCGGCGACCGATCCGCCGCCCGCCGACTGCCCGAAGACCGTGACCTGGTCCGGGTCGCCGCCGAACACCCGGATGGTGTCCCGCACCCACTGCAAGGCCGCGACCTGGTCGAGCAGCCCCCGGTTGGCGGGGGCTCCGTCGATCTGCGCGAAGCCCTCGATGCCGAGGCGGTAGCCGAGCGACACGACCACGGTTCCGCTTCCGGCCAGGCGCCCGGCGTCGTACTCCGGGAGGCCGGCGTTGCCCATGACGTAACCGCCGCCGGGGATCCAGACCATCACTGGAAGCCCTGCCTCCGGATCCGGATCCGGCGTCCAGACGTTGACCGTCAGCCAATCGTCGCCGGCGGCGTCCTGGGACGCCCCGAGCATGCCGGACTGCGGGGGCGGCGGGCCGAACGCCACCGCCGGGCGCACGCCGTCCCAGCTGCGCACCGGCTGAGGGGCGGCGAATCGGAGGGCGCCGACCGGCGGCTCGGCGAACGGGACGCCGCGGAAGACCGCGAGGCCCGCCTCGCGCCTGCCGCGTACAACGCCGGCCGCCGTGCGGACTTCCGGCTCGGACGCTGACACCTTGTTGGACGCGGTGACAACCACTTCGCGGTTTCCTTCCCGTTCCCGTCCGGCAGAGCATCCCTGGGCACACCATCCGCAGGCAAACCTTTTACGAGCGGTTTCAGGGTGTTCAGGCCAGCGCAGGTGACTGCGCGACGTTCACGGCTGCGGCCGTCTCACCTCCGGTCGGCGATCGAACGAAGATCCCTGGAGACGTGGGGCTTAGCGGGTGTTCCGCGGCCGGGCCATGCGATGTCGTCGACGGCGAGGAACGGCTCAGCGACCACGGTCGCGGGGGTCGCCCCGGTGAACTCCACGACGTCCCGATGCAGGTGGGACTGGTCGGCGTAGCCGGTGTCGGCCGCGACCTGGGCCGCGCCTTCACCCGCGACCAGGCGGTGGGCGGCATGGTCGAAGCGGACCAGCTTCACAGCGCGCTTGGGCGGCAGGCCGAGCTGCGACCGGAATCGGGACCACAGCCGCTTACGGCTCCACCCGACCTCGGCGGCGAGTTCGTCGACCCGGGCCAGGCCACGGCTGCCGACGATCCGGTGCCAGGCCCAGGCCACCTCCGGGTCCACCGGCGGCCCCGCCTCATGCCTGCGGGCGAGCAGCGCATCCGTCAACGCGAAGCGATCCTGCCACGACGCGACATCGCTCAGTTGCTCGCAGATCCGTGCCGTTTCCCGGCCCCACAGGTCGCCCAGGGACACGACGGCGCCGTCGAGGTCGGCGGGGGAGGCACCCAGAACCGCGCGTGCGATGACCGGGGACAGGCGCACCTGCACGCACTCGACGTTCTCTCCCCGTACGCGGACCGCTCCGCCGGACCCCAGCCCGGGGCCGGCGACCATGCTTCCCCGCAGTTGCCGCCCGTCGGCAAAGTCAAGGACGGGTGAACCGGTGCCGAACTCCAGGAGCAGCGTCACGGCCGGGTGCGGGACCATCTGGAGCGCGTCCAGGTCACGGACACCGAACCCTGCCATGGTGACACCGGCTACACGGCTGGGCCGCCGCGGGCATGCGACATCCCACACAGCCGCGTCGTGCACGAATTTCTGCACGGTCCAAGGCTACGCGAGCCGGCCGAGGGGAACATTCGTCCAATCCTCCGGCACTTACCTGAGGAGACAGTGGGCGCATGACTGTTTCTGACGGCGGCCCGTCCGTGAACGACGGCGCCGAGGCCACCGAGTGTTCGACCCTGTCGCTGGACGACGGCGACATCTACGTGTGCCAGGACGGCCCCCGCGACGCCCCCGCACTCCTGCTCATCCATGGGACCGCCTCCTCGACCCGCTCATGGGCCCCGATGGTTCCGCTGCTGACCGGATCTCACCGCGTCATCCGGGTCGACCTGCTCGGGCACGGCCGGTCGGCCGAACCGGCCGACGGCAGCTACGCGCTCCCGGACCAGGCGCGTCGGGTCGGCGCCGCACTGGACCGGCTCGGCGCCGGGCACGCCGTGGTGGTCGGTCATTCCAGCGGCGGCGCGGCCGCCACCGCCCTCGCCGAACAGCGCCCCGACCTGGTGACCGCGCTCGCGCTCGTCAACACCGGACCCAGCCTGAACGCCTTCATCGCACCGGAGTCCGCCGCGCTCGACCCCTCTCAGTGGCCGCCGACCGACGAGCAGCTGCGCCGGTTCGCGAGCACTGGTTTCAGCCGCGCCGGCTACCAGATCCCGGAAGAGCTCCTGGGAGACGTGCGCAGTATGACCCACCACACGCTCACCGCGACGACGCGGGCCACCCTCTCCTACCTGGACGAACAGGCACTGCCGGATCGGCTGACGGCACTTGGCAAGCCGCTACTGGTGATCTTCGGCGAGGACGACCGCAGGTGGCGATCCTCATCCGCCGCCGACTACCGCGCCGTTCCGGGCGCGAAGGTCGAGTTGCTGCCCGGTCTCGGGCACTCGCCTCTCCTCGAGGACCCGCCGCGGACGGCGGCCTCCCTGCTGGCCTTCACCGCGACCCATGCCTGACCGGGGGACTGAATGAAGAAGGGGAATGCCACGCGGGTTCTCATCTCCGGCGCCAGCATCGCCGGCCCGGTGCTGGCGTACTGGCTCACCAGGCACGGCTTCTCCGTCACCGTCGTCGAGCGCGCACCGGCCCTGCGCAAGACCGGCGGCCACGCGGTCGATCTCTTCCGGCCCGCGATGAACATCTCGGAGAAGATGGGCGTGCTCCCGCGCATCGAGGAGCGGGCCACCGGCACGCACCGGATGACCGTCCACCGGGAGGGCGCGCGGCGTCCCGTCCGGGCGGACCTCTCCAAGATCTTCAGTGCCGCCTCCGACCGGCATGCCGAGGTCATGCGCGACGACCTGAGCGAGATCTACCACGACGCCACACGCGACCACGTCGAGTACGTCTTCGGTGACTCGATCGCCGCGCTCTCGCCCGACGGCGAGGTGCGGTTCGACAACGCCCCGCCGCGCCGTTTCGACCTCGTCGTCGGCGCGGACGGCCTGCACTCCAACGTGCGGGGTCTCACCTTCGGTGAGGAGTCCCGCTTCAGCACCTTCATCGGGGCCCACCTCGGAGTGCTGACCCTGCCGAACACCGCCGGCCTCGACGGCGAACTGCTCATGCACGTCGGCGTCGGCCGCACTGCCGGCATGTACGGCGCGCGGCACCTCGGCGACGCGCGGGCGTTGTTCCTGTTCCGGAGCGAGCGCGAACTCGGCCACCACCGCGACGTGCCCCGGCAGAAGGAACTGCTGCGCGGCGCGTTCGAGGGCCTTCACCCCGACGTGGACCGCTGGCTGGCCGAGCTCGACCGCACCCCGGCGTTCTACTTCGACTCGATCACCCAGCTCCACATGGACACCTGGTCACGGGGGAGGGTGACGCTCGTCGGCGACGCGGGCTACTGCCCCGGCCCGGCCGTCGGAGGCAGCACCACCCTCGCCATCGTCGGCGCGTACGTCCTCGCCGGGGAGCTGGCACGGGCGGACGGCGACCACGAGTACGCCTTCCCCGCCTACGAGCGCGCGATGGCGGACCACGTGCGCTCCAGTCGTGCGGTCGCGCTGAGCGCCGCGAAGACCCTGATCCCCACCTCACGCCTCGGCGTGTCGGGACTCGTCCAGGGCGCCCGCCTGATCTCCGCCCTCCCCGCAGGCCCCAGCCGCGCCCTCCTCCGCCTCACCACCAAAAGCGCCCGCCTCTACAACTCCATGACCGTCGACGACTACCCGCCACCGCCCACCGCTCCGAGTGCCCGGACCAACCTCGCCGGCGCCCCGGACGGCGACCTACGAGTGGAGTGAGGAATGCCCACCGCCCTGCTGGCGACCCGGGCTCGCAGAACGGGTGTGAAGGGATCGAATCACCGACCTGTGCCTCTATGCGGGCGGGACGCGGTCCGCGCCGATGGCGACGCCGACGATCGTGCAGGGCTCGGTGCCGTGATTGTGCCAGGCGTGCCGGGTGCCGTTCTGGACGACCACATCGCCCGCCCGCAACACCGTCTTCTCTCCGCCGTCGAGTTCCAGCGTGGCCTCACCCGAGACGACCAGGACGTAGTCGATGGTGTCGGTGGTGTGCATCCCCGGGGCGCCGGGCTCATTGGCGCCCATCGCGCCCGGCATCTGCCGCTCCAGATCCTCCAAAGCCGCGGCCATGTCCAGATCCGGAGATGGGACCAGCTCGCCCGGCGGGACCGTGTTGATCATGAAGCGCGATCCATCACGGGGCGGATACCACGCCTCGGCGCGGCGCGGCGAACCGTCGTCGGGGAACGTGGCCCGCTCGTCCCGACCCCACAGCCGGAAGAACGCGCAGCCGGGCATCAGCTCCGAAGTGATGGGCTCGACATCACGGTCGTCGACCACGCGCGACCTGCCCTGGGAGTCGTGACCGGTGACCACTCGGCGAACCTTCATGCGCTCCATCTGATCACTCCTTGATACGGACGCGTATTGATACGGATGCGTATTGATACGGATGCGTATTGATACGCCACCGTATCCACCGCTCGCGAACCCGTCAATACGCTGGCGTATCCTGTGTCCCGTGGTGAACGACTCGACCCGGCTGTCGGCCCAGGACTGGGCACGAGCCGCGCTGGAAGCGATCGCGAACGGCGGGCTCGCCGCGGTCGCTGTCGAACCGCTGGCGCGGACACTCGGCGTGACCAAGGGCAGTTTCTACGCGCACTACCGGAACCGGGACGAGTTGATCGCGGCTGCACTCGCGGAGTGGGTGCGAACTCACGGCGCCGAGGCGCTTACAGACTTCGCCGCGATCTCCGACCCGGCCCAGCGGCTGCGCGAGTTGCTCACCGTCGTCGTGCAGGCCGTCCAGCCGCTGGCGCCGTCGGTGCACCTCAGCCTGCTCGGCGCACGCAACGACCCCCGGGTCAGGGACGCGATTCGCCAGGTGAACCAGGCCCGGCTGGAACTCCTGGCTCGCACCTACCGCGAACTCGGCCTGCCGCCAGACCGGGCGACCTCTCGGGCACGCGTCGCCTACGCGGCCATCCTCGGACTGTTGCACCTGGCACAAACCGATCCGGACGCCCCGCACCCCGCCGTACTGGCCGACGAGGCGACCGCCATCTTCCTGCCGTCATGACGGTGAACGCCGGCTGAGGTCAGCCATAACCCCGCTCACCGCATCCGCGATTCGAGCAGCATCGACATCGCGGCGCCGGCCTGAGCTCGCAGGCCGCCGACGCCGGGGTGCCCGCTACCGGCTCGGCGTGTAGGCCAGCACCACCGCGCCGTTGCCGATGTCGGTCACGCCCGTCAGGTTCATGGGAGTCGTGCTGATGCCCGACAGAAGCGACTCACCGGAACCCGCGACAAAGGGCGAAATGCTCAGATGCAGTTCGTCCAGCAGGCCCGCCTCGACGAGGGCCCGGCTGAAAGGGCCGTTGCCATACTTCACCAACGTGCCGTCGCCGGACTCTTTGAGCTGGGCGACGGCGTCGATGGCGTCGCCGGCGAGCACTTCGGCGTTCCAGGTGGTCTCGGTCAGCGTGGTGGAGGCGACGTGCTTTGGCAGGGAATTGAACTTGTCGGCGAGGTCGCCGGTCATGGTCGGCCACGTTGCGGCGAAGCGTTTGTAGGTCACCCGTCCAAGCACGAGACCGGCCGCGTGTTCCAACAGCCGAAGCTGATAGTCGAAGTGGTTGTCGTTGGAGGCGACCTTCATCTGTCCAGCCCACCAGTCGTCCCCGGAGAACCTCCCGTCGAGCGAGAGATGGTTGAATTCGATCAGTTTTCGCATCCTCGGAGACAACCATCCCGATGATCGGCCCGTCTTGTATCGAACCGAATCCCGCCCGCTCCGAGGTGCTGCCCAAGCGGGGCGGGGCAGGGATCAGAACGCGACGAACGGAATGCCGGACCTCAACTCGCCTGGGGTGTGGCCGGTCGCCCACCGCATCGCCCGCGCGAGCTGCGGCTGATCGTAGTAGCCGCCGACGGTGACCACGTCGGCGAGCGATGCCCCCGCCGCGATGAGCCGCGCGGCGTGCCGTGCCCGCTCGATGCTGACGAGCTTGCGGCGCGATATCCCGACGGCCCGGCGGAACCGGATCTGCGCCGTCCGTTCCGACATGGCTCGTGGTCGTTCGCCGTGACGGATCACGTCGACGAGTGGATCGAAGGTCAGCAAACCCGCTCGCACGAGCCTGCTGACGAAGACGTCGACGTTCTGCTCGTTCGGCATCTCCCAGTCTCGGTCGTCCAGCAAGATCCGGCCGCCTGACAGGGTCGGCAACAGGGCATCGTTCAGGTCGGCAAGACCGGAAGGTGGGAACAGGGGCAGATAGGCACCGAGCCGCAGCTCGACACCGAAGAACTCCCAGCCCTCCGGACAGATCAGTTGTGTGGCCCCGGTCTCCGGTCCGCGCAGGTGCACCGTCAACCTGTCAGCGGTCCGCGCAAACGCGATCATGGAGGAGCCCTTGGCCGCCGAGGCGAAACCGGTCGCGGCGTCACAGCGTGCCGACCACACTCGTTGCACCAGCGGGACCTCGCCGGCAACAGCGTCGAAGATCGACCCCATAACGGCGGGAGTCTAGACGGTCCCGACTCCACCGGACTGAGACCGGGCAGCACCGCGTGGGAGTCGAGCGAGCCGACACCGACTTTCCCCGCCGGCCGCCGGTCACCGCTGATCGTTACCTAAGAAGGCTCATTGTCAGGTTGCCGGCGCGTCCTCGATGACCCACTGGATTCCATGCGGGGCGAGGAAGCCGAGGAAGGCGATGGGGTGGTAGGCCTGGGCGGGTGCGAGTACTCCCGGCTTGGCAGGATCGGCGATGAGACGCCGGGCGCTTTCGACGGCGATCACCGCGGTCGTGCCGTAGGTGTCGGGTCCCTGGACGATGCCGCGGGCGCGGCGGCCGTCGGTACCGGTGGCGTCGAGCACGTAGCTGAAGCGCTGGGTGCGGCGGCTGTCCTCGTCGGGTCCTTCAGGCAGGCTTTCGATGATCTCTGGTGTGAGCGGGGTGTTCAGCCGATCGCCCAGCGCCGCCTCGGTCAGGCCCTGGACACGCCGGACCCGGATGTGACGGGGAATGGTCACCACCTCCGACACAGGGAAGGCCATCACCGGGGTCGCCTCCGACCGTCCGGGCAGCGTGATCGCGGTGCGGCGGGCGCGCACGCCGGGGCGCCAGTCGCCGTCGTCGTAGGCCAGGCCTCCCGCCTTGATGGCGTCGATCGTTTCGACGACCGATCGCAGCGAGCCGCGCGACATGCCACCGCCCCCGACGACCACGTGGGTGGTGATGATCTCTTCGACCGAATCGAGACGGTCGGCCAGGATGTGGGCCATGAGGTCTACCGGGACGCAGCCGTCGTTGGTGGCGGGTACGACGGTGACCCCGGCGTTCTCCGCCTCCGTTGCGAACGTGTCGAAGATTTTCTTGACGTAGAGCTGCTCGCCTGAGGTGTCGACGTAGTGACAGCCGGCGGCGATCGCGGCGCGGACCACGGCCTCACCCGACGAGGTGAACGGTCCGGCGCAGTTGATGACGCCGTCGCAGCCGCGGAACGCGCTCACAAGCGCCCCATGGTCGCTGGTGCCGGCCACGCGTCGTTCCGCGTCCGGGAGGCCGACCGCTGAGGCGGCCTCCTCCAGGCGTGCGAGATCGCGTCCGGTCAGGACCGCCTCGATGTCGCGTCGTGCCAGCTCGGTGAGCACGAGCTTTCCCTGGTATCCGCTCGCGCCATAAACGGCGATCTTCATGTCGTCTCCTCACGATGGGAGCTGCGCGGTCGCCCAGCCAACCAGCACAGTAAGGCGCCGACACAAGACGATGAATGCGTGATGCGCTCGTGCGTTTGCGTCATCGTCTTCGGCGAGGTAGTCGATGGTTACTCTGGCTGCGTGGATGTTCTGTCTGACGTGGTGAGTGCGGCGCGTACTGGTCGATCCCACTCGGGCCGGGTGACCAGGTCCGCCCCCTTCGCTCAGCGGTTTCCGGCGGTGCCGTCCGCCGGGTTCCACATCGTTCTCCAGGGAACCTGCTGGCTCCTCTCGTCGCAGGGTGAGCCGATCGCGCTCGGGCCGGGCGACGTGGCGTTCCTGCCGCGCGGATCCGCACACGGTCTGGCCGACGACCCGTCCACGCCGGTGAGCGAGCCGCCCGCAACGCTCACCGGAGTCCAGGATGGACGCGACGAGACGTCAGCCGACCGGCCGCCGACGGTGGTCATGCTCTGCGGCGCCTACCTCCTGGACAGATCCGGGCCGCATCCGCTTCTGAACGATCTGCCCGAGGTCATCCATCTACCGACGCGGGTAGGGCGCCACAGGGAACTCAGCGCCGCGGTCGAACTCCTCGGCGTGGAACTGGACGGCGACGCCCGCCCAGGCTCCGACACCATCCTGCTCACGCTGCTGGATCTTCTCCTGCTCTACATCCTGCGCGCGTGGTTCGAAGAACAGCGCGTCTCCGGCCACTCCGCCACCGGCTGGGCTGCGGCCCTGCACGACCCCGCCGTCGCCGCCGCCCTGCGCGCCATCCACGGAGAGCCCGGCCGGCCATGGACCGTCGAAGAGCTGGGCGCGCAGGCACGCCTGTCCCGCGCCGCCTTCGCCCGGCGGTTCACCCATCTGATCGGCCAGCCGCCGCTCACCTACCTGACATGGTGGCGGATGACCACCGCCGCCCGGCTCCTGCGCACCTCCGACGCGCCCGTCAACACGATCGCCCAGCAGGTCGGCTACAGCTCGCAGTACACCTTCACCCATGCCTTCAAACGCCAGTACGGGTCACCGCCCGGCAGTTACCGGCACCACGCCGACTGAAGAACAACACCCGCGTGTGGCACGCCCCGGCCCCTTCGTAGCCGGCGCGGGTGGTGGCGGTCGGAAAGGAGTCCAGGTACCGGTCGACACCCCGCTCCTAACCCGGCGAGCCGATGGGGGGCAAATGGGCGAGCGCTCATCCGTAAGAGATGCCTGCGCGTCATCCTCTCGTCTCGGATCGTCTCCGCGGGTTCGTCTCCACTCCCGCAAGCTCCTGGGCGGGGCGGTTGTGCGGCGGTCCGACCACAGGACGGTCACCCCTGACGCCCGTGTATCGGCACGGGCGCCTACGCAAAGGAGATCGATCCCCATGAGGCGTTTCCTCACCGTCGTCGGCAGTGTCGTCGGCATTGTCCTCGGCGGCGTCCTTGGTGGCGTCCTCGGCGGCGGCTCCGCCGGCGTCGTGGCCGGTGTCGTCGGCGCCTTCCTCGGCGGCATCACCGGCGGCATCACGGCCGACGACGAGTTCGGCAACCTCATCAGCGGCGTCGTCAGCGACATCGCCTTCACCGTCGCCGTCGTCCTTGGCGGCGCCGTCGCCGTCGTCCTCGGCGGCGTCCTCACCGGCGCCATGGGCGGGGTCGGCGGCCTCTTCGGCGGTGTTGTCGGCGGCTTCTTCGGCGGGTTCTTCGGCGGCGGCATCGTCGGCGGCTTCCTCGTCGGCGGCATCATCCGCCGCGTCGTCGTCCGCCGTCAACGTGACGACGACTAGCTCGCCCGCGGGGCCGCCAAGCGGTTGCGGGGCGTGCAACCAGAGGACCGGCTTACCAGGCCAGTACTCCCAACATTGACTGGTCCCGTGGTCGAAGCCACGGGACCAGACTCTGTTGGGGCCCTTCCCACTTGCACAGTCCGCGGCCGCCGCCCCGGCAAAGGATCAACGCCTACCCTGGGACAGGGCGTGACGAACTGGGGAACGAGAATCCCCACCACGTTGCAGGCCCCGGTCACCAACGTCACCGCCGAAGCTGTCGGCTCCGCGCTCGCTGCACAAGACCCCCGGCCGCCGGTCCTTGGAATTCGGTGATTGCCACCGGGATCCCTGGCCGCGTCAGTGACTCGTGGTGTTCTCATGAACGCGCGGGGCCGGGCTCGCCGGCCGTGACGATCCGCTGCTCCTGATCAGCCACAGGCCCGTGAAGACGGCTGTGGCCAGGGTGACGGCGCCGGCCACGACGAAGGCGCTGTTGAGCCCCTCCTCGAAGGAGGCGCCACCGGACTCCCGGGTGCGGACGACGGCTCCGAGCACCGCCACGCCGAGGACCGCGCCGATCTGCCGGGTGGTGCTGCTGACGCCCGACGCCAGGCCGCCCTCCTGTGGGCTGACCGACTGGATGGCGGCGCCGGT
>NZ_JBFAGB010000082.1:0-16107 GCF_040639875.1 Actinomadura sp. NPDC023710
CAGGAGGGTGACGGTGTCCCCGGGCCCGACCGCCTGCCAGCGCCGGTCGATCGCGAGCGGATCGGCGGCCAGCTCGCGGCGGCCGAGCTCGGTCACCGCCGTGGCCGGGGCGCGGCCGCGTTCAGACCGCCCCGTTGAGGGGCTGCTCGGGCAGCTGGACGGCGTAGGACTCCTTCACCACGTCGAGGTGGTGCCAGGACTCCCGTACCGTCACCCCGGACACCGACCGGATGGCGTCGAACACGGCCACCATCTCGGCGCGGGAGGCCGCCTCGACCTGCCCGACGATGTCGTACCGGCCGAAGCCGGTCGCCAGGTAGCGGACGCCGTCCTGGGCGGCGACCGCGTCGGCGACCTTGCGCAGCCCGCCCGTCACCACCAGCCCGAACCCGCCGAGCTCCGCGGCGCCGAGCGCCAGGGGATCGGCGAGGCCGGTGACCTGGATGACGCCCGTGCGCATGAGCCTGACCACCCGGGCCCGGGTGGCGGCCTGCGAGAGGCCGATGACGTGCGCGAGCCGGGTGTAGGGGGCGCGGCCGTCGCGCTGCAGCTCGTGCAGCAGCCGCCAGTCGATGTCGTCGAGGGTGACCTCGCCGAGCTCGCGCACCACCGCGTGCGTGTCGCGCACGGTGGACACCGACCGGAACACCTCGGCCGCGCGGACGCCGGTGACGGACCTGATGTGGTCCACCTCGGCCGCGAGCGCGGCGTCGTCGCGGGTGCGCACCTGGGCGACCAGGTCGTACGGGCCCGCGGTCAGCGCGGTGAAGCTGACGGCGGCGCGCTCGGCGACGCTCTCGGCCACCTCCCTCGCCGAGCCGGCCACCGTGACCGACACGTGCCCGATCGCCTCCGCGCCGACGACGGCGGCGTGCACGATGCCGACGACGCGGACGACCTGGGTTTCGAGAAGGTGCTGCACCCGTGCCCGCACCGCCGTGCGGGAAAGCCCGACGCGATCGGCCAGCGCCTGGAACGTCGCCCTGCCATCCCGCTGGAGCTCGCGGACGAGCACGGCGTCGACCGCATCCAGCACGGCTCTCCTCCTCGACATGTGATGAATCGTTTTGCCAGCAACTGCAAGATCATTCCATTTCAGGACGGTATGACGTCAAATATTGATCTTGCTCGTGTTCGCCCTGCCCGGCCGCCGTCGAAGCGTCGGTGACCGGTTCCGGGCGGCGACGTTTCAAATGCCACAGAAACCGGTACGAAAGCGCAACGCTGCCGGGCCCACGCCACAGATGCGGCGCGACGCGACCCGGCGGTGGACGCGCCGGACGGCCATCACCGCTCCGGCGATCGCCGCCCGGTCGGGGCGCCCGGCGGCGCGGGCGGGCATGGCCGACCGGGACCACGTGCGTGACCTGCATGCGCTTCTCCCGGTGTTCTTCTGACCCACCCCCTACGGCGGATCCGCCGTCCGCGCGAGGCACATGTAAGAAAAGTGCATCGGGGGCGCAGTTACGTCAAGAGGTAACTTTACAGAGAGCCAAGCCTCACGTTGCACCGTTTTCCACCAGGCGCACGAGTTCACTTTCGTTATCCCTGCAAGGAGGGGGGAAGACGGGCGGAGACGACACTCAACGCCCTCCGGGGACACAGTGTCATCACCCCTGGTCACGGGCTTTGCCCGCGGCGGCGGGGCGGTCCGGCGCGCCCGGCCTGCGGCCTTGGCGGGAGCACCGCCGGGTATGACTGACAATGTACGGTGGCCCAGCCACTGCGAACGCGATTGGTGTGTAGTACTGCCGTGCACCTGCTGAACGGTGAGCGTTCCGCTCACGACCTCACCTACAACGACGTCTTCATGGTCCCCCGCCGCTCCTCGGTGGGGTCGCGCCTCGAGGTCGATCTGGCCACCACGGACGGCAGCGGGACGACCATCCCGCTCGTGGTGGCCAACATGACGGCCGTGTCCGGCCGCCGGATGGCCGAGACCGCAGCCCGCCGCGGCGGGGTCGCGGTGCTCCCGCAGGACATCCCGGTCGACGTCGTCGCCGAGGTCATCGACTGGGTCAAGGGCCGCGACCTGGTCGTGGACACCGCGATCCGGCTGGACCCCTCCAGCACGGCCGGGGACGCGCTGGCGCTGCTGCCGAAGCGGGCGCACAACGCCGTGATCGTCGTCGAGGACGACCGCCCGGTGGGCGTCGTCACCGAGGCCGACTGCATGGGTGTGGACCGGTTCGCCCAGCTCCGCGACATCATGTCCCGCGACCTGGTCACGCTGCCGGCCGGCGTCGACCCGCGGGAGGCGTTCAACCGGCTGCACGAGCGCGGCCACCGGCTCGCTCCCGTCGTGGACGCCGAGGGCCGCCTCGCCGGCGTCCTCACCCGCACCGGCGCGCTGCGCGCCACGCTCTACCGGCCGGCCGTGGATGCCGCCGGACGCCTGCGCGTCGCCGCGGCGGTCGGCGTGAACGGCGACGTCGCAGGCAAGGCCAAGGCCCTGCTGGAGGCGGGCGCCGACCTGCTCGTCGTCGACACCGCGCACGGCCACCAGGACAAGATGATGAGCGCGCTCGCCGCGGTCCGGGCGCTGGACCCCGCCGTCCCGGTCGTCGCCGGGAACGTGGTGACCGCCGAGGGCACCCGCGAGCTGATCGAGGCGGGCGCCGACATCGTCAAGGTCGGCGTGGGCCCCGGCGCAATGTGCACCACCCGGATGATGACGGGCGTCGGCCGCCCGCAGTTCTCCGCGGTGCTGGAGTGCGCCGCCGAGGCGCGCCGGCTCGGCCGCCACGTGTGGGCGGACGGCGGCGTCCGGCACCCGCGCGACGTCGCGCTGGCGCTCGCGGCGGGCGCCGCGAACGTGATGGTGGGCTCGTGGTTCGCCGGCACCTACGAGTCGCCGGGCGACCTGCAGCGGGCCGCGGACGGGCGGCTCTACAAGGAGAGCTTCGGCATGGCGTCCGCCCGGGCGGTGCGGCTGCGCACCGCCGAGGACTCCCCCTTCGACCGGGCCCGCAAGGCCCTGTTCGAGGAGGGCATCTCCACCTCCCGGATGTTCCTCGATCCGCAGCGGCCCGGCGTGGAGGACCTGATCGACTCGATCGTGGCGGGGCTGCGCAGCTCGTGCACCTACGCGGGCGCGCGGACCCTGGAGGAGTTCCACGAGCGCGCCACGATCGGGATCCAGAGCCCGTCCGGCTACGCCGAGGGCAAGCCGCTGTCCAGCAGCTGGTAAAGGGCATCCCCTCCGGACCGCCGGGGTCCCCCGCATTTCGCGACACGCCGCTGCCTTCGCCCCCGTTCAGCTCCCTGACCTGCACTCTCTTACGTCGGGAACGGAGAGGGGTCTCCGTCCCTGAAGGGGGCGCAGCATGGTCGACGGCGGGCCGATCGGAGCCGGGGCGCGGCCGCTGCAGGAGGGGGCGCCGGGCCCGGCGGTCCGGGACCGCGTGCGGGAGCGCCGGGAGCGGGAGGCGGCGCTGCGGGGGCTGGCCGAGGCGCTGCTGATCGCCGCGGTCTCCCCGGCCCTGCCGGGCATCGCGCACCTGCGGGCCGGGCGCGTCAGGCTCGGGGCGGCGCTGCTGACCGTCCAGGCGCTGGCGCTGACCGCGGCGGCCCTCGCCGCCGGGCACGGCCGCCCGCTCCTGCTGCAGGCGGCGGCGCGGCCCGCGTTGCTGGCGGCGCTGACGGCCGGCTGCGTGGTCGTCGCGGCGCTGTGGGCGGGGCTGATCGTCCACTCCTACGCCGTGCTGCTCCCGGACGGGCTGTCGCCGTTGTGGCGTCTCGCGGGCGGCACCACGGTCTCGGTCCTGTGCCTGCTGGTGATCGTTCCGCCGCTGACGGCCGCCCACGCGCTGGCGCCCTGCCCGCCACGTGATCATCCGTACGGGCCCCCGGACGGCGGCGGATTCACTATCCTGACGTTCTGCACCAAAGGCCACATCCGCTTGCATGCGATCGACTCTTACGCAACCTTTGCCCGGTTCGACGCGTCCATAATGTGAGCCGAGGCTTAATTCACTGTGGGTGGGAATCGGAGCGTACATGGGTCGGTCGCCGAGGGGGCGTGCCCGGAACAGGGACGATGCGGGTACCTCCGGCGGAGCCGGGGGCCTTCCCCGCGCGCTGGCGCTGACGCTCGCGTCCGCCCTGGTCTGGGGTGTCGCGCATTTCGTCACGGGTCGCCGGGTCGCCGGCGGGCTGCTGCTCGCGCTGTACGTGGCGATCGTGGCCGCCCTCGGGGGCGCCGCCACGCTCTACCGCTCCGACCTGGTCCACTACGCCGTCCAGCCCGCGGTGCTGCAGCGGACCTCCGCCGCGCTCGTCGCACTCGGCGTGCTGTGGATCCTCGTCGTCGTCCGCTCCTACCTGCTGCTGCGCCCGGCCCGCCTCGCCGCGGGCGCCCGGACGCTCGGCGCGGCCGCCGTCGCGGTGATGTGCTTCGCCGTCGCGGTGCCGGTGGCGTGGTCGGCGCACAGCACCTACGTGTACCGTGACGCGCTGACCAGCATCTTCCGCACCGGCAGCGAGAACGGCAAGCCCGTCGACGCCAAGGACCCGTTCAACGGCCAGCCCCGCGTCAACATCCTGCTGCTCGGCGGCGACTCCGCCGCCGACCGCACCGGCGTGCGCACCGACAGCGTGACGCTCGCCAGCGTCGACACCAAGACGGGCGACACGGTGCTGCTGAGCCTGCCGCGGAACCTGGAACAGTTCCCGATGCCGCCCGGCCCCGCCCGCGACCGGTTCCCCTACGGCTTCACCGGCGACGGCCCGCAGAACCCGGGCCTGCTCAACGAGGTCTACGAATACGCCGAGAACCACCCCGACGTGGTGCCCGGCGTCGCCAAGAAACGCCGCGGCCCCGAACTTCTGAAGGCCACCGTCGCCGGCGTTCTCGGCCTGCGCGTGGACTACTACATCCTCGTCGACATGTTCGGCTTCGCCGACATCATCGACGCCATGGGCGGCGTCAAGCTCAAGATCACCGAGCCGATCCCCTACGGCCTGCAAGGGGCCGTCCTGCAGCCCGGATACCGGACGCTGAAGGGCAAGGAGGCCCTCTGGTACGGGCGGTCCCGCACCAACAGCAGCGACTACGTGCGGATGAGCCGGCAGAAGTGCCTGATGCGGGCGATCGCCGAGCAGGCCGACCCGCAGACCGTGCTCACCAGCTTCGACAAGCTCGCCGCGGCGGCCAAGCGGACGCTGTCGACCGACATCCCGCAGGAACTGCTGCCCGCGCTGATGAAGCTGTCGAACCGGGTCAAGAACGGCGCGCAGATCAGGAGCCTGCAGTTCGTCCCGCCGCTGATCTACACCGGGAACCCGGACTTCGACAAGATCCGCACCCTGGCCGCCGACGCCGTCAACAGCGACCCGCGGCAGGTCAGCGTCAAACCGAGCGGCACGCCCACCGCATCACCCACAGGGTCGCCCACCGCTTCGCCCACCGGGTCGCCGGACGGGCAAGACGGCGGCGAACCGTCCAAGCCCAGTTCCAAGCCGGAGTCGCTGGAGAGCAGCTGCCCCTGACCGGCAGGCCCGGCCCGCGGCCGGCGCCCGTCCCGCCGAGGCGGTCCTGACCCGCGTGAATTGTCCTTCCCGGTCCGGGGAGGGGGGATCATTGAGGAAGGACCCCTACTTCGAAGGGCTGGTGCGGTGCCTCGGATCCACGGCTGCGACGCCTTCCGCGTGAGAATGCCGCGCGGGCGGCGGCCGGAGAGCGTCCTCGTCCGCCTGGCCGGCGGCGACGCCGTCGGCTGGGGCGAGATGGCCGTCCCGGTGGGGGCCGCGGACCCCGGCGCGGCATGGGCGGACATCGAGACGCGCATGGGGCCGGCCCTCATCGGGCTCGACTGGGACCGCCCCGAGGACGTGTCCGCCGCCGCCGACCTCGGCGCGCGCGAGGCCGCGGCGGCCGTCGACACCGCCTGCTGGGACCTGTGGTGCCGGACGCGGGGGCTGCCGCTCGCGCACGCGCTCGGCGGCACCCGCACCTCCATCGTGACGGGTGCGCGGATCTCCCCCGAGCCCGCGATCGACACCGTCACGGCCCGCGTCAACCAGGCCGTTGGAGCGGGCCACACCCGTGTCACGCTGGACGTCCGGCCGGGGTGGGACGTCGAGCCCGTCCGCGCGATCCGGCAGGCGTACCCGGCGCTGGCGCTCGTCGCCGACGCGGGCCACGCCTACACCGAGTCGCCGGAGCACCTGGCGGCGCTGGAGGCGCTGGACGCCTACGGCCTGGCGGCGATCGAACGCCCCTTCCCCGGCGGCGACCTGGCCGCGCACGCCCGGCTCCAGACGCGGGTGGGCACGGCCGTGGCCCCGGACGTGGGCGATCTGGAGACGCTGGACGCGGCCCTGTCGCTGCAGGCGGGCCGTGCGCTGCACCTGCGCCTGGACCGGCTCGGCGGGCTGACCGCGGCCCGCAGCGCCCACGACCTCGCCTACGCGGCGGGATGGGACGTGTGGTGCAGCGGCTGCGGCGCGTTCGGCATCGGGCAGGCCGCCGCGGTCGCGCTCGCGGCCCTGCCGGGGTGCACGCTGCCGAGCGACGTGTCCGACCCGGCCGGCGGCCCGGTGTTCGTGACGCCGCCGGTGCGCTCGTCCGGCGGCGTGGTCGGCGTCCCGCTCACGCAGCCGGGCCTCGGCCACGAGATCGACGAGGCGCGCATCGAGCGGCTGGCGACCCGCCGCCTGCGCCTGTCGACGTGACACCCGCCCCGGTCTGGGTGGTGGCGGGGCCGCCCGGCTCCGGCAAGTCCACGATCTCGCACCTGCTGCTGCGGCGGCTGCGTCCCGTGCCGGCGCTGCTGGACAAGGACACGATGTTCGGGCCGTTCGTGGAGGCGACGCTCGCGGCGTCCTCCCGCGATCCCGGCGAGCGCGAGGGCCCCTGGTACGACGAGCACGTCAAGCCGCACGAGTACGCGGGGATGACGGCCACGGCGCGGGAGATCCGCTCGCACGGCTGCCCGGTGCTGCTGAGCGGCCCGTTCACCGGCCACATCCGGGACGCGGCGCGCTGGACGGAGTGGGTCGCGTCCCTGGGCGGGCCGCGGGTGCGTCTCGTCTGGATCCGGACGGACGCCGCGACCCTCCGGCACCGGCTGGAGCGGCGGGGCTCGCCCCGCGACACCGGCAAGCTGGCGGCGTTCGACGCGTTCGTCGCCCGGATGCTGCCCGGGACGCCGCCTCCGGTGCCCCACACGGCCGTGGACAACCGCCTCGGCGCGCCCGTGCCGCTGGAGGCGCAACTGGACGCCCTGGCCGAGTGACGATCTGGCGGAGACCGCGCGGTCTCCGCCAGATGGCCGCCCGCCGGAAGGAGCGCCGGGCGGAACGACCTTCGCGTCAGCCGTTGATGTTGATGTTCACGTTCTTGTTGTAGTTGTGCTCGCAGCAGCAGTGGTGACCGTGCCCCGACATCGGCTCGCCGGAGGCCGTGGCGGCCGACGCCGTGGCGGACAGGCCGGTCATCCCGGCCACCGTCGTCCCGGCGGCGAGAACCAGAACCGCAAGACACCTCTTCATGATCATCCCTTTCGCTCCAGCATCCGTACTTGCGTAGCGATACTCCCCGCCACATGCTCTATGTAACGTAATGACTACTAACAGTGAGCAAAGGTCGAGGTTGGGTGATTCAGTAGGACTTCGGCAGTTCCGGGCCCTGGGCGACTACTGCTGCGGCGGCGGCATGTACTGCTGCGGCGGCTCGTACCAGCCGGGCTGGGCGGGCTGGGCCGGCTGGCCGGGGTGGGAGTACTGGCCCGGTTGGGCGTAGGGGTCGTAGTGCGGTGCGGGCGGCGGGAGGGCGGGCTGTTCCGGCTGCGGGGGCAGCGCCTGCCGGCGCGCGGCCCGGCGATCCTGGTAGGCGTTCCTGAGCCGGCCGCCGACGCGCTTGCCCGCGTCTCCGACCTGCTGTGCCCGTTCGCTCTGCATCGCGCCCTGCATCCGGGCGGCGGACCGCCGGCCCAGATCCTGCATCTGCCGGGCGCGCTCCGACTGCAGGGCGCGCTGCATCGATTCGGCCTGGGCGATGCGGGCGGCGTTCTCCCGGACGGCCTGGCCCGCGACCTGGCCGGCCGCCTGCGTGCCGTCCCAGGCGATGACGGCGCCCTGCCGCGCGGCCTCGGCGGCGCGGCGGTAGCCGTCCGCGCGGACGAGGGACGTCCCCGCCACCAGGTCGGCGAGGGCCCGCCGGCGGGCGCCGACGAGGGTCGGCGCGCTGTTGGCCAGGAACACCGCGACGGCGACCAGCCAGGTGACGAGGGAAAGGAAGAAGAGGCCGTGCAGGAGAAGGATCCACGCGGTGCAGTACAGGCCGGTGCCGCCCGCCGTGGTCACCAGCGAACGGCGCAGCGCCCTGGACTTGGCGGACGTGGTGTTCTCCACGCGCAGATCGAGCACGGCCTTGCCGACGGTCCGGCCGGCGAAGGCCTGCCCCGCGAACTGGTGCAGGAACTCGATCAGGACGAGCAGGAGCAGTGCCTGCTGGACGGCGCTGACGACCGTGTTCCAGATGCCCATGCCGAACTTCTCGGCGGCCTGCTGGACGTCGCCGCCGGACAGCAGGAGCCCGCCCCCCGCCGACAGGGCGTCGCCCCAGAGTCCGTCCCCGAGGAGCCCGTTCAGCCGTCCCCAGGTCATCATGCCGAGGAGGACGGCGGCGCCGGCGAGGAGTGCGGCGTCGATGCCCCAGGCCGCGAGGCGGCGGCCGCGCGGGGCCGCGGCGGGAGGCGGGGCGGGCGGCACGGGCTCTGCGGCGGGCAGCGGAACGGGTGGCGGACCGTACACGTGAGTCCCTCTGGTCGCGATCTTCTTTTGTGGATCAAAGCGCCGGAACGGCAGGAGTCTAAGCCGCCCGGTCCCGCGCCGCCACCGTAATCGTCAGTAGGACTTGGGCAGCCCCAGGGAGTGCTGTGCGACGTAGTTGAGGATCATCTCGCGGCTGACCGGGGCGATGCGCATGAGCCGGACGACCCCGGCGAGCATCCCGACGCCGTACTCGGTGGTGAGGCCGTTGCCGCCGTGGGTCTGGATGGCCTGGTCGACGCAGTGGATCGCGGCCTCGGCGGTGGCGTACTTGGCCATGTTCGCGGCCTCGCCGGCGCCCGTGTCGTCGCCCGCGTCGTAGAGCCAGGCGGCCTTCTGCCCCATCAGCCGGGCCAGCTCCAGCTCGATCTTGGCGGCGGCGAGCGGGTGCGCGAGGCCCTGGTGCGCGCCGATCGGCGTCCTGAACACCTGCCGGGACATGGCGTAGCCGGTCGCCTTGCCGAGCGCGAGGCGGCCGATCCCGGCGCCCATCGCGGCGGCCATGATGCGCTCGGGGTTGAGTCCGGCGAACAGCTGCAGCAGGCCGCCGTCCTCGTCGCCGACGAGCGCGTCGTAGGGCAGCCGGACGTCGTCGAGGTGGCAGACGAACTGCTTCTCCGGCGACACGATCTCCATGTCGACGGGGGTGAAGGTGAAGCCCGGCGCGGCGGTCGGGACGATGAACAGCGACGGCCGCAGGTTGCCCTTCTGGTCCTGCGTGCGGGAGACGAACAGCACGGCGTCCGACTCGTCCACGCCGGAGATGAACGTCTTCTGCCCGCTCAGCACCCACCCGTCGCCGTCGCGGCGCGCCGTGGTGGTGATGCGGTGCGCGTTGGAGCCGGCGTCGGGTTCGGTGATCGCGAACGCCATCTTCACCGAGCCGTCGGCGAAGCGCGGCAGCCAGTGCTTGCGCTGGTCCTCGGTGCCGGACCGGGCGATGATCGTCGCGCAGATCGCCGGGGACACGACCATGAGCAGCAGCGGGCAGCCCGCGGCGGCCAGCTCCTCGCACACGGCGGCGAGGTCGCCGATGCCTCCGCCTCCGCCGCCGTACTCCTCCGGCACGTTGACGCCCAGGTAGCCGAGCCGCCCGGCCTCGGCCCACAGCTCGTCGGTCTTCTGCCCGGACTTGGCCTTCTCCACGTAGTAGGAGGAGCCGTACTTGCCGCCCAGCTCAGCGACGGCGGCGCGCAGGGCCCGCCGTTCCTCGGTCTCGACGAAGCTCATTCGGGGGTCCCTTCGATGACGGCGAGGACGGCGCCGGACTCGACCTGCTGCCCCGCGGTGACGTTGAGTTCGGCGACCGTCCCGGCGGACGGCGCGGCGACGCGGTGCTCCATCTTCATCGCCTCCAGGACGACGAGGGTCTGCCCCTCGGCGACGTCCGCGCCCGGTGCGGTCTCGACGCGGACGACGGTGCCGGGCATGGGGGCCAGAAGGGACCCCGGGGCGATCCGGCCGCTCGGGTCGGCGAACCGCGGGACGGCGACGAGCGTGACCGGGCCGAGACGGGAATCGACGTGCACCGCGCCCCCTGCGGCGGTCACGGTGAAGGTCTCGCGGAGGCCGTCGTGGTCGAGGACGACGCGTTCCGGCGAGGCCGACAGCAGCGACGTGCCCGGGCACAGCTCTGAGGCCAGGCCGTTCCTGTCCAGCCGGTAGTCGACGTCCACCGGGCCTCCGGGCCCCTGGAACGTCCTGCGCTGCGGCTGGGACCGCACGTTGCGCCAGCCCGACGGGAGGCCGCCGAGCACCGCGGCGCCCGCCCGGTCCGCGGCGGCCTGGGCGAGCGCGGCGGCCAGCGCGCAGACCCGGACCGCCGCCTCGTCCGCCAGCGGCGCGGCCAGGGCGCCGAGGCCGACACGGTCGAGGTAGCCGGTGTCGGTGGCGCCGTCCAGGAACGCGGGCTCCTCCAGGATCCGGACGAGCAGGTCGCGGTTGGTGGTGAGGCCGTGGATGCGGGCGCCGCGCAGCGCGGCCGCCAGTCTGCGCGCGGCGGCGGCCCGGGACGGCGCCCACGCGATCACCTTGGCGAGCATCGGGTCGTAGTGGACGCCGACCTCGGCGCCGCTCTCCACGCCGCTGTCGAGGCGGACCCCGTGTGCCGCCGGAACGGCGAACTCGACGTCCGCCCCCGGAACCTCGAAGGTGTGCAGCGTGCCGCTGGCGGGCCGCCAGTCCTGCGCGGGGTCCTCGGCGTAGAGGCGCACCTCGATGGCGTGGCCGCGCGGTTCCGGCGGCGCCTGCGGCAGGCGGGCCCCCTCGGCGACCTCGATCTGCAGCCGGACGAGGTCCACCCCGTACACGCACTCGGTGACCGGGTGCTCGACCTGGAGCCGGGTGTTGACCTCCAGGAAGTAGAAGCGGCCGTCGCGCGCCAGCATGAACTCGACCGTGCCCGCGCCGACGTAGCCGATGGCGCGTGCCGCGCTCGCCGCCGCCCCGCACAGCCGCGCCCGCAGCTCGGGGCCGACGGCCGGGGACGGCGCCTCCTCGATGATCTTCTGGTGGCGGCGCTGGATGGAGCACTCGCGCTCGCCGAGCGTCCAGACCGTCCCGTGCGCGTCGGCGAGGATCTGCACCTCGATGTGGCGGGCGTCCTCCAGCAGCGGCTCGCAGAACACGGTCGGGTCGCCGAACGCCGACTCCGCCTCCCTGCGCGCGCCCGCGACGGCGTCCGGCAGGTCCTCCGGCGTCCGGACGACGCGCATGCCGCGCCCGCCGCCGCCCGCGGACGCCTTGACCAGCAGCGGCAGGTCCGCGCCGCCGACCCGGGCGGGGTCGAGCTCGGGCAGCACCGGGACGTCCGCCGCGGCCATCAGCTTCTTGGCCTCGATCTTGGACCCCATCGCGGCGATCGCCTCGGGCGGCGGGCCGATCCAGGTCAGGCCCGCGCCGACGACGGCCCGCGCGAAGTCCGCGTTCTCCGACAGGAACCCGTAGCCCGGGTGGACGGCGTCGGCCCCGGCGCGCTTCGCCACGGCGAGGAGCCGCTCCACCGACAGGTACGTCTCCGCCGGGGACGCCCCGGGCAGCCGCCCGGCCACGTCCGCCTCCCGGACGTGCGGCGCGCCGGCGTCGGGATCGGAGTGGACGGCGACCGTCCCGACACCGAGGTCCCGGCAGGCCCGCAGGACGCGGCGGGCGATCTCGCCGCGGTTGGCGACCAGCACTCTGTTGATCATTGTTCGACACTCACATCCGGAAGACGCCGAAGCCCTCGGCGCCGCGCACGGGCGCGTTGTGGACGACGGACAGGCACAGGCCGAGGACGGTCCGGGTGTCGCGGGGGTCGATCACCCCGTCGTCGTAGAGCCGCCCGGACAGGAAGAACGGCAGCGACTCGGCCTCGATCTGCGCCTCGACCATCTCCCGCATCGCGCGGTCCTGGTCGTCGTCGTAGGCCTGCCCGCGCGCCTGCGCCGCCTGCCGCGCCACGATCGACAGGACGCCCGCGAGCTGCTGCGGCCCCATCACCGCCGACTTGGCGCTCGGCCAGGCGAACAGGAACCGCGGGTCGTACGCGCGGCCGCACATGCCGTAGTTGCCCGCCCCGTACGAGGCGCCCATGACGATCGAGATGTGCGGGACCCGGCTGTTGGCCACCGCGTTGATCATCAGGGCGCCGTGCTTGATGATCCCGGCCTGCTCGTACTCCCTGCCGACCATGTAGCCGGTCGTGTTGTGCAGGAACAGCAGCGGGGTGTCGCTCTGGTTGGCGAGCTGGATGAACTGCGCCGCCTTCTGCGCCTCGTCCCCGAACAGGACGCCCTGCGCGTTGGCGAGGACCCCGATCGGATAGCCGTGGACGCGCGTCCAGCCGGTGACCAGGCTCATCCCGTACAGCGGCTTGAACTCGTCGAACCGCGACCCGTCGGCGATCCGCGCGATGACCTCGCGCGGGTCGAAGGGGACCTTCAGGTCCTCGGGGACGATCCCGGCCAGTTCCTCGGCGTCGTACAGCGGCTCCTCGACCGGGCCGGGCGCGGGACCGAGCCTGCGGTGGTTGAGGTTCGCGACGATCTGGCGTCCGAGGCGCAGCGCGTCCGCCTCGTCCGCCGCCATGTAGTCGGCGAGGCCGGAGGTGCGCGCGTGCATCTCGGCGCCGCCGAGCTCCTCGTCGTCGGCCTCCTCGCCGGTCGCCATCTTCACCAGCGGCGGACCGCCGAGGAACACCTTCGCGCGCTCCTTGACCATGACGACGTGGTCGCACATGCCCGGAATGTAGGCGCCGCCCGCGGTGGAGTTGCCGAACACGAGCGCGATCGTGGGGATCCCCGCGGCCGACAACCGGGTGAGGTCGCGGAACATGCGGCCGCCCGGGATGAAGATCTCCTTCTGCGTCGGCAGGTCCGCGCCGCCCGACTCGACCAGGTTGATGACGGGCAGCCGGTTCTCCAGCGCGATGTCGGACGCCCGGAAGCTCTTCTTCACCGTCCACGGATTGCTGGATCCGCCCCGCACCGTCGGATCGTTCGCCACGATCATGCACTCGACGCCCTCGACGACGCCGATGCCGGTGACGACGCTCGCGCCGACCGGGAAGTCGCTCCCCCACGCGGCGAGGGGGCTCAGCTCCAGGAACGGCGAGTCGAGGTCGAGCAGCAGTTCGATGCGCTCGCGCGCCAGCAGCTTGCCGCGGCCGCGGTGCCGCGCGACGTACTTCTCGCCGCCGCCCTCCAGCGCCTTGGCGTGCTCGGCGTCCAGGGCCGCCAGCTTCTCCAGCATGGCCGCGCGGCGTTCCCGGTACTCCGGGCTCCGCGCGTCCAGGGTGCTCTTGAGGGTCACAGGACTGCCTCCGGGATGTCGACGAGGCGGGACCGCAGCCACTCCCCCAGAGCCTTTCCCTGCGGGTCGAACCGGGTCGAGGCGGACACACCCTCCTGCAGCAGCCCTTCGACGACGAAGTTCACCGCGCGGAGGTTGGGGAGCACATACCGGCGGACGGCGTGCTCGCGGGTCTCCGGCAGCAACTCGCCAAGCCTTTCGGTCGTCAGGAACGGCTCCAGCCAGCGCCACTGCGCGTCGGTCCGGGCCCACACGCCGATATTGGCATCCCCGCCCTTGTCCCCGCTCCGCGCCCCGGCGACACGGCCGAGCGGTGCGCGGACGGTGGCGCCCGGCGGGACGGCCCCGGCGGGTGGCGACTCGGAGGAGATCTCAAGGTCGCGCACGAGAGGGGCGGCCGGGATGGAGACTCGCTCACCCTCGGAGGTCACCGCGACATGCTCGATGGCCTCGTTCGGGACGTAGGCGGGCGTGTAGACCCCGTAGGGGCCGCCCTTTCCGGGCGGTGAGGTCATGGTGAAGCCCGGGTAACCGGCGAGGGCGAGTTCCACGACGGCCCCGCTGAACCCGCGGCCGACCTTCTCCGGATCCGGATCGAGGACGGCGCAGCGCAGCAGGGCCGTGGCCTCCCCCTGAGTGGCCGGATCCGGTCCGGGCGTGCCGACGAGCGTCCATTCGACACGGGCCGGCCGAGCCCCCGCGAAGGCGGCCTCCAGCTGCGCCTTCGCGAGGTCGGCCTTGGCCTCGACGTCCAGGCCGGTGAGGACGAAGGTCATCTCGTTGCGGTGGCCGCCCAGATGGTTCAGGCACACCTTGGTGGACGGCGGCGGCGGAACGCCCCGGACGCCGCTGATCCGCACCCGGTCGGGTGCATCCTGCGCCGGCGCGATCGTGTCGAACCGCGCCGTCACGTCCGGTCCCGCGTAGGAGGGCGCGCCGATCTCGTACAGGAGCTGGGCCGTGACGGTCTCGACGGTCACGGCGCCGCCCGTCCCGTCGTGCTTGGTGATCACGCTGGAGCCGTCGGGATGGATCTCGGCGACCGGAAAGCCCGGCGCCTTTACATTGTAGATTTCTTGGAAGAAGGCGTAGTTGCCGCCGGTCGCCTGCGCGCCGCACTCCAGGACGTGCCCGGCGACCGTCGCACCCGCGAGGGCGTCCCAGTCGTCGCGCGCCCAGCCGAAGTGCGCGGCGGCGGGGCCCACGACCAGGGACGCGTCGGTAACGCGTCCGGTCACCACCACGTCCGCGCCGGCCCGCAGGCACTCGACGATCCCCCAGGCGCCCAGGTAGGCGTTCGCGGTGAGCGGCCGCCCGTAGCGGCCGTCCGCCAGGCCGAGATCCTTCGCCCGGGACAGCAGGTCGTCGCCCTCCACATGGGCGATCCGCACGTCGATCCCGAGCCGGGCGGCCAGCTCGCGCAGGCGGTCCGCCAGCCCCCGCGGGTTGAGCCCGCCGGCGTTCGTGACGATCGTGGTGCCGCGTTCCGCGGCCAGGCCGAGGGACTCCTCCATCTGCCGGAGGAACGTCGCGGCGTACCCGGCGTCCGGGTCCTTCATCTTCCCGCGCCCGAGGATCAGCATCGTCAGCTCGGCGAGGTAGTCGCCGGTGAGGAAGTCCAGCGGCCCGCCCTCCAGCATCTCCCGCACCGCGGAGAAGCGGTCGCCGTAGAAGCCCGAGGCGTTACCGACCCGCAGCGGTTGGCTCATGGCCAGAACCCTGCCAGCCCGCATCTAAAAAATCAATCGTGCATGATTGTTTCCTCGCCTGATCGTTTGGTTGACTGGAGGGCCGGCCACCGACCCCGAGGACTCCATGACCGCCCAGGCACTCCCCCGCGAACCGCAGCAGGACCGCAGCCGCGCCACGCGGCGGCGCCTCCTGGAGGCCGCCATCGGCTGCCTCGCCTCCGTGGGCTGGGCGGGCACGACGGTGGCGGTGGTCGCCGAGCGCGCGGGTGTCTCCCGTGGCGCGGCCCAGCACCACTTCCGCACGCGCGAGGAACTGGTGACCGCGGCGGTCGAGTACGGCTCGGACGTGAGAATGGCGCAGATGCGCGAGCGCCTGGACGCGCTCGCCGACCGCCGTCCCTCCACGCTGGACGTCGTCACGCTCCTCGGCGAGATGTACACGACCCCGCTCTTCCGGGCCGCACTCCAGCTCTGGGTCGCGGCCAGCTCGGACGAGCAGCTCCGCGCGCAGGTCGTTCCCCTGGAGGCGAGGGTCGGACGTGAGGCGCACCGCCTCACCGTCGAGGCCCTCGGCGCGGACGAGTCGGTCCCCGGCGTCCGGGAAACGGTCCAGGCGACCCTCGACCTGGTCCGCGGCCTCGGCCTGGCCGATCTCCTCACCGACGACTCGGCACGCCGTACCCGCCTGCTCGACCAGTGGGCCGCCACGCTCGACCGCACGCTCGGCCGCTGACCCGGATGCCCGGGATGCCGGCAGAAATGAGAAAGGCCCCGCCGGCCGCCGTCCTCGAACCCGCCGCCGAGGTGTTCGAGGTGATGGGCTGCGCGGTCGAGGAGGCCTCGACCGACC
>NZ_JBFAGB010000083.1:0-14753 GCF_040639875.1 Actinomadura sp. NPDC023710
GAAGTCGGTGAAACTCCACTACGCCAGGAGGTCCTCTTGCTGATCAAAGACCTACCGGTCAGGTGTCACCAAGATCATGGCCAAGTACACCTAGCCCGCCGAGCCCGGGTCGGCGAGCGCCGAGGCCCTCGCGCTGCTCGGCTCGCTCGCCGCGACCGGGCGTCAGCCGTAGCGCTTCATCTCGTGGAAGAAGCCGGGGACGGTGTTCAGCGCGCCCGACGACGCGACCTGGTCGTAGACGTACTTCGCCACGGCCAGGTCCAGGACGCCGAGGCCGAACGGTGAGAAGACGACCGGCTTGTCGGCGGGCGGGGCCGTCGTGCCCGTCAGGACGTCGTACAGGGTCCCGGCGACGAAGTCGCGGTGGCCGGCCCGCTGCTCGGCCAGGTGCGGGGACGTGTCGGCCTTCAGGCAGTGCTCGACGTCGTCCACGACGTTGTACGACGACAGGATGATCTCGGGGGAGAGGTCGCGCAGCGACACGTGCAGGACGAGGGGGTTGTGCGCGAACCAGCCCGGGTCGGTGACGTGCGGTTCGCCCGCGACGGTCGCGAAGACGACCAGGTCGGACGAGCGGATCAGCGACTCGGCCGAGTCGTGGATCGTGATCGCGCCCTTCTCGGTGCGCTCCAGGTAGCCCTGGAAGCCCTCGGCGTGCTCGCGTGACAGGTCGTGGACGCCGAGCTCGTCGAAGGTGAAGCCGTTGCCCGCCAGGTAGGTGTGGATGTAGCGGGCGATGAGGCCGACGCCCACGAAGCCGATCCGGCGGGGGCGCCCGCCGCGGCGGTCGGCGAGGGCCGCGGCGGCCAGCGCGGCGGACGCGGCGGTGCGGGCGGCGGAGATGATGGAGCTCTCCAGGCACGCGAACGGGTAGCCCGTCTCGGCGTCGTTGAGGATCAGCACGGCCGACGCGCGCGGGACGCCGCTCGCCACGTTGCCCGGGAAGCTGGAGATCCACTTGATGCCGTGCACGCCGACGCCGCCCTTGACCGAGGCGGGCAGGGCGATGATCCGGTCGGACGGGCGGTCGGGGAAGCGCAGGAAGTAGGAGTCGGGGTTGACCGTCAGGCCCTCGCCGTGCAGCCGGTAGGCCGCCTCGACCATCCGGGTGACCTCCGCCTCGCGCCCGGCGACCGCCTCGTGGACCTGGGCGCCGGAGACCACGGCGAACGTTGGGGCCTGCGTCATGGGCGGAACTCCGTATTCCTGTAGATGATCAGTCGCCGAGGATAGCGGCCGGGTCGCCGAAGTGTTCGCGCAGCCAGTTCTCCTCGTAGAGGGAATCGAGGTAGCGTTCGCCGAGGTCGGGGGCGATGGCGACGGCCACGGGGTCCTCGCCGGGGTACTTGGCCTCCAGCCAGCGGGAGGCGCCCGACACCACGGTGCCGGTGGAGCCGCCGAACAGGAACCCGCGCGAGGCCAGCGCGTGCACGGTCCGGATCGTGTCGGTCTCGGGGACGTGCACCACGTCGTCGATGAACGACTCGTCCACCAGCGCCGGCTTGCTGCTGGTGCCGAGGCCCGGGACCATCCGGCGCTCGGGGAGGCCGCCGAAGGTCACCGAGCCGACCGCGTCCACCGCCACGATCGTGACGGGCCGGCGGTGCTCGCGGAAGTAGCGGGCGCAGCCCATCAGCGTCCCGGTCGTCCCCGCGCCGACGAACAGGACCTCCAGGTCGGGGAACTCGCGGTCGATCGCCGGGGCGGTCCCGCGGTAGTGCGCCAGCCAGTTGTTGCGGTTGGCGTACTGGTTCAGCCACACGTACCCGCCGCCGGACGCGCACAGGTTCCGGACGTAGTCGATGCGCCCGCCGAGGTAGCCGCCGTTGGCGTCCCGGTCGGACACCACGCGCACCTCCGCGCCGAGGGCCCGCATGACCCGCATCGACGCCGGGTTGCAGCGCGGGTCGGTGACGCACACGAACCGCAGGCCGCGGCTCGCGGCGATCAGGCTGAGCGCGATCCCGAGGTTGCCCGACGACGACTCCACGATGATCGAGTCAGGGGTGAGCGCGCCGTCCCGCTCGGCCGCCTCGACCATCGCCGCGGCCGCCTTCAGTTTCACCGAACCGGCAAAGTTGAAGCCCTCGCATTTGAGGTAGAGCGGGCGTTCGATGACAGGCCGAAGATCGACGTAAAGGTCGTCGACATTGAATTCCTGCGGCGAGGTTATTATCGGCACGCTGCCACCCTGAAATGAAGAAGCAATTCCCTCGTCTTCCCCCGAAGTTCGCCGCGGGCTTCACGCCAGAGCCATGGCGAGGCATCACGGTACCTTCGGGCATCTTGCTGCCGCAACCCCCTGATTACCCGCCGGTAGGGCAGAATGCGTGGTGCTTCTGCCGGGCCGGACTTAGGCTATGGCGGCCGCTTGTTTTGCTGTTACAGCGGAGAAGTTCTACAACACGGAGAGTAAAGATGAGTGCTCGCGGACCCGCCGTGGACCGGCTGCTCCCCCTGGCCGGGCTGCCCGCCCTGGACGTGCCCGCGGCGCAGGCGGAGCGCGCCCGCGAGCTGGCCGCGCGGCTCGGGATGCTCCGCGAGCGGGACGTCGACCTCGCCGGCCCGGTCATCGCGCGGGTGGAGCGGATCGCCGCCGAGCGCGACCGCCCCGCCGTCGCCGACGAGCACCGGACGCTCTCCTACGCCGAGCTGGCCGCCGAGGCGCGCCGGCTCGCCGCGCTGCTGGAGGACGAGGGCGTCCGCCCCGGCACGGTCGTCGGGGTGGGCGGCGGCCGGTGCGCGGGCGTCATCGCCGCGTTCCTCGCGATCGAGCTGGTCGGCGCCCTGTACGTCCCGGCCGACGAGACCTGGCCCGCCGCCCGCGTCCGCGACGTCCTCGGCCAGGCGGGCGCGTCCGTGCTGATCACCGTTGACGCTCAGGACCGCGCAGCGGCCGGGGAGCGTGGTGTGTGGTCCTCCCGCGATGACGCGCGGGAGGTCGCGCCGGCCCTGCTGGAGGGGGCGGCGGAGGCGGGGTGCCGCGTCGTCGGCGCCGCGCGGGCGGACGGCCTCGCCCCGTGGGCGGGGGAGCCGCGCCTGAGCGCGCTCGACCAGCCCCGCTACGTGCTGTTCACCTCGGGGTCGACGGGCCGCCCCAAGGGCGCGGTCGTCGAGCACCAGGGCATGCTCAACCACCTCTGGGCGAAGGTCATCGACCTGGAGCTGACCGGCGACGACGTGGTCGCGTTCACCGCCCCGCTGGGGTTCGACATCTCGATCTGGCAGATGCTCTGCCCGCTGCTGCTGGGCGGCCGGGTGGACGTGATCGGCGACGAGGTGGGCCACGACCCGGTCGCGTTCGCCCGCGCGGTGGACGGGCAGGGCATCACGGTCGTCGAGCTCGTCCCGACCATGGTCAGGCACCTGCTGGACGACCTGGCGCCCGGCGCCTCACCGGCCCGGGACGGCGGGCCCCGCCCGCTGGCGGGCCTGCGCTGGATGATCGCCACCGGCGAGGAGCTGCCGGCCGAGCTGTCCCGCCGCTGGCTGGAGGCGATGCCGCACGCCCGGCTGCTGAACGCCTACGGCCCCACCGAGTGCTCCGACGACGTCACCCACCACACCGTGACGGCCGGTGACCTGGACCTTCTCCGCCTGCCGATCGGGACGCCGATCGTCAACGCGCGCCTGTACGTGCTGCGGCCGGAGGCGGACGGCGCCACGGCCGACGGCACCTGGTCGGCGTGCGACGTCGGCGAGACCGGGGAGCTGTTCGTCGGCGGCGTGGTGGTCGGCCGCGGCTACCTCGGCGACGACGAGCGGACCCGCGAGGCGTTCTACCGGGACCCCTTCGGCGCGTCCCCGACCGGGCGCCTCTACCGGACGGGCGACGCGGTGCGGCTGCTGCCGCCCGGCGCCGGCGGCGAGGACCGTCCCACCCTCCAGTACCTGGGGCGCGTCGACCGCCAGGTCAAGATCGCCGGGGTGCGGATGGAGCTGGGCGAGATCGAGGCGGTGCTGCAGCGCCACCCGGCGGTGCGGGCCGCCGCGGTGGTGGTGCACGAGTACCCGGGCAGGTAGCGGGCCCGCCGTTCACCGAACGTGACCGGACTGGCCGGATTCGGTTGTCAACCTTTGTCACCCGGCGAGCGTCCGGCCGGTCCGGAACGGACCGGGCGGCCGATGATTTTGTCACTCCTGTTAGCAATGGGGTGGGGCAAGTTCTGCTTTTGAGGGGATTGCGAGGCATGTGACCGGCTGGTTGACTGTGACCCCGCTACTCCTGAGTAGATCGTGGGACGCGGGCGGAAGACGGGCGAGGGCGGAAAGCGGCGGCGCTCCGTATTGGCCGGAACACAGGGCGTTGACTCCGGGATCGTGCGGGCGATGTGCGTCCCCCGGAGGGAACTCGGGGTGAAAGGGGACGGGGAAACCCGATCAGTTCTGTGGTCATTCTCTTTGAATTTCTGCCCGCCGGCGTCTCGCCGGACCCGAATCCGGGCGTGAAGCAAACCCCCTGCGACCGGGAAAGCACCGCTTGATGTCCACCGAGTACGTTCCCCTTTCGGCCGCTCAGCAGAGCGTCTGGTACGCGCAGCAGCTGGCGCCGCGAACGCCGATCCACATCGCGCAGTACATCGAGATCGAGGGCGCGGTCGACCACGAGCTGTTCGACCGGGTGGCGCGCATCGCGGCCCACGAGGCGCTGGCGATGAACGCCCGGCTGGCCGAGCGGGACGGGCTTGCGCACCAGGTGCTCGACCCGGACGCGACCGCCACGATCCCGCTCGTGGACCTGTCAGGGGAGCCCGACCCGGACGCCGCCGCGCGGGCGTGGATGCGGCAGGCGATGGCGGAGCCGCTGCCGCTGGACGCCGAGCGCCTGTACTCCACGGCCCTGCTGCGGCTGGCCCCCGGCCTGCACCGCTGGTTCATCCGCGCGCACCACGTGATCCAGGACGCCTACAGCGGATCGATCATCAGCCGCCGCGCCGCCGAGATCTACACGGCGCTGGCGAACGGCGGCGAGTACGTCTCGGCGGAGGCGGGCGACTACCGCCGGGTCCTCGCCGAGGAGGAGGCGTACCGGGCGTCGGAGAAGTTCGAGCGGGACCGCGCCTACTGGACCGAGCGGTTCGCCGACCGGCCCGTCGCGGTGTCGCTGTCGGAGGAGATGGCCGAGCCGACCGCCGACTACCTGAGTCTCATCTCCGTCGTCCCGCCGGAGCGGACCGCCGAGCTGGCGGTCGGCGCGCGCCGGCTCCGCACCGCGACGCAGGGCCTGGCGATCGCGGCGACGGCCGCGTACGTGGCGCGGATGACGGGCACCGAGGACGTCGTCCTCGGCCTCGCCGTCACCGGCCGCACGACGCAGATCGCGCTGGACACGCCGGCGATGCTGGCGACGATCCTGCCGCTGCGCGTCCATGTCCGGCCGGACATGACGGTGGACGAGCTGGTCCGCGCGGCGACGCGGGCGAGCGCGCGGGCGCTGCGCCACCAGCACTACCGGCGCGAGGACCTGCTGCGGGACCTGAAACTGCTCGGCGAGCGCCGCCGCCTCCACGGGCCGGTCATCAACATCATGGCGTTCGACTACCGGCTGGACTTCGCGGGCCTGCCGGCGCGGATGCACGCGATCACCACCGGGCCGATCGACGACCTGTCGATCAACATCTACGACAACTTCGACGGCGCCGGCATGCGCGTCGACTTCGAGGCGCACCCGGACCTGTACACCGAGGGCCAGGTCGCCACGCACCTGGACCGGTACATCCGGTTCCTGGGCGCGCTCGCCGACGTCGACCCGGCCACGCCGCTCCGCGAGGTCGAGCTGCTCGACGATGCGGAGCGCTCCCGCGTGCTCGAGGAGTGGAACGACACGGCGGCGCCGGTCGAGCCCGCCGTCGTCCCTGAGCTTTTCGAGGCGCAGGCCGCCCGCACGCCGGACGCCCCGTCCGTCACCCGCGGCGGCACGACCCTCACCTACCGGGAACTGGACGAGCGCGCGAACCGCCTCGCCCGCCACCTGATCGCGCGGGGTGTCGGCGCGGAGGACTTCGTCGCGCTGGCTCTGCCGCGTGACGAGAACCTGGTCGTCGCGGCGCTGGCGGTGTTGAAGGCGGGCGCGGCCTATCAGCCGATCGATCTGGCCTACCCGGCCGACCGTGTCGCCTACATGCTGGAGGACGCGGCCCCGGCCTGCGTCATCACGACGTCCGGCGCCGACCTGCCCGGCACCACCCCGCGCGTCCTGCTGGACGCCCTCGACCTGGCCGAGCACCCGGCGGTGAGCCCGTCCGACGCCGACCGCGTCCGGCCGCTCCGGCCGGGCAACGCCGCCTACGTCATCTACACGTCCGGGTCGACGGGACGCCCCAAGGGCGTCGTCGTCTCCCACGCCAACGCCGTCGACCTGTGCGCCTGGGCGGGGAAGGACTTCGGCCCGGAGCGGCTCGCCCGCGTGCTGTTCTCCACGTCGCTCAACTTCGACGTGTCGGTGTTCGAGTGGCTGACGCCGCTCACGGCGGGCGGCCACATCGAGGTCGTCCGCGACCTGCTGGAGGTCGCCGAGCGCGGCGGCTGGTCCGGGACGCTGATCAGCGGCGTCCCGTCGGCGATGTCCGCGCTGCTGGCGACCGGCGCGCTCCCTCTGGACGCGGGGGACGTGGTGCTGGCGGGGGAGGCGCTGCCGGCGCGGCTCGTCCAGGATCTGCGCGCCCTCCTGCCGGACGCGCGGATCTCCAACATCTACGGCCCGACCGAGGCGACCGTCTACGCCGCGGCCTGGTTCGACGACGGCAACGCCGCCGGACACGCCCCGATCGGCGGCCCGATCGCCAACACCCGCGCCTACGTGCTGGACGCGTCCCTGAGGCCCGTTCCGGCGGGCGTGCCCGGCGAGCTGTACCTCGCGGGCGAGGGCCTCGCGCGCGGCTACCTGCGACGCCCCGGCCTGACCGCCGACCGGTTCGTCGCCTGCCCCTTCGGGGAGCCGGGCGGGCGGATGTACCGGACGGGCGACCTCGTCCGCTGGGACGAGCGGGGCCGGATCGAGTACCTCGGCCGCCTCGACCACCAGGTCAAGGTGCGCGGTTTCCGGATCGAGCCGGGCGAGATCGAGACCGCGCTGTCCGCGCACCCCGCCGTCACGCAGAGCGTGGTCGTCGCGCGCCGGGACAACGCGGGCGACACCGTCCTCGTCGCCTACGTCGTGTCGGACGGGGCGGACCCCGCCGACCTGAAGCGGTCCGTGGCCGCCGTGCTGCCCGAGTACATGGTCCCGTCGGCGATCGTCGTCCTGGACGCGATGCCGCTGAACCCGAACGGCAAGCTCGACCGGGCCGCGCTCCCGGCGCCGGACCTGGCCGCGCCCGCGGGCGGGCGCCGGCCGCGCGACGCCCGCGAGGAGGCGCTGTGCGCCGTGTTCGCCGAGGTCCTCGGCGTCGAGCGGGTGGGCATCGACGACAACTTCTTCGACCTCGGCGGCGACTCCCTCAAGGCGACCCGCGTGGTGTCGCGGGCCCGCGCCGCGCTGGGCGCCGACCTGGGCGTCCGCGCGCTGTTCGAGGCGCCGACCGTCGCCGCGCTCGCCGCCGTGCTCAAGGAGGCCGACGGTGACGCCCGGCCGAGGCTCGTCCCCGCCGAGCGCCCGGCCCTCGTGCCCGTGTCGTACGCGCAGCGGCGGTTGTGGTTCATCCACGACCTCGAAGGCCCGAACGCGACCTACCACATCCCGATCCCGCTGCGGCTGACCGGCGAGCTGGACGTCGCCGCGGTCCGCGCCGCGATGCGCGACATGATGGCGCGCCACGAGGCGCTGCGCACGGTGTTCGTGCAGGTCGAGGGCGAGCCGTACCAGCGGATCCTCACGCCGGACGCGATGGCGCGTGAACCGGAGTTCACCGACCTGTCCCCCTTCCGGGGCGCGGGGGAGGGCGTCCCTCCACAGGGAGACGTCACGCCGGAGGACCTCCACGCGGCGGTGTTCGAGTCCGCGACGCGCGGGTTCGACCTGGCCGCCGAGCCGCCCGTCCGCGCGCACGTGTTCCGCCTCGCCGAGGACGACCACCTGCTCCTGCTGGTGATGCACCACATCGCCGGGGACGGCTGGTCGATGGAGCCGCTCGCCGCCGACCTCATCACCGCCTACGCCGCCCGCGCCGCCGGGGACGAGCCGCGCTGGGAGCCGCTGCCCGTCCAGTACGCCGACTACGCCCTCTGGCAGCGGGAGGTCCTCGGCGGCGAGGACGACCCGGGCAGCGTCATCGCCGCGCAGCTGGCCTACTGGCGCGAGGCCCTCGCGGGCCTGCCCGAGGAGCTGGCCCTCCCCGCCGACCGGCCGCGCCCGCCGCGCGCCACCTACCGGGGCGCCCAGCACCCCTTCACGCTCCCGCCCGCCCTGCACGAGGCGCTGGCCGCGCTCGGCCGCGACCACCGCGCCAGCCTGTTCATGGTGCTGCAGGCCGCGCTCGCCGGCCTGTTCACCCGGCTCGGCGCCGGGACGGACGTGCCGATCGGCTCGCCCATCGCGGGCCGCACCGACGAGGCCCTGAACGACCTGGTCGGCGTGTTCGTCAACACGCTCGTCCTGCGCACCGACACCTCGGGGGACCCGACGTTCGCCGAGCTGCTCGCCCGCGTCCGCGAGGCCGACCTCGCCGCGTTCGCCCACCAGGACGTCCCGTTCGAGCGGCTGGTCGAGGTGCTGAACCCGCAGCGGTCGATGGCCCGGCACCCGCTGTTCCAGGCGATGATCTCGATCCAGAACGACCCGTCCGCGCGGGTCGCGCTGCCCGGCCTGACGGTCGCGCTGGAGCCGGTCGACCCGGGCGTGTCCCGCTTCGACCTCGCGCTCCTGGTGGACGAGACGCGGGACGCCTCCGGCGCCCCGGCCGGGATCGCCTGCCGTTTGGAGTACGCGCTCGACCTGTTCGACCCCGAGACCGCCGCGTCGATGGCGGCCCGGCTGGAGCGGCTGCTGGCGCAGGTCGCCGCGGACCCGTCCCTGCCGCTCAGCGCCGTCGACCTGCTGGACGACGCCGAGCGCGACACCCTCCTGCGCGGCTGGAACGCGACCGACCTGCCCGTCGCCCCGGCCGTCGTCCCCGAACTGGTCGAGGCGCAGGCCGCCCGGACGCCCGAGGCGGCCGCCGTGGTCGCGGGCCGGGCGCGGCTCACCTACGCCGAGTTGAACGCCCGCGCGAACCGCCTCGCCCGCCATCTGATCGCGGGGGGTGTCGGCGCGGAGGACTTCGTGGCGCTGGCTCTGCCGCGTGACGAGAACCTGGTCGTCGCGGCGCTGGCGGTGCTGAAGGCGGGCGCGGCCTATCAGCCGATCGACCTGGCCTACCCGGCCGACCGTGTCGCCTACATGCTGGAGGACGCGGCCCCGGCCTGCGTCATCACGACGTCCGGCGCCGACCTGCCCGGCACCACTCCGCGCGTCGAACTCGACGCGCTGTCGCTGGACGGGCTGTGCGGCGACGACGTCACCGATGCCGAACGCGCCCGGCCGCTGCGCCCCGCGAACCCCGCCTACGTCATCTACACGTCCGGGTCGACGGGGCGCCCCAAAGGCGTCGTCGTCTCCCACGCCAACGTCGTGGACTTCTGCGCCGAGTCGATGGCGAGCTACGGACCCGCCCGGATGGCGCGCGTGCTGTTCTCCACGTCGCTGAATTTCGACGTGTCGGTGTTCGAGTGGCTCGTGCCGCTCACCGTCGGCGGCGAGATCGAGGTCGTCCGCGACCTGCTGGAGGTCGCCGAGCGCGGGGGCTGGTCCGGGACGCTCGTCAGCGGCGTGCCGTCCGCGGTGTCGGCGCTGCTGGCGCGCGGCGGTCTGCGGCTGGAGGCGGGGGACGTGGCGCTCGGCGGCGAGGCGCTGCCGCCGCAGCTCGTCCGGGACGTCCGGGCGCTGCTGCCGGACGCCCGCGTCTCCAACATCTACGGCCCCACCGAGGCGACGATCTTCGTCACCGGGTGGTACGACGACGGCAACACCGAGGGCCTGGCGCCGATCGGCCGCCCGATGGCCAACACCCGCGCCTACGTGCTGGACGACCGGCTCGGCCCCGTCCCTGTCGGCGTGCCCGGCGAGCTGTACCTCGCGGGCGACGGGCTGGCGCGCGGCTACCTGCGCCGCCCCGGCCTGACCGCCGACCGGTTCGTCGCGTGCCCGTTCGGCGGGCCGGGGGAGCGGATGTACCGGACGGGCGACCTCGTCCGCTGGAACCGCGCCGGCCACATCGAGTACCTCGGCCGCCTCGACCACCAGGTCAAGGTGCGCGGCTTCCGGATCGAGCCGGGCGAGATCGAGACGGCGCTGTCCGCGCACCCCGCCGTCACGCAGAGCGTCGTGCTCGCGCGCCGGGACGCGGTCGGCGACACCGTCCTCGCCGGCTACGTCGTCGGCTCCGCGAGCCCGGCCGAGCTGCGCGCGTTCGTCGCCGGGACGCTGCCGGACTACATGGTCCCCTCCGCGATCGTCGTGCTGGAGGAGATGCCGCTCACCCCGAACGGCAAGCTCGACCGCGCCGCGCTCCCCGAGCCGGACCTCGCCGCCTCCCTCACCGCCCGCGGCCCCCGCGACGCCCGCGAGGAGATCCTCTGCGGGATCTTCGCCGACGTCCTCGGCCTGGAGCGGGTCGGCGTCGACGACGGGTTCTTCGACCACGGCGGCGACTCCCTCAAGGCGACCCGCGTCGTCGCCCGCGCCCGCGCCGCGCTGGACGTGGAGCTGCCGGTCCGGGCGCTGTTCGAGGCCCCGACCGTCGCGGGCCTCGCCGAGTACATCGCCTCCGCCGGAGGCGCCGGGCGCCCCGCGCTGCTGGCGGCCGAGCGCCCCGCCCCGCTGCCGGTGTCGTACGCGCAGGAGCGGCTCTGGTTCCTGAACCGGCTCGAAGGGCTCACCGCCACCTACAACATGCCGATCCCGCTGCGCCTCACCGGCGCGGTCGACCCCGAGGCGATGCGGGACGCGCTGCGCGACGTCGTCGCCCGCCACGAGCCGCTGCGGACCCTGTTCGCCGACGCCGACGGCGAACCGCACCAGGTGATCGTCGCAGCGGACGAGGCCGACCCGCGCCTGACGGTCAGCGAGCCCGCCGACCTGCGCGCCGCCCTCTTCGCGGACGCCACCCGCGGCTTCGACCTGGCGGCCGAGCCACCGGTGCGCGCCCACCTCTACCGGCTCGGCGACGACGAGCACCTGCTGCTCGTCGTCCTGCACCACATCGCCGGCGACGGCTGGTCGATGGCGCCGCTCGCCCGCGACGTCATCACCGCCTACCTGGCCCGCCGCGACGGCGGCGCCCCCCGCTGGGCGCCGCTGCCCGTCCAGTACGCCGACTACGCGCTCTGGCAGCGCGCCCTGCTCGGCGACGAGCGCGACCCGGCGAGCCTCGCCGCCCGCCAGATCGCCTACTGGAAGGACGCACTCGCCGGGCTGCCCGACCAGATCAGGCTGCCGCACGACCGCCCCCGTCCCGACCGGGCGTCCTACCGGGGCGGCCAGATCGCCTTCGAGGTCCCGGCGGAGCTCGCGGAAGGGCTGCGCGCCCTCGCCCGCGACCACCAGGTCAGCGTGTTCATGGTGCTGCAGGCCGCGCTCGCCGCGCTGCTCACGCGCCTCGGCGCCGGGACGGACGTGCCGATCGGCTCGCCCATCGCCGGCCGCACCGACGAGGCCCTGGACGACCTCGTCGGCGTCTTCGTCAACACGCTGGTGCTGCGCACCGACACCTCCGGCGACCCGTCGCTCGCCGAGCTGCTCGCCCGCGTCCGGGAGACCGACCTCGCCGCCTACGCCCACCAGGACGTCCCCTTCGAGCGGCTCGTCGAGGTGCTCAACCCGGCGCGGTCGCTGGCGCGGCACCCGCTGTTCCAGGTCATGCTGACCCTGCAGAACAACCCCGAGGCGTCGGTCGAACTGCCGGGCCTGAACGTCGCCGTCGAGCCGGTGGACGCCGGGGTCGCCAAGTTCGACCTGGAGTTCCTCCTGGAGGACGCCCGCGACCGCGCGGGCGGGTACGCGGGGACCCTCGAATACGCCCTCGACCTGTTCGATCGCGAAACCGCCGAGCGGCTCGCCGGCTGGTACCGGCGGACCCTGGAGGCGGCCGTCGCCTCCGGCGGCGCCGTCACCGTCGGCGCCCTCGACCTGCCCGGAGCTCCGCAGGACCTCACCCGGGCCCCGCGGTCGGCGGAGGGTCCGAGCGAGAAGCGCCTCGTCGCGTACGTCGTCGCCGCGCCCGGCCAGACCCTCGACCCCGAGGAGCTGCGCGCCCACCTCCGCGAGAGCCTGCCGGAGTCGATGGTGCCCGCCGCCGTCGTCGTCCTGGACGAGATGCCGCTCACCCCGAACGGCAAGGTCGACGCCAGGGCACTGCCGAAGCCGCAACTGACGATCGCCCCGGCGACCGCGTACCGCACCCCGTCGGGGGAGGCGGAGGAGGCCGTCGCCGCCGTCTTCGCCGACCTGCTCGGCGTGGACCGGGTCGGCGCCGACGACGACTTCTTCGCGCTCGGCGGCAACTCCCTCATCGCGATGCGGGTCGTCAGCCGGGTCCGCCGCGCCCTCGACGTCGAGCTGCCCGTGCGGGCGCTGTTCGAGGCCCCGACCGTCGCGAGCCTCGCCGCCCTGCTCGGCCGCGGCGCCGCGCCCGTGCGCCCCGCGCTGGAGCCGCGCGAGCGCCCCGGCGTGATCCCGCCGTCCTACGCCCAGCAGCGGCTCTGGTTCCTCAGCCGGTTCGAGGGGCCGTCCGCCACCTACAACATGCCGACCGCGCTGCGCATCCGCGGCCCGCTGGACGTGGACGCGCTCCGCGCCGCCGTCGGAGACCTCGTCGAACGGCACGAGTCGCTCCGCACGGTCCTGCCCGACAGCGGGGGAGTGCCGCGCCAGCTCCTCCTGGACGCGGCCGCGGCGCGGCCCGAGCTGGAGATCGCCGACACCACTGAGGCGGAGCTGCCGGCGCGGCTCGCGATGGCCGCCGGGTACGCCTTCGACATCTCCGCCGAGCCGCCGCTGCGCACCCACCTGTTCCGGGTCGGGCCGCGCGAGCACGTCGCGCTGCTGCTCATGCACCACATCGGCGGCGACGGCTGGTCGATGGCGCCGCTCGCCCGCGACTTCATCACCGCCTACGCGGCCCGCGCCGGCGGCACGGCCCCGGAATGGGCGCCGCTGCCCGTCCAGTACGCCGACTACGCGCTCTGGCAGCAGGACCTGTTCGGTTCCGAGGACGATCCCGGCAGCCTGATCTCGCAGCAGATCGCGTACTGGCGCGAGGCGCTGGCGGGGCTGCCGGAGGAGCTGCCGCTGCCCGCCGACCGGCCGCGCCCCGCGCAGTCGTCCTACCGGGGCGGGACGGCCCGCTTCCGGCTCGGCGCCGAGGTCCGCGGGCGCCTGCAGAAGATCGCACAGGAGACCGGCGCCAGCCCGTTCATGGTCGCCCAGGCCGCGTTCGCGGCGCTGCTCACGCGGCTCGGCGCGGGGACGGACGTGCCGATCGGCTCGCCGATCGCGGGCCGGACCGACGAGGCTCTGGACGATCTGGTCGGCATGTTCGTCAACATGCTCGTCTTCCGCACCGACACCTCGGGCGACCCGTCGTTCCGGGAGCTGGTGGGACGGGTGAAGGAGACCGACCTCGCCGCCTACGCCCACCAGGACGTCCCCTTCGAGCGGCTCGTCGAGGTGCTCAACCCGCCCCGCCACCTGGCCCGCCACCCGCTGTTCCAGGTCGGGCTGACGTTCCAGAACAACCCGGAGGCGCGGCTGGAGATGCCCGGCTTCAGCGCCGAGCTGGAACCGCTCACCTCCGCGGTGTCCCGATTCGACCTGTTGATGATCCTCACCGAGCGGGAGGACGGATTCGACGGCGAGCTGGAGTACGCGCTCGACCTCTACGACCCGGCCACCGCGCGCGGCCTCGTCGAGCGGTTCGAGCGGTACCTGGAGTCGCTGCTCGCCGAACCCGACGCCCCCATCGGCGCCGCCGACGTCCTGTCGCCGCGGGAACGCTCGCTGGTCCTCGGCGACTGGGCGGGCGGGTCCGCGCGCCCCGCCGAGCGGTCCACGATCCCCGCGCTGTTCGAGGAGCAGGCGGCGGTTCGTCCGGGTGCGGTGGCGGTGTCGTTCGAGGGTGTGTCGTGGACGTACGGGGAGGTGAACGCGCGGGCGAATCGTCTGGCCCGGCGGCTGGTCGAGCGGGGTGTGGGGCCTGAGCAGTTCGTGGCGCTTGCTCTGCCGCGTTCGGCGGAGCTGGTGGTGGCCATTCTCGCGGTGTTGAAGGCGGGGGCGGCCTACGTTCCGATCGATCCGGACTATCCGGAGGACCGGATCGCCTACATGGTCGAGGACGCCCGTCCGGTTTTGACCCTGCGCCCGGAGGATCTCACCGATCTGGACGCGGCCGGGTACGACGACACCGATCTCGGCATCGTGATCTCCCCGGATCATCCGGCGTACGTCATCTACACGTCGGGTTCGACGGGGCGTCCCAAGGGGGTGGTGGTTCCGCATCAGAACGTGGTGCGGTTGCTGCGTTCGACGGAGGGGTGGTTCGACTTCGGTCCGGGTGATGTCTGGACGCTTTTCCACTCTTACGCTTTCGACTTCTCGGTCTGGGAGCTGTGGGGTTCGCTGCTGTACGGCGGCAGGCTCGTCGTCGTTCCCTACCTGACCTCGCGGTCGCCCGAGGACTTCCTCGTCCTGCTCGCCGCCGAGAAGGTCACGGTCCTCAACCAGACGCCGTCGGCGTTCTACCAGCTGATGGCGGCCGACAGGCAGAACCCGGGCAGTGACC
>NZ_JBFAGB010000084.1:0-13682 GCF_040639875.1 Actinomadura sp. NPDC023710
ACCTCGGGACGCGACCGGAACGCCGTCCGCAGCCGGTCCCCGGTGGCGCGGGCGGCGAGTTCGGCGATCCCGGCGAGCTCCCGCGAGGCGGGGACGTCGACGCTCATTCTTCTCCTTCGATCGTGGCGGTGAGCAGGTCCAGCAGTCCGTGCCCGTCGTCGACGACGGCGTCGGGGCGGCATCGGACCTCGTACGGGACGTCATGGGTGCCCTTGGCCACCATCAGCACGTTCCCGCCGACGCCGGCGCGGTGTCCGCACAGGACGTCCCGGTCGAAGTTGTCGCCGACGTACCAGGCGTCGGACGGCTCGACGCCGAGTGCGCGGGTCGCGATCCAGATCATCTCCGGGTTGGGTTTGCGGATCCCGACCTCGTCGCTGTAGATCTCCAGGGCCAGTTTGCCCGCCAGCCCCGTCGAGGCCGTGTAGTTCCGGTGCACCGCACCCGACAGCGCGTTGCTGACGATTCCGCAGGGGATGCCGAACCCGGCGGCGGCGTCCAGCAGTTCGGGGATGCCGGGACGGGTGCGGCGGTCCTGCCGCAGTTCGCCCATCCGCCTGCACAGCGGGGTGGCGTGCGCGACGACGAGCTGCCGCGCGGGCGCGGGCCAGTCGGCCGCCACGTAGTCGCCCCAGAAGGCGGCGTGGGTCGTCTCGCGCGGCGCGTACGGGCGGGACATCGCGTCCTTCCAGCACTTGTCCGCGGCGGCGCCCGCCCTGATGTCGGTCTCGATCGCGGCGGCGTCCAGCTCGCGGGAGCCGGCGCGGACGAGGGCCGCGTGCACCTCCCCGGCCAGGTCCGCCTGCCATCCCTCCCGCTTGGAGGTCTCGACCAGCACCCCGCCGAAGTCCAGCAGCAGCGCCCTCGGCCGGCGCAGAACCGCGGTCACGAGGCCGCCTTCTGGACGGGCGCGACGGCGTCGTCCCAGGCGCCCATCCGGGAACCGTCCTCGGCGAACACGTGGAGCCGCCCGGGAGGCGTCCAGCAGTGGAGCGCGTCGCCCGGCGCCGCCTCGGGGTCCTCGTGGGTGACGGCGAACAGGTCGGTGTCCAGGACGCGCAGCTGCACGGTCCAGCTCGACCCGGTCGGCAGGACGGTCTCGACGACGGCCTCGTCCGCCCAGGCCGTGTCGGGCACCTCGTCCCGCGACCGCGCCAGCTTCAGCGCCTCGGGCCGGACGCCCGCGCACGCCGCCCCGCTCAGGCCGGCGCGCTTCTCCACGTGGCGCAGCAGCGACCCGGCGAGCCCGTCGGGCTCGTCGCCCAGGGGGACGATGTTCATCGGGGGGCTTCCCACGAACTCGGCGACGAAGCGGTTGGCCGGACGCTCGTACATCTCCATCGGCGGCGCCACCTGCTGGAGCTCTCCCTCCGACATGACCGCGATGTGCGTGGCCATCGTCATGGCCTCCATCTGGTCGTGGGTGACGAACACGACCGTCGCGCCCGTCTCCTCGTGGATGCGCTTCAGCTCCGTCCGCATCTCCAGGCGCAGCCGCGCGTCGAGGTTGGACAGCGGCTCGTCCAGCAGCAGGACGTCGGGGTCGACGGCGAGCATCCGCGCCAGCGCGACGCGCTGCTGCTGGCCGCCGGACAGCTGGGACGGGTACCGGTCCATGCAGTCGGCGACGCGCACCTTCTCCAGAGCCTCCTGGGCGCGGGCCCTGCGGCGCTCCGCCGGCACCCTGCGCATCCGGAGCCCGAACTCGGTGTTGCCGCGGACGGTGAGGTGCGGCCAGAGCGCGTAGTTCTGGAACACCAGGCCCATGTCCCGCTTCTCCGGCGGGACGTAGACGCCGCGCTCGACCGAGTCCAGGACCCGGTCGCCCACGGTGATCTCGCCCTGGGTCGGCTGCTCCAGCCCGGCGACCATGCGCAGGGTGGTGGTCTTGCCGCAGCCGGACGGCCCGAGCAGGCAGGTGAAGGACCCGTCCGGAATGACGAGGTCGAGGTCCTTCACCGCGGCGCGGCCGCCGCCGACGTAGTTCTTGACCACTCCGCTGAGGGTGATGGCCGGCATGGTCAACCTCCGATGCCCGAGGCCAGGCTGCTCTTGGTGAGCCGCTGGGCCAGGTAGGTCATGGTGAACGAGAGCAGGGCGATGACGAGCACGACGCCGTTGGCGAGCTGGGTGTAGCCGTAGTCGACGAGCCCGATGGAGAGGGTGGTGAGCAGCTGCGTCCCGGACGTGGTGAGCATGATGACGATGCTGAGCTCCTTCAGCCCGGAGATGAACGGCAGCACCACTCCGGTGACGAGCGCGCCCCGCTGGATCGGGATGATGATGCGGACCATCCGGGTCGGCCAGCGCGCCCCGCTGATCTGCGCGGCCTCCTCCGGCTCCCGGCCGAGCTGCATCATCGCCGAGATCCCCGACCGGGACGAGTACGGCAGGTGCGTCACCACCATCACCAGGACCAGCAGCGTGATCGTCCCGTAGAGGGCGGGCACGGGGCCGCGCCGGACGGCGAACAGCGACAGGCACGCGGCGGCGAACGCGATGCCGGGCACCAGGTACGGCAGGAACGACACCTGCCGCAGGAACCCCGAGACGCGGCTCCCGGCGCCGCGCACCACCACGTAGCCGACGAGGAGTCCGACGAAGCCGCAGACCAGCGAGGCCAGCCCGACGATCCGCACGCTGTTCCAGGCCGCCTCCCACAGCTCGCCTCCGCGCAGCACGCCGTGCGGGAACCCGACCGCGCCCTCGATGTCGGATCCGAACCAGTACTTCAGGGTGAAGTTGCCGGGGCTGAACACGCCGGGCGTCTTGGTGATCGTGGACAGCAGCAGCGTCAGCACCGGGATGACGACGCTCGCGGCGAACACCGCCATCGCCAGCCCGAACGCGGGCCACCGCCAGCGGCGCAGGTCGCCGCGCCGGTCCATGGCGCCCTTCCCGCCGACCGTGACGAACCGGCGCTGCTCCCTCACCAGCCGGGTGTCGACCACGACGACGAGCACCCCGACCAGCACGATCACGCCGGCGAGCGTCGAGGCGACGCCGGTGCTGCGGTCGCGGATCGCGTGGTAAAGGCTTGTGGACAGGACGTTGTAGTCGCTCGGCAGCCCGAGGATGTAGGGGGTGCCGAACGTACCGAGGACGCGTCCGAGGACGAGCAGCACCGCCGACGACAGCGCGGGCAGCATCAGCGGCAGCGTGATGCGGCGCAGGACCGTCCGGCCGCCGGCGCCGAGGATGCGCGCCGAGTCCTCCAGCTGCGAGTCGATGCGGCGCAGCGCGTTGCCGAACAGCAGCAGCACGAACGGGTAGTAGTGCAGGCCGAGCGTCACGATGATCGGCACCGGTCCGTAGGCGAGCCAGTCGGGGGTGTGGATCCCGGCCCCCTGCAGATAGCCGACCTGCCCGCCGGACCTCTCGTTCTTGAACAGCGACAGCCACGCCAGCGCGAACGTCCAGGACGGCAGCATGTACGGCACGACCAGCGCGCCGGCCAGGAACGTGCGGCCCGGGACGTTCGTGCGGGTCACGAGCCACGCCATCGATCCGCCGACGACCAGCGCGAACGCGATGACGCCGACCGCCACCGTGAGGGTGTGCAGGAGCGGTTCCCAGAACAGGAGCCTGCTGACCGGGGAGCGGAACACCCGCCACAGGTAGTAGCTCGTCCACGACCCCGCGCCCTGGCCGGAGCGGGCCTCGTCGCCGTACTGGACGCGGCCGGCGTCCGAGACGACCGAGACGAGCGGGGCGATGACGAGGTAGAGCAGCGCGGCGCTCAGCACGAGGCCGAGCAGCACGGTGGGGTCACGCAGCAGGACGCGGGACCGGTACAGCACGCGCCGGCCGCGTGACACGGGCCGTGCGGAGGCGGCGACTGCCATGGGTTCTTCCTCCGGGGTGGGGCCCGCCGGGCCGCTTGCACGGCCCGCCGGGAGTCGGGCGGTGCTCAGGAGTGGTTGACGCGCCAGAAGTCCTTGATGTCCTGGCGGTTGCGGAAGTCGGCGAGCAGCTTGTCGGAGGAGAACCAGTACAGCTGGGTGTTCCAGTCGGTGAGGCCGGGCGGGTCGTGCGGGCTCACCCCGACCGCGTCGTTGCCGGACACGCCGCCGGAGTGGGCCTCAAGGTCGAAGCCCTCCTTCGACATCGCGAAGTGGACGAACAGCTTGGCGGCATTGGGGTGCTCGGACTTCGCCGCGATCGTCGCGAACTTGGGGTAGGCGAAGCCGGTCCAGGGGCTCAGGCCCTCGCAGACCTTCATGTCGAAGCCCTTGCCCTCCAGGTCGCGGAACTTGGCGATCGAGAACAGCCCGATCGTCGTCCGGGTCTGGTTGGGGGCGCCGACGGCGGTCGCGACGTCCTCGTCCTCGGTGGTCAGCACCGGGTCGTTCTTCGCCAGCCGCTTCACCCACTCGTAGGCGGCGTCCTTCTCCCCGGTCTTGAGCCTGCCTTTGCCGAGCTGCTCGTAAGCGGCCGCGAGCTTGTCGGGGCTCCGCTCCGACAGCTGGGTGAACCACTGGGTGAAGACCTCCTTGCCCAGCGGGTCCTGCATCATGACCTTGCCCTTCCACCCGGGGTCGGTCAGGTCCCAGATGTTCTTCACCGGGCAGCCGGCGGGGTTGAGCCTGGGGTTGTAGGCGAACACGTACGCCTTCGAGAGCATCATCAGCGGGTTCCGGTTCTTCTCGCCGATGGTCGTGGCGAGGTCCGGCGGGATCCATGTCGTGACGATCTTCTGGGGGAGGAGCTGGCCGACGAGCATCGGGCCGTCCTCGAACAGGCTGACGTCGATGGTGACGTTGCCGGCCTGGGCCTCGCGCGTCATCTTCTCCGCGGTCGCGGCGGCCTTGGACTTCTCGCCCTCGGCCTTGATGCCGTACTTCTTCTCGAACGCGGCGGCCATGTCCTTGACATCGCCGCTGCCGTCGTAGGCGAGGACGCTCCCCTCCTTCCTGGCGGCGGCGATCAGCGCGTTCAGGTCGAAGGAAGCCGCGTCCTCCACGGTCACGGCGGGGAGGGGCCGGTCGGCCCCCGCCTGCCCCTCGCCGGACGGCGCGCACGCGCTCAGCGCCGCGGTGGCGAGGGCGGCGGCGACGGCGGCCCCGGCCTGTGCCCGGCGCCCTCTCATCATGGTGCGGATCATGGTGGGTTCTCTCCTCGCGCTGTGCCCGCAGCCCCGACCTGCGGCTTCATGGTTCGATCAGTGACTGCGTTTGAGCATCGCGTCCGAGAGCGCGTCGGCCGCCTCGCCGAGCCGCCGCCCCACGGCGTCCAGGCGGTCGAGCAGCTCGCGCCTGCGCAGGACGTCGATGTCCAGCGGGCCGGCGAACAGCCGGGTCAGCGCCGCCTGCCGGGTCTCCCGGACGCGGTTGCCGGCCTTGCGCGCGCCGAGCGCCGCGACGGTGACCGCGGCGGGCTCGGCGAGGACCTTCCGGACGGCGGTGTCGAGGGAGGTCAGCCCCTCCAGCACCGCGTCCAGCGGCGGCACGGCGAAGCCGAGTCCGGGCGGCCCGAACAGGTCGGCCTCGCGGACGAAGTCGCGGAGGTTGTCCAGGACGTCGTCGACGGAGCGGGAGAGCCGGTACAGGTCCTCCCGGTCGATGGGGGTGGCGAGGACTCCGTGCAGCATCGCGGCGAGCGCCGCGCGCTCGGCGTCCCCCGCGTGCTCGATCTCGGCCATCCGGGTGCGGGCCTCGCCGGAGGGGACCCGCCCGGCGGCCATCTCCCGGGCCAGCTCGGCGCCGTCACGGACGGCGCGGATCTGCCGGGCGACCTGCCCGACGACCCGGTCTCCGGAGCGGCCGCGCAGGTCGTCCCACACGAGCCGGATGCGGCGGACGGGCCGGACGGCGGCGCTCACAGCGCCCTCACCGCGACGCCGCCGAGCGTTCCCGCGGTGAAGGCGAGCGGCAGTGTGAACAGCCACGCGGCGCCGATGCCGACGACGTTCTGCCAGCGCACCCGGGAGGCGCCCTCGCTGGCGGCGACGCCGACCACCCCGGCGGTGACCGACTGCGTCATGCTGACCGGCGCGCCCGCGAGCGAGCTGGCCGCGACCGACGCGGCCGCCGCCGCCTCCGTGGACACCACGTGCAGCGGCCTGGCCAGCACGAGCCCGCGCCCCAGCCGGTCGCCCACCCGGTGGGCGGCGCTCAGCGCACCGGCGCAGAAGACGACGGCGATCGCGATGAGCACCACCGGGGTCGGCTGGACGGGGCCGACCCCGCCGAGGCGCCGCGTGGACACCACATGCCGCGCCACGCTGACGACGGCGAGCATCTTCTGCCCGTCGTTGGCGGCGTAGGCGGCGCACTGGGCGGTGTAGGCCAGGACGTGGGCGGTCCGGACGGCTCCGGGCATGCCGGTGAAGGACGGCACGCGCCGCGACGCGAGCCCGAGCCCGAACCCGACGGACGTGCCGACCAGCGGGGCGGCGGCGCCGGCGATCAGGACGAGGCCGAGCCCGTCCCAGGCCACGTCCAGGCCCATGCCGAGCCCGGCGCCGCCGATGCCGCCGACGATCGCCAGGGTCAGGCTGGTCGGCAGGCCGCGCCGGATGAGCCCGGCGACGACGGCGAGCGCGACGGTCACGCCGAGCAGGAAGGCGAGCGCGCCCCGCCGGTCGCCGAGGTCGGTGAGGCCCTCGGTGAACGTCCGCGCGACCGTGACCGTCACCTGCGGGACGAGGACGAGGGGCACGAGCACCAGCGCGGTCAGCAGCAGTCTGGGTGAGCGGGGGTAGCGCCCGCTGAGCCCGAGCAGGGCCGCGCCGTCGTTGACGCCGGTCACCCAGACGAAGGCGAGCGCGACCGTGCCGAACGCCACCGCCCAGATCATCGGATCTCCGCGAGCGGGACGCGGCGGCCCTCGCGCAGCGAGAGCGTGGCGGCCTCGGCGACGAGGAACGCCTCCAGCGCGTCGTCGATCGTGCAGGGGCTGCCCGCGCGGCCCCTGGCCATTTCCAGGAACGTTCCAATTTCGTTCGCGTACGCGGGTTCGAAGCGCTCCTGGAAGTCGGTCCACGGGTCGCCGGGAGGCCAGTCCACGCCGGGCTCGGCCGACCGGAGCGGGGCGCGCTCGTCGAGCCCGACCACCCAGGTGCCGGCGGTGCCCGACAGCTCCATGCGCACGTCGTATCCGGCGCCGTTGTACCGCGAGCCCTGCAGCGTGGCGAGCGTCCCGTCGTCCATGACCAGGACGGCGGCGCTGGTGTCCACGTCCCCGGCGGCGGAGAAGTAGGCGTCGCCGCGGTTGGCGCCGACGGCGGTGACCGAGTCGACCTCCCGCCCGGTGACCCACCGCAGGATGTCGAAGTCGTGGATGTGGCAGTCGCGGAAGATCCCGCCCGACGAGCGCACGTACTCGGCCGGTGGCGGCGCCGGGTCGGCGGTGACCAGGTGGACGCGGTGGAGGGCTCCCAGGCGCCCGTCGAGCACGGCCTGCCGCGCCGCCGCGTAGCCGGCGTCGAACCGGCGCTGGAAGCCCACGTGCACGGGCACTCCCGTCTTGGCGGCGCGGTCGCGGACCTCCAGCGTCGTGCGCAGATCGGGCGCGACCGGCTTCTCGCAGAACGCGGGGACGCCCGCGTCGCAGGCGCGGACGAGCAGCTCGGCGTGCGTGGACGTCGGCGTGGCGATGACGACGGCGTCGAGCCCGGCGGTGAGCACGGTCTCCGGGTCCCCGGCGCGGGCGCCGATCGGGCCCGCCAGCGCCGCGGCGCGGCGGACGTCGGCGTCTCCGATCAGCAGGGTGTCGACGTGGGGATGGCCGCCCAGGAACCGGGCGTGCGACGCCCCGATCCGCCCCGCGCCCAGCAGTCCGACCCGCATGGTGCCTCCCATGGCTGTCCGATCGGATGGCGAGTTCATCTGATGGACCGGCGGCGGACACCGGTTGTTCATCTGCTCGTCATCTTCGTGTGGCTTGGGCCACATTTGTAGCCCGAGCCGGAACGGCAGTCAACACTTTGTTCTTACATCTTGACGTTCTTACCTAGACGCGCGTCTTGCCGTGCCGGCCGCTGGCCGGGCGGAGCTGCGGGAACGCGATTCGCGGCCCGGCTCCCGACCGGCCGGGTGCGGCCAAAGGCGGTGCGCAGGGACGCGGGCACGGCGAATCCGCGTGCCGCGGCATGGCGAATCCGCGTGCCGCGGGCATGGCCGAGGGACGTGCCGCGAGGTCGGCCGGAGCCGAGGGCGCACGCCTTGCCGAGCGACGGTTCCGGAGTCTGGAGGGCCGCCGTCCAGGCCGGGACCGGACTACCGGGTGGTGTCGCGCTCGTTGAGGAGGGGCGGGACGGTGACGCGCCGTGTCGTCACCGGGGCGCCGTCCCCGATCCGGTCCAGCAGGAGCGCCGCGGCCTCGCGGCCCAGCTCCGCGGGCGGCGAGGCGATCGTCGTCACCCCCGCGGCCCGCGCCCCCGGCGGGTCGCCGTGGACGATCAACGAGATGTCGTCCGGCACGCGCCTCCCGGCGCGCAGCAGCGCGGTGAACGCGGCGGTGCCCGTGGCGTCGCCGAGTGCGAGGACGGCCGTCGGCGGCTCGGGCGGCCGCCACAGCTCGTCCGGATGGGCGACGACGGCGCCGGCCGGGCACGCGCGGCGCAGGGGTGAGGGGCGCGGGCCGAGGTCGAGGCAGGCGACGCGGTGGTGGCCGAGGTCCGCCAGGTGCCCGAGCGCCCGCTCGACGGCCGCGGCGCCGTCGCCGGTCACGCAGTCGACGCGGTCGGAGCGGACGGAGCGCCCGACCACGGTCACCGCGCATCCGGCGGCGGCGTGCTCGATGTCGGCGGCGGGCAGCTTCGGCCCGGCCAGGACGACGCCGTCCGGGCGCAGGTCGAGCAGGTCGTCCAGGGCCGCCCGCTCGCGTGCCGGGCCGCCGCGCCCGGTGGCCAGCAGGAGGCGGACACCGCGCCGGGCGGCCTCGTCGGCGAGCCCGTCGTAGACCGCGGAGTACCAGGGATCGTGGAGGTCGGAGAGGAGCACGCCGATCATTCCCGTCCGGCCCGCCGCGAGGCCCCGCGCCATCATGTTGGGCCGGTAGCCGAGCTCCCGGGCCGCCCGGAGCACCGCCTCGCGGCGCTCCTTGCCGACCTTGGGGGAGCCGCGCATCACCAGCGACACGAGCGCGCGCGACACTCCGGCTCGCGCCGCCACGTCCTCCAGGGTCGGGTGGGTCATGCGGTGTTCTCCCGGGTACGGCGAGTCGCCGCCATGGGGCATGGCGGCGACTCGCGTCGGTGCGGTTCGTGCTAGTCGCGCGGATCCCAGTCGCCGGGCGTGACGTCCAGGTCGAGCGGGTCCGCCACATCCTCCCAGTCGACCAGCTTGAAGTTGGTGTTCTCCCGGACCTCGCCGTTCCCGTCGGTGACCGTGGGGGTGTTGACGCCGTCGTGGACGACGAGGAGGCCGTTCTCGAACCCGCCGACGGGGGCGCTGGTCACCATCGCCCCGTCGCAGACCTCCGAGCCGTCGACCGCCGTGCCGGCGGCGACGCGGAAGTGGCCGAGGTACTGGCGCGGGTCCTCGCGGTCGTAGACGACGAAGGTGTCGTCGCCCTGGCTGGAGGCGAGCAGGTACCCCTCGCCGTCGTCCTGCCGGTAGAGGGACAGGCCCTCGGCGTCGGCGGTGATGCGCGTGCCTCCGACGCCGGGGTCGGGTCCGCTCGGTGCGCACTCCTCGGTCTCGGGGTCGTAGGCGGCGGGGACGCCGTACTCCTTGACCTTGTCGATGAGCTGCGGCGCGCCGCCGCCCAGTGGGATGCGCCAGATGCCGACGTCCTCCTGGGCCGCGAAGAGCACCCCGTTCTCGGGGTCGGCGACCATGCCCTCGACCTGCGGTCCCTCGCCGGGATCCTCGCACGGCGTCCAGGTGCCGCCGCCCGGCAGCGCGAACGAGGTGGGCAGGTCGACGTCGCGGACGTGCCGGTAGGTGACGGTGCCCGCGGCGGTGGCCTCCAGCCTGACGGTGCCGACCCGGGAGGTGTGCCGGCGGCTGAGCGCGACGTAGGAGGCGCCGCGGGAGTCCTTCCAGGACGCCAGCCCGTACGCCGTCGCCTGCTCGTTGACCTCGTCGGGGGAGGACGAGAAGACGGGCGCCACCCCGGGGTCGGTGACGTCGGTGAGCGGGGCCCGGTGGTCCTTGGCCTTCGCGGGGTCGATCGCGTAGGCGCGGACGGTGTCGCGGCCGCGGTCGGAGACGACGGCCAGGTCGACCTTGCGGCGGCCGAGCTGGAAGCCGTAGATCAGGTCGACGTTGTTGAACCGTCCGGGCTCGTCGCCGGGCCGGGGCGGGGCGGGGGCGGCGAGCCGCTGGATCTCCCGGCCCGCGGTGTCGTACACCGCGAGCCCGCCCTGCTTCAGCGTGGCGACGATCAGGTCGCCGCGGCGGTCGCCGGGATGGCTCCAGATGGCCGGGTCGTCGGCGTTGGCGTTGCCGCCCGCGTCGTCGTCCAGGTTCGCGGGCGTCTCCAGCGCGGCGCGGACCTGGGCGAGCTCGTCGCCGCCCGCGACCGCGGGGACGGCGGAGAGGAAGGCCGTGGCGAGCGCGGCGGTCGTCGCCGCGGCCGCCAGGCGGGCGCCCTGGGGGGTGGGTCTCAACTGCATCGGGTTCCTCCTGATGCGTGTTGGGGGGATGCCTGCACCGTAGGCATTAGAGCGCTCTAATTCAATAGAGCGCTCTAATTGATCAAGAGGTTTTCATCGGGCGTTCGCCGGGGCGACCCCGATGGGCCGGCTAGCGCTCGACGAGGGTGAGGGCGAAGGAGTACCGGTCGGCGCGGTAGACGTGGCAGCCGTACTCGATCGCGCCGCCCTTGTCGTCGTAGGCGGTGCGGGTCATGGTCAGCAGCGGGACGCCGCGCCGCTCGTCCAGCAGCCGGGCCTCGGCCGCCGTCGCGCCGCGGGCGCCGATCGTCTGGTTCGCGATGCGCAGGTTGATGCCGGTCGCGCGCAGCAGCTCGTACAGGCCGTGCTCGGCGAGGTCGGCCTCGGTGATCCTGAGCAGGTCGAGCGGCAGGTAGTTGGTGAGCAGGGCGAGCGGCTCGTCGCCGGTGAACCGGATGCGGCGCATCCGGATGACCTCGGTGCCGGGCGGGACGCCGAGCTCCTTGGCCACCTGGTCCTCGGCGGGGACGGGGCCCAGCTCCAGGACCTCGGTGCGCGGCTCGCGCCCGGCCGCCGCCAGGTCGTCGTGCAGGCTGGTCAGCTCGATCGGGCGGCGGATCTCCGACTGCACCACCTGCGTGCCGACGCCGCGCTTGCGCACCAGCAGCCCCCGGTCCACCAGGTGCTGGATCGCCTGCCTGACCGTCGGGCGCGACAGCCCGCAGCGGTCGGCCAGCTCGACCTCGTTCTCCAGGCGGGTGCCCGGGGACAGCTCGCCCGCCCGTATCGCCGCCTCCAGGTGCTGCGCGAGCTGGTAGTACAGCGGTACGGGGCTACTGCGGTCCACGGTCACGCGCGGTCGGTACACCCGGCGCCTCCTATCGTCGGGACGATCGTACCCGCCGCCGCCAGTTAGCTTATTACCTCATGATGTCATAACAAACTATTGACATCTCTTCCCGGCCTTCAGCAGACTCGGCGAGGCCGATACCGAGCACGCAGCCGGGCGCGTCCCAGGGAGATGGTGAGCCGATGTTCAACGACCGCGTCGCGGGAGCCCCGATCTCGTGGGGGGTGTGCGAGGTGCCCGGCTGGGGGCATCAGATGGACCCCGGACGGGTGCTGGCGGAGATGCGCGACCTCGGGCTGGCCGCCACGGAGTTCGGACCGGACGGCTTCCTGCCGCCAGGGGCCGAGGAGCGCGCCGCCCTGCTCGACGAGTACGGACTCCGCGCGGTGGGGGGCTTCGCGCCCGTCGTGCTGCACGACCCGGACCGCGACCCGCTGCCCGAGATCCGGCGGATCCTGTCCGGATTTGGAGTGGAACGCTCCAAATCGGAACTGACGCTGGTGCTGGCCGCCGTTCACGGGCTGCGGGGTTACGACGAGCGCCCTTCCCTCGGCACGGCGGGGTGGACGGCGCTGCTCACCAACCTCGACCGGATCGCCTCGCTCGCGGGGGAGGCCGGCGTGCGCGCCGTGCTCCACCCGCACGCCGGAACCATGGTGGAACGATCCAATGAGGTGCTGCGCGTCCTCGACGGGTCCGGCGTGCCGCTGTGCCTGGACACCGGCCACCTGCTGATCGGCGGCACCGACCCGGTCGAGCTGGCGGCGGCCGCCGCCGGGCGGATCGCGCACGTCCACCTCAAGGACGTCGACGCCGGCCTCGCCGAGAGCGTGCGGCACGGCCGGACGCCCTACACCGAGGCCGTCCGCGCCGGCCTCTACCGCCCGCTCGGCGCGGGGGACATCGACATCGCCGCCATCGTCGGCTCCCTCGAAGGCGCCGGATACGACGGCTGGTACGTCCTGGAACAGGACACCGTCCTCGACCGCGAACCCGCCCCCGGCGCCGGCCCGCTGGCCGACGTGCGCGCCTGCGCCGAGTACCTCGCCGGGATCGGCGCATGAGCGGCGCCACGTCCTTCGACGTCATCACCATGGGCCGCGTCGGCGTCGACCTCTACCCGCTCACCTCCGGTGTCGGGCTGGACGAGGTCGAGACGTTCGCGCGGTTCCTCGGCGGCAGCGCCACCAACGTCGCGGTCGCCGCCGCCGGGCACGGCCGCCGCACCGCCGTGATCACCCGGACCGGCGCCGACCCGTTCGGCCGCTTCGTCCGCCGGGCGCTCGCGGAGTACGGCGTCGACGACCGGTACGTCGCCGACGTCCCCGGCCTGCCGACCCCGGTGACCTTCTGCGAGCTGTTCCCGCCCGACGACTTCCCGCTGTACTTCTACCGCTTCCCGAAGGCGCCCGACCTGGAGATCCGGGCGGACGAGCTGGACCGGGCCGCGATCGAGGGCGCCGGGGTGCTGTGGGCCACGATGACGGGGCTGTGCGCCGAACCGTCCCGGACGGCGACGCTGGCCGCGCTCGGCGCCCGCCGCCGGTCCGCTCTCACCGTTCTCGACCTCGACCACCGGCCCATGTTCTGGGAGTCGCGGGACGAGGCGCGGCGCTGGGCGGGCGAGGCGCTCGAACACGCCACCGTCGCGGTCGGGAACGTCGCCGAGTGCGAGGTGGCCGTGGGGGAGGGCGACCCGCTCCTCGCCGCCCGCGCGCTGCTCGACCGGGGCGTCCGGCTCGCCGTCGTCAAGCGAGGACCGGACGGCGTCCTCGCCGTCGACGCCGAGGGCCGGACCGCCGAGGCGCCGCCGGTGCCGGTCGAGGTCGTCAACGGCCTCGGCGCGGGCGACGCGTTCGGCGGCGCACTCTGCCACGGGCTGCTGTCCGGCTGGGACCTGCCGCGCGTCCTCGGCTTCGCCAACGCGGCCGGCGCGATCGTCGCGTCCCGGCTGGCGTGCTCGGCGGCGATGCCGACGACGGACGAGGTGCTGGCACTGGCCGAGCAGGTGGCCGCATGACTCTCGACATTCCAGGGAGTCCCGCCGGGGCGCGGGTGGAGCGGATCGCGGGGTTGGCCGAGGTGCGGGCGGTGCGTCCGGAGTCGGTCGCCGAGGCGGCGCGGGGGCGGGTGCGGCGTGCGTCGTTGCTGGGTGGGTCGGGGCGGTTGATGTTGCTGGCTGCTGATCATCCGGCTCGGGGTTCGTTGGCGGCCGGGGGTGATCCTTGGGCGATGGCGGATCGGGGTGAGTTGCTGGATCGGTTGTGC
>NZ_JBFAGB010000085.1:0-13203 GCF_040639875.1 Actinomadura sp. NPDC023710
TGGAGCACTACAACACCAAACGCCCCCACTCAGCCCTGGGCGGCAAGCCACCCATCACCCGACTGTCACCAAGATCATGACCGAGTACAGCTAGGTCGCGGTTAGCGCGACGGCGCCGGTGAAGTCGAAGTCGTGGCCCTGCCAGGAGACCGGGGGCTCCCGCGCGCAGGTGGTTGCCGACGACGCGGATGACGGTGTGGCGGACCTCTCGAAGGCTGGGGAAGGCGGCACGGACGCGGGCGTGCTCGCCGAGGTCTTTGCCCTCGGCCGGTCCTTCGCCGGGATCGGAGCCGTAGGGCAGGCGGAGGAACGCGCACAGTACGTCGATGCAAGTTTGGCGGAAGTCGCGGGTGGGGGCGTCGTCGGCGAGCCCGGCCAGGGCGTGGACGCCGCCGAGTTGGATTGCGGGGGAGGGGTCGCCGAGTTGGGCGACGGCGCGCTGAACCGGTCGGTGTGCTGCTCCTGCTCGGTCAGTTCATGCGTGCGGCGCTGTCCTTCTTGCGCTGCCTCGACTCCTTCGATGGCGGCCTGGGCCGAGCGGCGGATTGCTCTGCCCGTGCACCGTATAACTGTTCGAGGTCGCCCTGCGGCCTGGCACTTAGGGGCTGGACGGTGCACCAGCTGCGGCATTCTGCCCTGCAGGATCCAACGGCTACCGCCCGCCACCGCCCTGGCCAAGTCCTGCCACCAGCGCATGGCCAGCCTCGTGCCTACGTCCGGCTCACTTCCGCTAGCGTCACCACCACCGCCGATCCCGCCATCCGCCCGTCTGAGACCGCAACGGTTAACGCTCGCGTGGGCGGCGACAAGTGCCCGGGCAACGGGTCCTGAGGGTGCTGGAGCGTGAGCGTCAGATGGTGAGTTCGGCGGTGAGTTCTTCGATGCGGCCGCGGATCTGGTCGCGGATGGGGCGGACGGCGTCGACGCCCTGGCCGGCGGGGTCGTCGAGCTGCCAGTCGAGGTAGCGCTTGCCGGGGAAGACGGGGCAGGTGTCGCCGCAGCCCATGGTGATGACGACATCGGAGGCCTGGACGGCGTCCACGGTGAGGACCTTGGGGATCTCGGCGGAGATGTCGATGCCCTCTTCGGCCATGGCCTGGACGACTGCGGGGTTCACGTGGTCAGCGGGCTCAGACCCGGCGGAGCGGACTTCGACCCGGTCACCGGCGAGGTGGGTGAGGTAGGCGGCGGCCATCTGGGATCGTCCGGCATTGTGGACGCAGACGAACAGCACACTGGGCTTGTCAGGCATCAAGGCTCCCTTGCGGGTCGAGGGTGGCAGGGGCAGGGATGGTCCAGTCCAGGTAGCGGACGCCGGGCACGAGGGCACACGCGCCGCCGCAGCCCAGCGTGATGACCAGATCGGCGGCGCCGACCAGCTCGTCGGTCAGCGGCTTGGGGAACTCGGCGGACAGATCCACGCCGAACTCGGCCATGACCTCGCCGACAGCCAGTTCCAGTTCGGCGGTCGGTGCCGTGCCTGCCGAGCGTGCTTTCACACGGCCTTGTCCGCGCGCTATGGCGAGTGCCGCTGCCATCTGGGAGCGTCCGGCGTGCGTCGCAGACGAACAGCACCTGGGGGACCGGCTTGGCCAGTCGGCCGTCGGCCTGGGCGAGGGCGGTGAGCCGCTCGGTGGCGAACCGCTCGGCCAGGACCACCAGGTAGGCGCAGATGCGCGAGGTGGAGTGCAGCTGTCGGTAGAAGTCGATGACCAGGCGCTTCACAGTGTCAGCGGAGACCAGTCCATGGAAGTGGGCGGCCGGTCGCGCGGCTATGCGGTCGAAGACGGCGCGGTTGACCGTCGCGCTCATCGTCGGCTCTCCAGCCGATCGGGTGCGTTGGAGAAGCGGCGGCGGAGCCAGAGCGAGACGTAGACGAGCCCGACCAGTACGGGTACCTCGATCAGCGGCCCGACGACGCCTGACAGGGCTTGGCCGGAGGTGACGCCGAAGGTTCCGATCGCGACCGCGATGGCCAGCTCGAAGTTGTTCCCGGCGGCGGTGAACGCCAGGGTCGCGGTGCGCGGGTAGGGCAGTCGGACGCCGCGTCCGAGGGCGAACGCCCCGCCCCACATCAGCGCGAAGTAGGCCAGCAGCGGGAGCGCGATCCGGGCGACGTCGCCGGGCTGGGACGTGATCGTCTTTCCCTGCAGGGCGAACAGGATCACGATGGTGAACAGCAGCCCGTACAGCGCGACCGGGCCGATGCGGGGAAGGAACCGCGACTCGTACCATTCGCGGCCGCGGGCCTTCTCGCCGAAACGCCGGGTAAGGTAGCCGGCCAGCAGCGGGACGCCGAGGAACACCAGCACGTTCACCACGATCTTGCCGGTGGAGAAGTGCAGGTCGCCTGTGTCCAGACCGAGCCAGCCCGGCAGGAGGTGCAGGTAGAACCAGCCGAGCACCCCGAACGCGATGACCTGGAACACCGAGTTGAGCGCCACCAGCACCGCGGCGGCCTCGCGGTCGCCGCAGGCCAGGTCGTTCCAGATGATGACCATGGCGATGCAGCGGGCGAGCCCGACGATGATGAGCCCGGTGCGGTACTCGGGCAGATCGGGCAGGAAGATCCAGGCCAGCGCGAACATCACGGCGGGCCCGACGATCCAGTTCAGGATCAGCGAGGAGATCATGAGGCGGCGGTCGCCGGTGACGGTGCTGAGCCGGTCGTAGCGGACCTTGGCCAGCACCGGGTACATCATGATCAGGAGCCCGAGCGCGATCGGGACGGAGATCCCACCGAGTTCGACCTTGCTCAGCGCGTCGTCCAGGCCGGGGATGGCACGTCCGAGCCCGAGGCCGACCGCCATCGCGGCGATGATCCAGACGGGCAGGAACCGGTCCAGCCTCGACAGCCCCGCGACCACCGTGGGCTCGGCGCGGCCCGCCGCAGTGGGCGCCGATTCGGTGCTGGTCATGTGCAGGGCCTCTTCCGCTGGTGCAGATCGACGTGGCGGGCGGCTTCGGCCAGGCCGGTGAGCTGAGCGGCCAGGTCGTCCAGCGCTTCGGGGCGCAGCCGGTAGTAGGTGAAGCGGCCGCACGGCTCGGTGTCGACCAGGCCCGCTTGGCGCAGCGTGCGCAGGTGGTTGGAGATGTTGGTCTGCTTGGCGCCGGTCTCTTCGACCAGGTGGCAGGTGCACAGGGCCTCGGCCGCCAGCAGCGACACGATCTGCGCGCGGAGCGGGTCCGCGAGCACCCTCATTACATCATTCTCTACTGACATCACCACAGGATGATACGTTAGCAGGGATGCTGACCTGCGGCTTTGCGCGCCGGTGGGGGTGTCGCCGTGCGCCAGGGCGCTGCAGGCGCTCCGACTTGGCCTCGTCGTCGGCCAGCGGGCTGCCGGGCTGGATCTCCCATGCCTGCGGTCGGGCTTGCAGTGCCTGGTGGCGCTGGTGCTCCCGGTCGGCCAGTCGCGCCAGTTTGTGCAGGAACTCCTGCTCGTCGCTCATGCTCGCCGCCGGTAGCCCGCGTCCGGCAAGACGGCCAAGCCATTTCCCCGACCGTTCTACCTGGGCGGCTGGTTGGCGCGGTCTTGGTCGGCGGGGCCGCCTGCGGTGGGGTCGGTGCTGGTGGCCGCGGCGCGGCGGGGGATGCTGCCCGTGGCCGCCAGGGCGGCCAGTGCCGCAGTGGCGGCGAGGGCTGCGAACAGGGCGGGGTAGCCGCCCAGGCCGGTGGCCAGGGCGGCTCCTGCGGCGGGGGCGATGGCGCCGGCGATCGTGACGGGCGCGGCCATGACGCCCGACAGGGAGCCGTAGGCGGCGGTGCCCCAGCGGTCGGATACGGCGGTGGCCTGCAGCAGGGTGGCGATACCGCGGGTGGTCCCGGCCAGGACGGCGATGGCGATGAGCAGCGGGAGGGGGCCTGGTACCGCGGCCAGCACGGTGGTGGTGAGGGCGGAGGCGGCCAGGATGCACACGGTGCGGGCGCGGACGCTGCTGCGGCGGACCAGGGCGCGGTAGCCCAGCCTTCCGGCGACCTGCCCGACGCCGCCCAGGCCGAGCGCCCAGGCGGCGATGCCGCTGGAGGCGCCGCGTGCGGTCAGCAGCGGAATGAGGTTGGTCAGCACGGCGTACATCGAGAACGCCGACAACGTCAGTGCTGCGGTCAGCAGCAGGAACGGCGAACTGCGGACCACCGTGCGGACCGCCGTGCGCAGCGCCGCGTCCATCTGGTCGTTGCTCTGGTCGCGGCCGGCATCGCCATCGCCTGCGGAGCCACCGGAGGCGGGGTGGCGCTCGATGGGCGGCGGCCAGGGGCGGCGCAGCGCGAAGTAGTGCAGCGGGATGGTCACCGCGGCCAGGACGGCGGCCAGCACCAGGTAGACGGCCCGCCAGGACATCTGGTCGGCAAGGGCGCTGGTGAGGGGCGCGAAGACGGTGCTGGCCAGCCCCGCGACGAGGGTGAGGGTGGTGAGCGCGCCCAGGTGGTGGGGGGCGTGGTAGCGGGTGAGGGCGGCGAACGCGGGCTGGTAGAGCACAGCGGTCATCGCGGTCCCGGCCAGCAGCCACGCGGCCACGAACCAGCCCAGGTTCGGAGCGGCCGCCAGGCCCAGGACGGCCAGGGCACCCAGCACCGAGCCGCCGGTCATCAGGGCGCGGGGGCCGTGCCGGTCCAGGGCGCGGCCGAGCGGGATGCCGCCGAGGGCGGCCAGGACGAGCGCGGCGGAGAACGCCGCGGTGATGGCCCCGGTGGACCAGCCGGTGTCGTGGCTGATGTCAGGGGCCAGGACGGGGAAGGCGTAGTAGAGGATTCCCCAGCTGGTGATCTCGGTGACGCACAGCGCGATCAGCGGGACGCGGGTGACCGCACCCTTGGCGGTGGCGCTGTTCGGGCTGCTGGGAGCGGTGGAGCCGGTGCCGGCGGCGGGATCACCCGTCGACGGCACCGGCCCTGGCGTCGATGGCTCGTGGAGCACCGGTCAGTTGTCGCCGCGTTCGGAGTCGCCGGAGTAGCCGTGGACGCTTCCGGTCGCAAAGCCCAATCCGGCGGGCGCGCCGATGCCGATGGTGACCGGCTCGGGCGCCGATCCACCGCAGCACGAGCCGCCCGCGGTGACCGCGGCCGGCGTCTCGGCGGGCTCGGTGCCGCAACTGGTTCCGCAGCCGTCGCCTGCAGAGACGCCGGCAGAGGCGCCGGGCAACTGGTCCTCAGCGATGAGGTTGGTGGAGCAGACGCCGGTCTCGGGCAGGTCGAGCTCAACCGCGTCGGCCGCGGCGCGGTCTCCAGCGAGCGCGGCGACGACTGAGCGGACCTGCTCGTATCCGGTGGCCATCAGGAAGGTCGGGGCCCGGCCGTAGCTCTTCATCCCGACCAGGTAGAAGCCGGTCTCGGGGTGGGCGAGGTCGCGTTCGCCGTGCGGGGGGACGGTGCCGCAGGAGTGGAAGTTGGGGTCGATCATCGGCGCGAGCCGGACCGGCGCTTCGGTGGCCGGGTCGAGTTCCACCCGGACTTCGCGGAGCATGTCCAGGTCGGGACGGAACCCGGTAGCCGCCACCACAGCGTCGGCCTCGATGACGCGCTCACCGTCTGGGGTCACGCCGACGACGTTCACGGGACCGGTAGCCGGGCCTGCGTTGGGGCTGGTGAAGCCGGTGATGGTGAAGCTGCGCACCAGCTCGATCTCGCCGCCTTCCACTGCGGCCCTGAGACGGATGCCGAGCGCACCGCGTGCGGGCAGGCCGTCGGCGTCGCCGCCGCCGTACAGGCGGGCGACCGAGGCGCTGCGCACGGCCCAGGTGATGCGGGTGCCGGGCGCGGTCTTGGCGAGTTCGGCGAGCGCGAGCAGGGTGTTGGCGGCCGAGTGGCCCATCCCGACGACCAGGGTGTGCTTGCCGGCGAAGCGGTCGCGGTCACGGCCCAGCACATCCGGCAACGGTCCGGTCAGGTAAGCGGCTGCCTGGTCCTCGCCCGGTGCGGACAGGCCGGAATGGCCGAGCGGGTTCGAGCGGCCCCAGGTCCCCGAGGCGTCGATGACCGCGCGAGCGGTCAGGTCGGTGACAGCGCCGTCCGGGCCGACGGTGCGGACCAGCAGCGGCTGCTGGTCGCGGCCGACGGTGCGGGTCACGTCCACGCCGCGCCGAGCGACGGCGACCACGCGGGTGCCGGTGCGGATCCGCCGGGCCAGTTCAGGCACCCGGGCCAGCGGAGCCAGGTAGTCGCGGACCAGTTCGGCACCGGTCGGCAGCGCATCCGGATCGGGCAGGGCCCACCCAGTGGGCTCCAGAAGGCGGCGGGCGGCGGCGTCGGTGTCGTACCGCCACGGCGAGAACAGTCGGACGTGCCCCCACTGCGAAATCGCAGCCCCGGCGGCGTCCCCGGCCTCCAGGACCAGGAAGTCCTGCCCGCGTTCGGCCAGGTGCGCGGCGGCGGCCAGCCCTACCGGCCCGGCGCCGATGACCACCACCGGCAGGTCCGCGGCACCCTCCTGCTCGTTGACGCAGCCGCAGCCGGCGCTGGTCTTGGCCTCGATCACGGTGACCGCCGGGTCCAGGGACTGCTCGGTGTCGCCGCAGCAGCCGCTGACCCCGCAGCAGCTGCCCGCGCCCCCCGACTGGCCCGTACCGGCCGCCTGCTCGGCGGGCTCCTGCGGGTTCTCGCTCATGGTGTCTCCTTGCTGCGTTGCGTGATGCCGAATATGAAGGTCGGCGGCCGATCACAACGGGCACGGTAGGCGGCGGTGGTGGAGCGGTCGCGGTGAGCGGCCCCGCGGCACGCGCTGGTGCAGACCTCGCCGCGCCCGTCCTGGAAGGCGACGCGCTCGCCCTCCTGGTCGCCCAGCTCCCTGTTTCGATGTTCTTCTAAGCAGGCCCCAGTTTGCAAGCCTGGATAGAAGGATGTCAAATTAGAGGCATGTCTAAGTTGCTGGAGTTGGACGATGTCACCGACCCGGCGTGCTGCGCGCCGCTGAGCGGCCCCACCCTCGGCGAGGAAGAGGCGGCCGAGCTGGCCGGGGTGTTCAAGGCGCTGTCGGACCCGGTCCGGCTGCGGTTGCTGAACATGATCGCCTCGGCCGAGGGCGGCGAGGCGTGCGTGTGCGACCTGACCGGATCCTTCGAGCTGACCGCCCCCACCATCTCCCACCACCTCAAGGTGCTGCGCCAGGCCGGACTGATCGACGGCGAGCGCCGCGGGACCTGGGTGTACTACCGGGTGGTCCCCGAACGGCTGACCCGGCTGGCGGGCCTGTTCGCCCTGCCCGCGCTCACCCCCGCCTGAGCCGCTCGCCTACGGGCTCAGCCGGGAGAGGACGTGGCGGGCGTCGGCGCCGACACCGCGCAGGGTGGCCGAGGCGAACGAAGGCTGCCACTCCAACCCGACGTAGCCGAGCCCGGGATGGGGGGTGGAGATCCCGCCGCGGTGCATCGGCATCCCGCCGCCGGGGGCCCAGGTGGCGGCCGTTCGAGGTCGTGGCCGGCGGGGACCCGCTGCGCTGCGCGCTGCGCGTGGCCGTGGGGCGGTTCCAGTGGGCCGCGCACTGCCGGCATCTCGTCCTCGCCGCTGACCGATCATGGCGGTGAGCCGCGTGGCGTGCGGGACGACCAGATGCGGCAGGTTCGGGGCCTTCTGGTCCCCCGAGGGAGGGCGATCCCACCGGCCCCCGGACGGGGCCGGTGGGACCTTCGCGTGTCCTACTTCAGAGACGGGGGGACGTCTGCGGCGTCGCCGAGCCCGACCAGGTAGTCGGCGTACTCCTTGGCGCCGCCCTTCGTGACGAGCCTGCCCTGCAGCGTCTCGTCGGCCGCGACCTTCTTGCCGGCGAGGACGTCGGCGGCGAGCGTCATGACCTTCTGGCCCAGCGCGAACGGCGACTCGGCGTTCGTCGAGTACATGTCGCCCGCCGCGACCGCGGCCAGTGCGTCGGAGATGCCGTCGTTGCCGACGAGCTTCACCTTCTTGGACAGGTTGCCGGCCTTCAGCGCCGACAAGACGCCCATGGCCATCTCGTCGTTCGCGGCGTACACGCCGTTGATGCCCGGGTTGGCCTGCAGCACGTTCGTCATCACGTTCAGCGCCTTGGCGCGGTCGAAGTCGGCGGCCTGCTTGGCGACGACCGTGATGCCCTTGTGCTTGGCGATCTCCTCGTTGAAGCCCTTGCTGCGGTCCTGCGCGACGTTCGTGCCGAGCAGGCCCTGGATCTCCACGACCTTGCCCTTCTCACCGACGGCCTCGGCGAGCGACTTGGCGGCGTTGCGCCCGGCCTGGACGGCGTCGTAGCCGACGAACGTGGCGAGCTTGCCGCCGGACGGCTTGCGGTCGAACGCCATCACCGGGATGTTCGCGCCGTTCGCCTGCGTCACCGACGACGTCGCCGACTGGGTGCTGACCGGGTCGATGATGAGGATGCCGGTCTGCTTGGAGATGGCCGTCGTCGCCTGGTTGAGCGCGGCGGCGTCGCTGTTGTTGGCGTTCTGCACGTTCAGCTTGATGCCGAGCTTGGCCGCCTGCGCCTGCGCGCCGTTCTTGACGCTGACGAAGAACGGGTTGTTGAGCGTGCTCATGATGATCGTCGCGTCCTTCTTGCCGGACGCCTTGCCGGTGGAGGCGCCGGCGTCCTCGCCGGCGCGGCTGCACCCGGTCAGGGCGAGCGCGGCTGCGGCCGTCACGGCGATCACGGCGCGGGTGGTTCGGGCCACGCGCATGGGAATCTCCTTTGCGGGGTTGGGGTGGGAGTCGGTCAGGAGGTCTTGGCGGCGGTGCCGCTGCGGTGGGACGGTCCGCCTTGTGCGGTCTGGTCCGCACGTTTCGGGATGAGGGATCGCAGCACGTCGATGTTGCGGTCCAGGAACACGGCCAGCAGGATGACCAGGCCCTTCACGACGTTCTGCAGGAACGGCGAGACGTCCAGCAGGTTCATCCCGTTGTCGATGACGCCGAGGACGAGCGCGCCGACGAGGGTGCCGAGCAGGGTGCCGCGGCCGCCGGCGAGGCTCGTTCCGCCGATGATGACGGCGGCGATGGCCTCCAGTTCCAGGCCGGTGCCGGCGGTGGGCTCGGCGGTGGACAGCCGGGCGGTGAGGATGAAGCCGGCGAGCGCCGCCAGCACGCCGCTGATCACGAACGCGAGGATCTTCACCCGGTCGGTGCGGACGCCCGACAGCCGGGCCGCCTCGGTGTTGTCGCCGGTGGCGTAGACGTGCCGGCCGAACCGGGTCCGCGCGAGCAGGTACCCGAACACCGCGAACACCGCCAGCATGATCACGACGGGGACGGGCACGCCGGCGATCCGGTTCTGCCCGATGCCCTGGAAGTCGTAGTCGGTGACGGCGACCGGGTTGCCCTTGGTGAGCTGCAGGCTGAGGCCCGACAGCACCGACATGGTGGCCAGTGTCGCGATGAACGACGGCATCCGCGTCTTGGTGACGAGCAGCCCGTTCACCAGCCCGATCGCGGCGCCCGCCGCCACGCCCGCGCCCACCCCGGCGACGAGACCGTGGTCGCGGAGCGTCTGCGCGGTGACGACGGCGGTGAAGCCGAGGGCCGCGCCGACCGACAGGTCGATCTCCGCCAGGATGATCACGTAGGTCTGGCCGACCGCGAGCAGCGCCGCGACGGACGTGGCCAGCCCGACGTTCATCAGGTTGTTGTGCGTCAGGAAGACCGGTGAGGCGATGGTCAGGATGATCCCGACCAGCAGCAGCATCCAGACCGCGCGCAGCCGGCGCGCGGCGGCGGCCGCCGAGGAGAGCCGCGACGGGGACGCGAGGCTCGTGACGGTGGAGGTCATGGGGCACCTACCAGTGCGTGCTCGAGGATGTTCTGTTCGTTGACGTCGTCGCCGGTGAGCTCGGAGACGGTGCGTCCCTCGCGCATCACGAGGACGCGGTCGGACATGGCGACGAGTTCGGGCAGGTCCGAGCTGACCAGCACGACGGCGACGCCGTCCGCGGTGAGGCCGTTGATGATCCGGTAGATCTCGGTCTTGGCGCCGACGTCGACGCCGCGGGTCGGCTCGTCCATCAGCAGCACCCGGGGCCCGGCCATCACCCACTTGGCGAACAGCGCCTTCTGCTGGTTGCCGCCCGACAGCGACCCGGCCGCGATGGACGGCGACGCCGCGCGGACCCGCAGGTCCGCCATCACCTTCTCGGTCTCCGCGCGCTCCCGGCCGCGCAGGACGACGTCGGCCTTCGTGAAGCGGCCGAGGGACGGCAGCGACACGTTCGCCTCGACGGACTGCTGCATGGCGAGACCCTCACCGGACCGGTCCGGGGTGACATAGGCGATGCGCCCGGAGATCGCCTGCCTCGGGCCGCGTGCCCGGACCGGCTCGCCGTCCACGGTCACCGTCCCGGACGTGAGCGGGTGCAGGCCGAACAGCGCGCGAAGCAGCTCGCCGCGGCCGCAGCCGACGACACCGCCGATGCCGAGCACCTCGCCCGCCCGGACGTCCAGATCGACGTCGTGGAACGCGTCGCCGCCCGACGCGCCCCGGACCCGCAGGACGACCCGGTCCGTGGTGTTGTGCTCCTTCGGGTAGAAATCGTCCACGGTGTCGCCGACCATCGCGGTGACGACCTGGGCGGGGGAGAGCGTCCCGGTGGGCTCGTCCAGGGTGACGCGGCCGTCGCGCAGGACGACGATCCGGTCGGACAGCTCGAACACCTCGTCCAGCCGGTGGCTGATGTAGAGGATCGTGACGCCGGCCTTGCGCAGCCGCCGGATCTGCTCGAACAGCCGCTCCGACTCCCGCTCGTCCAGCGCCGCGGTCGGCTCGTCCAGGATCAGCAGCCGAGGCCTGTGCGTCATCGCCTTGGCGATCTCGACCATCTGCCGCTCGGCGACGCCGAGTTCGCCGACCGGCCGCCGCACGTCGATGTCCAGGCCGAGATCCTTCAGGGCGGACACGGCGGCCTCCGCCATCCGGCGGCGCGACACCAGCAGCCGCCCGAACCGGCCCTCCCGGTCGAGGACGTGCATGTTCTCGGCGACGGACAGGTTCGGGAACAGGTTCTGCTGGAACTCCTGGTAGATGACCTCGATCCCGAGCGTCATCGCGGCCTGCGGGTCCTTCAGGACCGTGGCGCGGCCGTCGACGAGGACCGTGCCACCGTCCGGCTGGTGCGCGCCGGAGATCACCCGCGTCAGCGTGGACTTGCCGGCGCCGTTCTCGCCGCACAGCGCGACGACCTCGCCCGGCTCGACCGCGAGGCCGACGCCCCGCAGCACGTGGTTCTCCCCGAACGACTTGTGGACGTCGACCAGTTGCATCCGCATGTCGATCTCCCGTCAGTAGACGACGCCCGCGGTCAGCAGCACGTTCGCGTACGGGGTGAACTCCCCGGACCGCACCGCCGCCCGCGCCTCGCCGGTGGACCGCTTGAACTCGGTGTGCGGCACGAACCGGATCTCGACACCGGTGAACCGGGCCTCGATCTCGGCGAGCATCTCCGGGCTGTGCTGCTTGATCTCCTCCGACATCAGCACCCCCTCCACGGCGACCTCGGCGAGGACGGCGTCCAGCAGGTCGAGGAAGCGCGGAAGGTTCTGCCGCACCGCCAGGTCCACCCGCTCCACCCCGGGCGGGATGGGCAGCCCGGCGTCGGTGACGACGAGCTGGTCGGTGTGCCCGAGTTCGGAGATGACCCGGGCCAGCTGGCCGTTGAGCGTGCCGTTGTTGCGCCTCATCGGGCGGCTCCTTCCAGGGTGTTGCCGGACATCAGTGCGTCCACCTCGTCCCGACCGGGCAGGGACGGGCTCGCGCCGGGTCTGGTCGTCGCCAGCGCCCCGGCGGCCATGCCCCGCCGGATGGCACGTTCCATGGCGTCGCCGGCCGCGAGTGCCGCGCCCAGCGAGCCGGTGAAGGCGTCCCCGGCCGCGGTGGTGTCCACGGCGGTGACCTGGTAGGCGGCGAAGTTCCGGGCGCCTTCGCGGGTGACGGAGACGGCGCCGCCCGCGCCCAGCGTGATCAGCGCGTGGCCGACGCCGCGGTCGAGGAACCATCGCCCGGCCCGCTCGGCGGACGCCGGGTCGGTGACCTCCACACCGGTCAGCTCCGTCGCCTCGCTCTCGTTCGGCGTGACCAGGTCGATGTGCGGCCACACGTCGTCCGGGAGCGCCTGGGCGGGGGCCGGGTCGAGGACGACCGTCAGTCCGGCCGCCCTGCCCGCCTTCGCCGCGTGGCAGGTCGTCGCCGCGGGGACTTCGAGTTGCAGGAGCAGGACGCCGACCTTCCCGGCGGTCGCGCCGAGGCTCGCGTCGACCATGGCCGGGCTGAGGTCGGCGTTCGCCAGGGGGGTGATGACGATGTCGTTCTCCCCGGACGCGTCCACGCGGATGTGCGCGACGCCGGTGCGGCCGTCCACGGTCCGGACTTCGTCCAGTTCGACGCCGTACGACCGCAGGCCGTCCAGGACGATCTCGCGGAACGGGTCGCGGCCGACGCACCCGGCGAGCCACGTCCGTGCCCCCGCGCGGGCGGACGCGACCGCCTGGTTCGCGCCCTTCCCGCCGAGCACGAGGGTGAAGTCGTCGCCGAGCACGGTCTCACCGCGCCGCGGGAACCGTGCGCTGAACGCGGTCACGTCCGCGGTGATGCTGCCGACGACGAGAACACCGTGGGGTTCCATCGCGGTCCTCCTGTTCCGGCTGTTCGAGGCATGAGTGGGGAGAGGTCACGGCGATCGCGCCGTTTCCCTGGGCGTTTGCGGTTGTGGATCAGACCCCGACGGGGTGCCAGACGGTCTTGGTCTCCAGGAACGCGGTCATGCGTGCGGTTCCCGGTTCGGCGGTCCAGTCGTGGCCGGTGGGGCGTAGGACGCGTTTGAGGTTTCCGGCCGCGTTGTCTTCTAGTTCTTGGAGGTGTTCGGGGTGTGTGCCGGCGAGGTCGAGGGCGTTGATGTCCATGTGGGCGGCCAGCCAGGGTGTGATTTCGGTGCGGTGGCCGGTGAGGAGGTTGACGACACCGCCCGGCAGGTCGGAGGTGGCCAGGACTTCGGCGAGGGTGATGGAGGGCAGTGGTGCGGGTTCGGACGCGATGGCCACGGTGGTGTTGCCGGACACGATGACGGGGGCCAGGACGGATATCAGGCCGAGGAGCGGGGAGTCGGGTGCGACGACGGCGACGACGCCGGTGGGTTCGGGGGTGGAGAAGTTGAAGAACGGTCCGGAGACGGGGTTGGCGGCGCCGGTGACGGCGGTGAGTTTGTCGGCCCAGCCGGCGTACCAGACCCAGCGGTCGACGGCGGCGTCCACCTGGGT
>NZ_JBFAGB010000086.1:0-12970 GCF_040639875.1 Actinomadura sp. NPDC023710
TCCAACCGCTTCCGTCCGGTGTGGCGCTTACGGCGCTCCACCTTCGGCAGCAGCGGCTCGATCCGCTCCCACAGGCTGTCGGGCACGATCCATGGAGGCTGCTCGCCCTTACGCACCCGCCCACACCACACCCGACCGTCACTACATGTCGCGCTACATACACATTTTGTTATGACCTCTAAGTCCTGCTGCGGGTACTTCTCCGCCAGCGCCCGCGTGACCCGGCGCCCCTCCGGCGTCTCAGAGGCGGGCAGGCCCCGGATGAACTCCGCGCGGCGCTTCTGCTCGGCGATGCCCGCGCGCAGCCCGCCCATGGCCGCCTGGAGGTCCTCGTCGTCGTCCCCGGACACGTACCGGTGGCAGACCGGCCGGACGCTGTTCAGGTCCCCGGACCCCTTCAGCTCGAAGATGTCCATGCGCGCCGTCGGGTCGAGCGCGACGCCCAGCACCAGGGCCAGCGCGCACGACGTCTTCCCCGATCCGGGGATACCTCCGACCAGCAGGTTGGAGTACATCAGGGTGATCGTGACGAGGTTGCCGCGCGGATCGAACCCGAACGGGAGCGGTTCGAAAACGTCGGCCTGGCCCTCGCGCATCAGCGGCCACAGCTTCCGCGGCGCCTTCGCCGGATCCTCCCGCGCGACCCACAGGCGCAGCCGACCAGGGTGCGCGGCCCGGTCGCCCTCCGGCCACACGGTGGAGATCGGACGGCGCATGGCCGCGGCGAGATCCTCCCGCTTCTCCAGCACCTTCGCCGCGGTCGTCGCGCCCGGCAGATCGACGTGCGCGAGCCAGCCGGACCCGTCGATGGCGATCGGGTCGACGAAGTCGATGCGGCCCTTCACGCCGATCGCTTCGAGCGCCGCCTCGACCTCAGCCGAGTCCAGGCGCCGCTGGAGCTGGACGGCGACGTACCGGGTGACGATCGGGCGGTCGGAGTCCCGCCCGACCCAGCCCAGCGCGCACAGCGCCGCCGCGCCGGCCGCCGTCAGCGTCCAGGCGGGCAGCAGGACCGCCGCGAGCGTGACCAGCAGCGCGACCGGTACGGCGACCACGACCGAGGCGCGGCGCCGCGGGCCGGTGTGGCGGGACTGGACGGTGACGAACCGCGTCCAGGCGTCCGGGTCGCCCAGCGCGGCCTTGGCCTCCACCGGGCGCGCCTCGGCGTCGGTCACCCACCGCCACCACTTCCGGGTGGTGCGGGCGCCGCCGCGCGGAGCACAGGCCCACAGGCGCCCGACATAGACCGGGGCCCGGAAGGTGTGGAACCCCCACTCCCGGCCATACCAGCGCGCGACGAACGCGGCGGAGTCGGCGAGCTGGGCGCGGTCGCGCAGCCACACCGGCACCACCCGCGGCGCCTCCGCCAGCCGGGCCCGGCGGTCGTCCAGCCACCCGGGACCGGTCGGTCGCCGGAGCGTCGACCGGTACCGCCTCAACCGTCTCGGCCTCCAGCTCGAAACCGCCGCCTCGCCGAGGAGAATCGCCGACTCCGGGAACAACTCGCCCGCGTGCTCGGCCAACTCCGCGCCGCCCGGCTCCAGAGCCCACCCGTCCCGGCAGCCCGCCGCCGAGATCGCGGTTCGACAACGATCGGTCGGTGCTGACACGACCGGAGGACAAACCGGTCAGGTGCCTCTCGGACGCTGTCCTCACCGCATCGCCTCAGGTCAACGAGGTGAGGCGCGGCGGAGCTCAAGATAAGCCTGGGCAGCAACATCGGGATCAAGCGCGTCGCCGACGGCGCCGCCGCGGCATTGGGCGAGGTGGCCGACAACGAGGCGGCGCTGCGGCGCACCCGGCAGCTGTTCATCAACCGGGACAACCTGCGCGCCGCCATCCGCACCGTGGTCAACGAGACGCTCAAGGCCCGCGACACGGCCCTGTGGGGCGCGGGCACCTCATGCGCCTCGGACTCGCGCAAGTTCGGGTCCTGGTCGAAAAACGTCATGACCGAGTGGCACCAGCGCTACGTCGGCCCGGGGATCATGGTGTACTGGCACGTCGAACGCCGGTCGGTGTGCATCTATTCGCAGATCACCACCACTTCGGCGTCCGAGGTCGCCTCCATGATCGAGGGCCTGCTCCGGCATTTGACCGACGCCGAGATCGACCGGCAGTACACCGACACCCACGGCGCCTCCATCGTCGGGTTCGCCTTCTCCCACCTGCTGGACTTCCAGCTGCTGCCCGGCTGAAGAACATCGGCTTGGCCCGGCTGTACCGGCCCGGCGTGGTCACCGACGAGTCCCCCGAGGGCGGGTCGTGGCCGCACCTGGAAGAGGTGATGTCGGCTAAGACGATCGACTGGGACCTCATCACCCGGCACTACGACCAGATGATCAAGTACGCCACCGCGCTGCGCCTGGGCACCGCCCAGTCCCACCAGATGCTGCGCCCCTTCACCCGCGGCGGCCCCAAGCACCCCACCTACCAGGCCATCGAGGAACTCGGCCGGGCCATCCGCACCATCTTCATCTGCGACTACCTGGCCGACGAAGAACTCCGCCGCGAGATCCACGAGGGCCTCAACGCGGTGGAGAACTTCAACTCCGCCAGCAAGGACATCTTCTATGGCAAGGCCGGCGACCTGACCGGTGACGACCGCGAGCACGCCAAGGTCTCCGCCCTCGCCCTGCACCTCATCGCGGCCACCATCACCTACCTCAACACCGTGGTGATCCAGATCGTCCTCCGCGATCCCGCCTGGCAGAAACGGCTCCCCCCGCCGACCGGCGCGGCCTATCGGCCCTGTTCTGGTCCCACCTGAACCTCTACGGCCGCTTCCAACTGGATATGAACAGTCACCTGGACCTGGAGTGCCCCACCACCACCGCATCACCGCCCGGTATTGGCGGCTGGCCTCTACTGGTAAATGGCGCATTCTGCGATACCGGGACTACTCAACTCGGGATACGGCATCGAAACGCATCCAACCGATGCCACCCGAGGCAGCGTCGGTTTGCACTTTGAGATAAGTCTTCCCATCCGCACCGGTAGCGGTCTCACAGTACGGCCCAACACGTTCGCCTTGAGGCTTTGTCTTGAGCTTGAGCGTTTGGTCCTGTGTCGGCTGGCTATAAACACCGGCTTTCGGCCATGTGATCTGCCAATGGCAGGTTGTGGCTCTTGGCGGTGGCGTTGACACAGGTGGAGGGGGTAGTGGATTCGTCGGCGTGGGGTCGGATGTCGAATGAGGGGATGCTGTCGACCGTTGCCTGGCGGACGGCAGGGACTCCGTGCTCCTGCTCTCGCTCTTAGTCGGCGAAGCCGACGGCGCAGTCGATGAGCTCGGAGACGCCGAGGCGGTAGGCCGGATCTTGCTCGCGCCAGAGGCGGTCCGTATGAGGTCACGTCCTGAAAGCACAGCCGCAGCTGCTCCGACAGCAACGATGGCGCCTAGAGACGGAATCACGACCGGCTTGGAACGAAGCAACTGACGGAGCGTCCTTTTCCCGAGCTCTACCTCGGCTTTCACATGCAGCGGCCGGTCAGGCGATGAGCCCAACGCAGGGACCTCTGATCGTGAAGCACCTGCACCTGAGAAGGCTGCTGTGGGTGGGCGCTCGTCCGGCTCGAGAGCAGCCGGCGGAGGATCGGTTGGCTGCACGCTCGTGAGCGACGAGGAGCGCTGGCTGTTCTCTTGATCAAACTCGAACGTACGAGCAGAAGAGAGATTTAGTGTCGTGCTGTTGGCCGCCATCGATGGGCTATCTGCCGACGTCGGGTCGGCGGTTGGGGGTAGTTGGGGTTCTGCAGCCGCTAGCCATACGGCTAGACACCAGTCTCGATAGCCGCCCGAGGCGCCCGCGGCGTCAAGCAGCGACTCGAAGGGCTTCTTGAACGGCCGTTCTCCGTTTTTCCATCGGTAAACAGTGTTGCGGGAAACGCCGATACTTTCTGCCTTCGCTGCGACCTTTTCCCCAGGGACGCTGTACAGCAGAGATTCGATCACCGCTGTCAATTTGACCCGTTCTGGTGATCGGTGACCTTCTTCTTGCCCTTTGACCGATCCTTCTTCTGGTGACTCCATCTCGCTCATCTCGTCTCGTCCCAGGTCAAGTGGTGAATATGCAGGTCAGCCAGGTGGCGATCTCAACTGGTCTCTTCTCGCATCACCCCGTGGCAGCGGCTCTAGGTCGCCTGTTTTAATCTTGCCGCAAGACGCCTCCAACAAGATCCAGAATGGGAAGGAACCCTGTTGTCCGTACGCATACCTATCACTTGGCGCTGGGTGCCGCTGGCGTTTGCGCTCGTGATCACAATGTCTGGTGGCGGACTCCTCGACGGCGCCCAGCCAGCCAGGGCCAACGCCTCCTCGAGAACGGCGCTCACCACATCATCTGAGGCGGCCTGCCCTCGATGGCGAGTGACCTGGCCCAAGGCTGCGGTGTACGAGAAGCCGGCCCGGATCTATCACAAGGTCGCGGTGAAACGCCGTAACCAGACGGTCACTGGTGCACTCTGCACGCGCTGGACGTACTACAACAAACGCGAGCACGTTCACTACCTGGCCGTGAAGGCTCCGAAGGCCCAGGACCGCATCGGCTGGATCAGGCTCGCCGCAGTCCGCCGTAGCAAGTGACCGCAGGGCATGGGCGGCGAGGCACGAACGCTCGATGGCCTCGTCGTCCTTGCCCGCTCCGCGCGCTCTGTATACGGAAACTCCCGATGCCAAAGCATCTGAGGTCAGTTCACATCGAGGTAAAAGACTACCCGGAAACACAGGAGAGCAGGAAATGCCTTCGACCAAACGACTATCCATCGCCATAACCGCGGCCCTGGCTATCACGGGCGCTGTCTTTGTGTCGGCATCGCCGACCTGGGCGACAACGCAGCAGCACGCCGACCACGGCGACTGGGTGAAGGCCTCGCGGGCGACGCTACGTCTCGCTCCCAACCATTTGGTGCTGGCCAACGCGCGGAAGAAGGACCGCGTCCGTGTCCAGGCCCAATGCCGCGGATGGGTCCGCGTCCAGGTCCTCTCGGGGCACGAGATGGTGACAAGGATCGGCTGGCTGCAGCGAGGCCATCTCCTCAAGGCCTCCAAGCCGGGCGGCCTGCGTGGCGTTCTCACGAACTGCGGACAGACCAGCAAGGACGTCCGCCGCTGGCGCACCTACGTTGCGGCAATGAACGCGCCACTGCACTCCTACTACTACACCGGGCGAGGCGCATACAACGTCCACGAGACGGCTGCGCTCTGGCACAAGGTGAAGTTCCCAACTGGTGTCTCCCTGGCGTCTGGTCCTAGCTGCACGCCGTCCTACAACTACGCGCGCCATCAGGCTGGCGAGCGGGTGGATTCTGCGCAGCCAGTGAGCAACGTCGATCTGACGGACATCGCCTATCGGTACGTAAGCCGGACCGGGGCCGTGGCGCTGGTGTCAATCAAGCGACCGGGACAGCATGCCCGTGTATGGGCCTTCGTCCAAAGCTCCTGCCTCACCCCGAAGACCGGTGGCAAGTACACAACCGTCTACTTCCCCAACGTCGTGCAACTCGACCGCGCGCCCAAGGGCAGCAAGGCACTGCGAACCAGAGATCTCAAGCACTACGGCTGCCATGCCGGCCTGCGATCGCCGTCTCAGCCTCGGTTCGGCTGGTGGCCGGAACCGGAGAAGGGTCGGCAGCCGGGCTGCCCGTACTGAGCGAAACCAACCGAGTTGGGAGCATCACACCTCAGATGCTCGGAAGGAGGCGGAGGGTCGCCACCGACGCGGCGGCCTTCCGCCTCATCAGTGCGCCGACACATTTGGGAGCCGCAGTGCGCTCCGGCAGGCGAAGGGCCAGGGCCGCCATCGCCTCAACGATCAGCCGCTGCTCGACGATGCTCGGCTCCGCCGGCAGCCGACCGCGCAGCACCGTCGCGGCCCGGTCGACGTCGTCGATGAACGTCCGAGTCCGGGGATCGCGGCTCGCCGCACGCGGACGTCGGCATCACCGGAGAATTCGATAAGACTCTCGGCACGGCTGCGAACGGCCGCAACCGCTTCAACGTGGCCCACCGGGTCGCCGAACCCCACGTTGCAGTGATCGAGGGCTTCGGATCCGATGCTGACCAGCAGCTCAACGATGCCGGACCGGTCAGACGTAGTGGCCTCCTCCACCAACTCGAACAGGAACGGAACGCTCGCCGCCGTGCACGGATACACATCACCCTGATGATGGACCGCGCCGTAAAACCTGCCGAGCGCCTTCCGCCGCTCCTCGGCGTCCGAGGAGCGCATCGCCAGTAGGAGGTCGGGGACCTCCGCCGCCGAGCCGTAGGCATGCTCCATCGACGACCAGTCGATGTCGTGAAGTCCGCTAAACATGGGCGACACTATGCCCGGCCGCACCGACACCGGGGATCACTCCGGCGGCACTGCTCGATCCTGAATGGCTTGTCGGCTGCGTGGCGCTTCTTCCTGAAGACGCTCGCAGGGAGATCAGCGACTCCAGCGACGGGATTCTCCCGCCTGGAATCCGGCTCAGCGCGAGGCGTGCCTGAACCCTCCCCGATACAGATCGCGTGCGTCACCCGCAGAACTCGAGGTGGTCGGCGAGGTGATCCGCGCTCTGGTTGTCAACGGCGGGCCAATCGTGACCCTGCGCTTGCCGAAAACTCCGTTCATGTGGTCAGGAAGGGCCGCCGATGAGCGGGCCACAAGATCGCCAACGGTCCTTGTCGGCTCGTTGTCGGCTCGGCGGTTCCGAACCGGACCGGTACGCATCGGCACCGTGCGGCACGAAAGTCGGGCTCGATGCGGACGGATCGACACAGGCCGACACCGAAAAGGCCGCTCCGATACGACAGTTTCGGACTTTTATCCGTAGGTTGTGGGGTTCGAGTCCCACGCGACCAACCATCCCTGACCAGGGCAAACGCGAGTATGCCCAGCTTGTCCGCCGCCCGCTTCGCCCCACTCCGTCCCCATGTCGGCTCCAGGGCGGCTCGCGGGCATGCCTCGGGCCATCAACGGCCGATTGCGAGCGCCACAGGCCAGATCGACGGTCCCTGGAGACCTGCCCGCCCTCGCGGGCTGCCCAAGCACGGCGACACGCCTTGGCGTAGGCATGGCCAAAAGCTCGAGCACGGCGGTAGGGGCAAGGTCACTCTGCTACTGGATGGCGTGAGAAGCGGAATCAACTCGGGGAGGGAGATCGACCCGCTTGCGCAGTGACGACGGACGCTGGCTGACTTCACCCGCAGGGTCCTCGACCTGAAACGCGCGCTCGAGGATATCTCAGTTAATTACCTCCCTCAGCCACATCTTTAAGGCTCCCCACGCGCCGGGCCAGGCGTCCATGCTCGCTGTACGGCGAACGATCGAGGGCGCAGTCCCGGTCGATGGCATCCCGCAGATACTTCGGCCATGCGGATGCGTGACCTAATTCATGTATTCCGCACGTTGTCGAAACCGGGGAAGGGCTGGAGGTCGAAGGTCATTCGAGCAGCGCCCCATCGTCCACGTGGGCTGATTCTGCTCCGACTCCGTTCTCGGATACGCAGCCTGAGTGTGGACGTTGAACATGGCAGGCGATTCAAGGGCCGAGGACGATGAAGGCTACGACGGGTCATGGCGTCTCTTGGCACGCTCCAAGACATATCCGATGGCGGCCAGCCCGGCGCACAGGAGGATGCCGGGCAGCAGCACCGCGAGCAGGACGCCGCGGTGTTCGATGTTGAGGGTCGCCAGGCCGATGACCACCAGGCCGAGTCCGCCTGCGAACCACCAGGGCTCGGACTCGTCCATGTCGGCGGTTTCGCTGCGCCCTCGCGGCGTGCTCGTGCGGTGCGAGGCCCACCGGGCCAGTGCGATGCCCCCGACGACGAGGATGAGGCCGGTCAGTTCGTTCATGACGTCATCTCCCGTGTCACGTGTTCATCGGTTGGGCCAGGCGCGGGCTGGGGCCGGGGAGGGGTGCCAGGCGGAAGCGGAGGCGGCAGACCACGGCTTCGGTGTCGCGGCGCAGCGCGTGGGCGAGGACGGCGCCACGCTGGTTCTGCAGGACGCGCTGCCAAAGGTGCTCGGGCTCCAATTCGGGATGAGCACGAAGACGTGCCGTTCGCGAGCTTCCCGGACGTATCGCACGATCGGCTCGACCAGGCGCAGGCGCTCTCCGTCGAGCAGGACGAGTTCCACGCCTGGCGACCAGGCCTCCTATGCGGCAAGGAACCGTCGCCGTTCCTCGTCGTTTTCGGCGTGGACGACGTGGACGGCCACCACCCGGTCGCTGAGGCTGAGCGCGGCGGCGAGCGCTTGGCGGGAGAGATCGCTGATCTCGCCTATCGGGTACGACCACCAGGGATTTGCGCGGACGGGGCGGGCGCGGCGTGCGGCCCAGTTCGAGCCGTTCGCCGATCCGGTCGTAGGCGCGGCCGATCCGCTCCATGAGCACGACCAGTGCGGGCAACGCGAGCAGGATCAGCCAGCCTCCCTCGGTGAACTTGGAGATCGTCACCACGACCGCGGCGACGCCGGTGAGCAGTGCACCGAGCCCGTTGAGCAGGGCTTTGGGCCGCCAGCCGTGGGGACGGTCGGCTAGCCAGTGCCGGACCATCCCGACCTGGGACAGGGTGAATCCGACGAACACGCCGATCGCGAAGAGCGGTACCAGGGTGTTCATGTCGCCGCGCGCGACCACCAGGAGCAGCGCCGAGGTGGCGGCCAGGAACCCGATGCCGTAGCGGTGGACCTGCCGCTCGGCCCGCAGCGCGAACGGGTGTGGCAGGTTGTTGTCGGCGGCCAGCAGCCGGGCCAGCACCGGGAGTCCGCCGAAGGATGTGTTGGCGGCGAGCGCGAGCAGCACGACGGTGGCGAACTGCACCACGTAGAACCCCGCTCCGTGCCCGACGGCCGCTTCGGTGACCTGCGAGAGCACCGTCACGCCGTCCACCGGCCGCACGGAGAACCGCTCGATCAGTAGTGCGATGCCGATCAGCATCAGCGCCAGGAGCGCGCCCAAGGCGACTTCGGCGCGCTGGGCGCGCTTGACGCGGGGCCTGCGGAACGACGGGACGGCGTTGGCGATGGCCTCCACGCCGGTGAGCGCGGCGCAGCCGTTGGCGAACGCCTTGAGCAGCAGGAGCGCGCCGACCGTCTGGAGGCCGTGCGCCTGGACGGGGGCCGCGTGCTCGGTGGTGACGGGGTGGTCGCGCAGCAGCCCGATCACGATCACCAGGATGATCGCGCCCACGTACACGACGGTTGGGACGATGAACAGCCGGGCGCTGGGGGCGATACCCCGGTAGTTGACGAAAGTGATCAAGGCCAGGACGGCCAGGCACAGCCACACGGTGTGGGGCAGGAGTTCGGGGAAGGCCGAGGTCAGGGCGGCCACGCCGACGGCGACCGAGACCGCGACGTTGAGCACGTAGTCGACGATGAGGGAGGCGGCGGCGATCAGCGAGGGCCGCCGGCCGAGGTGCCGCTTGGCGACGCCGTAGGCGCCGCCGTAGGCGCCGCCGCCTTCGGGGAAGGCCGCGATCACCTGGCGGTAGGACAGGGTCAGGACGGTGAGCAGTGCGGCGATCGTGAGAGTGACCGGCAGCGTGAAACCCATGCCCGCTCCCCCGGCGAGCGCCAGCATCAGCACGATGGCCTCCGGGCCGTAGGCGACCGATGCCATCGCGTCCAGGGAGAGCGCGGCCAGTCCGCCCACAACACTCAGACGGTGCCGGTCGCCGGCATCGGGAGGTTCCTCGGCGACGTCGGCCGCGTCTCGTGCCGGTTCGCCATCGCGGTGGTGGACCCCGGCGAGGGGGGTTCGCATTCGTTCTCCTTGTGGATGAGGTTCGGCGCCTTTGAGGGCGGGGCCAGCGGGCAGATTCGGCGTCATGGGTCGAACCGGTAGCCCCGCCCCGGTTCGGTGATCAGGTGTCGTGGCCGGGAGGGGTCGTCCTCCAGCTTCCGGCGGAGCGAGGCCAGGTAGACACGCAGGTAGTTGACCGCGTCGACGTGTTTCGGGCTCCAGACCTCGGCGAGGAGGCGCTGCCGCGAGATCAGCGTGCCGGGGTGGCGTACCAGGATCTCCAGCAGGCCCCATTCGGTGGGGGTGAGGTGGACGCGCCCTCCGTCCGGTCCGTAGACGATCCCGGTCAGGTCGACGGCGTTGCGGCCGACGTCCACCGTGGGGCGCGGCCCGGCGACCGGCGTCCGGCGGGTGACCGCGCGGATTCGTGCGACCAGTTCCTCGACGCCGAACGGCTTGGTGACGTAGTCGTCGGCGCCGGCGTCCAGTGCCTCGACCTTGTCGTCACCGCCGGTCCGGCCTGACAGGACGATGATCGGCACCTGGGACCAGCCGCGCAGCCCGCGGATGACGTCCATGCCGTCCAGGTCGGGCAGCCCGAGGTCGAGGATCACCAGGTCCGGGTACCAGTCGGCGGCACCGGTGAGGGCTCCGTTGCCGTCCGGAGCGACCGCCACCTCGTACTGGCGGGCACGCAGGTTGAGCCGGAGGGTCGCCCGCATCTGCGGCGAGTCGTCCACCACCAGCACCCGCGGCATGATCGCCTCCTTCGCTTGGGCCGTTCCCGGTGGCCCCGTGTTCTCCTAACTGCGGATGCACGCCTTCCAGAAGGGTGCGTCCGCGAAGTTCAGCATAAGTTTTGAATTCGGCCGGAATCTGATGGGCATACGTGTTGTTAACGCTCGGACCGGCAATTTTAACGGCGCCTTGACGCCCTCGACCGCACCGCTTGTACGGGGAGTGTGTGCGGCTCCAACAGTCCCGCGCCCGGACCGACCACAACGTCGGCCGAGCGCGGGGCAAGTCCGTTGCGGGCAGCCGCCGCAGGCAGCGACCTGCTGTTGAATAATCCCGTCATGCGACTATCATCGCTATATGGCGATTGATTCTGATTGTGAATGACATCGTTGGACGGGCTCGCCCCGGCGGCCGCGCTGTTCCACTCCCTGGCCGATCCGGTCCGGCTGTCGATCGTGCAGCGGCTGGCGCGGGGGCGAGGCCCGGGTGGTGGATCTGACCCGCGAGCTCGGGCTAGCGCAGTCCACGGTGTCCAAGCATCTGGGCTGTCTGCGCGGCTGCAAGCTGATCGATTACCGTGCGCAGGGCCGCCAGTCGTTCTACTTCATTGCGACCCCGGAACTGCTGGACCTGCTCCGCTCGGCCGAGCACCTGCTGGCCGCCGCCGCCCGCGCCGTCGCGCTCTGCCCCACGTACGGCACCGCCGCCGAGGGCGCGCAGGTGGGCACCTGCACTCCGGATGCGCAGGTGCGGGCGTGACCACGCTGTCGCTGGGACCGTCGCCGCGGCGCCGGGCGGTGTTGGCCCGGCGGGTGCGCCTGCTGGTGGCCGCCACCATCGCCTACAACGTGATCGAGGCCGTTGTCGCGATCGGCGCGGGCGCGCTGGCCTCGTCGGGGGCGCTGCCGCCGTCGCCTGGCAGTTCTCGGCCCCGGACCCGGAGCTGGTGGAGCGGCGCGAGAAGCGGGCGCTGCGGATCATCGCGGTGTCGTTCTTCGCGCTGGCCGCCTACGTGGCCGCCGACTCGGGGGTGCGGGCCCTGGTCGGCGGCGGCGAGGCCGGGCACTCCACGACCGGGCTGGTGCTGGCCGCCCTGTCGCTGGCGGTCATGCCGTTCCTGTCGCACGCGCAGCGGCGCGCCGGCTGGGAGCTGGGGTCGGCCAGCGCGGTCGCCGACTCCAAGCAGACCCTGCTGTGCACCTACCTGTCCGGTGTGCTGCTGATCGGTCTGGCGGTCAACAGCCTGTTCGGCTGGTCCTGGGCCGACCCGATCGCCGCGCTGGTCATCGCCGCGGTCGCGGTCAAGGAAGGCCGTGAAGCCTGGCGGGGCGACGCCTGTTGCGCCGTCCCCGGCCCGACCGCCTCCACCGCCGACGCCGCACCCAGGGCCACCGGCGGCATCGCGTCCTGCGGGCCCGGGTGCGCCTGCTGCTCCTGACCCGCCCCTCTTCATCCCCTCACCGTTCCTCCTCGACGATCGGAGACATCGTGGCGATCGCCGCGCTGGTCATCTACCTGTCTGGGCCGCTCTGGCGTTCGGGCTGCGCACCTTCCTGCAGTGGCGTCGCACCGGCGACACAGAGTTCCGCGGCGGCGGCCTGGAAAAGGGCAGTACCCCAGTGGTGGGCCCGGGTGCTGTTCACCACAGCCCTGCTCATCGGCGCCGCGGGCCCATCGCCGCGCTGGCCGGCTTGCCCGCCATCGCCACCCTGGACCACGCCACCGTGCAGGCGGCCGGGATCCGCTGGCCGCGGCCGGGGTGGTGGCCACTTCGGCCGCACAGACCTCGATGGGCACCTTCTGGCGGATCGGCGTCCAAGACGGCGAGCGCACCGACCTGGTCACTCGCCACCACCGCCGGGCTGGCCGCCATGGTCCCCAACGCCATCGCGCTGGCCGGCCTGGTCCTCACCATCGTGGCGATCGAGGTGCAGGTCCGCGCCATCGAAGAGCCCTACCTGCGGACCGTCCACGGCGACGCCTACACCGCCTACGCCGCCCGCGTCGGCCGGTTCCTGCCCGCCCTCGGCCGCCTGGACCCGGCCACCCGCCGATGCCGCGCTTCCCGCCCCGGGTGCTGCCCGGCCCGCCCGGCAAACCCGTGCCACCACCCCACATCACCGCCGACGCCGCGCGTCTTCGCCCGCGACCTGGCCGCCGGAGGGCCCCGGACCCGCGAGGCGGCACGGTCCTTAACCGATCCGTTCGTCCAGCTCGCCGACACCTGGGACACCGGCCTGCTGACCACCGCTTTCTCGCAATGATCAGCCTCGACCTGTCAGCACAAATGCTCCGCGCCGACGCCGCCGCACTTCCCGGACACTGGCACGCCACCGAAGCCGAAGCCGGCTGGGGCGCCTGGGCTCTCCTACGCTCCACCGGCTACTGACGGCCCTGGTTGGTTCCCGAACTCGACAAAATATCTGCCCCGTCGATCATCAAACGGTGCCCTGGCCATCGATGAACGGTGCCGCTTCTCGATGGCACGGCCAGG
>NZ_JBFAGB010000087.1:0-12122 GCF_040639875.1 Actinomadura sp. NPDC023710
CGATCATCGGAGTCGCCGCCCTGGCTGGCATCGCGCTCCTGCTGGTCCTCAGCGGGCTCCTTCCGCTGACGACGCAGGGCCCGTGAGGCAGATCGGCGACCTCACGCGCGGACCAGCCCCGCACCTCTGCCGGATCAGCACCGCGCCACATCCGCCGGCAGCACCTGCAACGTGGCTACAAACGCCAATGCCATACTCTCTCGCCGCTCCACGACCGCGCTGGGTCGGCGTCCCCATTAGCCCGCTGGTGCAACCAGCAGCGGCATGCCGCCGTCGGGGCCGGGGGAGCCGTCAACCACGCTCAGCGTGGCGATCAGCGCGCAACCCGCGCTGGCCACCGCGGCGACCTGGTCGTCGCTCAAGTTCGAACGGCGCGTGCGCAAGCACGTCCACACCGTACCGGGCCACTGTGACCGCGCCGGCGGACGTCGAGGCGTGCGCGACCACGGGCAACCCGTGCTCGTGCGCACGACGTACCAGGGCCTCGATCGTCGCGGCGTCCAACGCCGGGATGTCCAGCAGGGAACCCGACCCGTCGTCGAGGACGACCTTGAGGTGTGTCGCGCCCTCTTCCAGACGCGCCTCGACGAAGGAGGCCGCGTCCGCCGGCCCGGTGACGTACGGCAGGGGCGCGTACGCCATCGTGGGATGGCCTCCGGGCGCGGTCGCCCCGACACTGGAAGTGCGCAGGTCAGCCCGGACGGGACCCGAGGCGCGCACGGCCGCGCCGACGGCCGCCCGCTCAGGCTCGATGGCCTCCGGCTTGCTGAACTGGTCGATCAGGGTGGTGACACCGAACACCGCGGCCAGTTGCGTGCATCCCGGCAGCAGATGGACATGCGCGTCGATGAGTCCCGGCAGCAGCGTCCCGCCGCGTCCGTCGACCAGCACTTCGTCCGCGCCCTGGACGGAGGCGTCGCCGGCGGCGTCGATCGGGTCGTCGGCGATTCGCGCGTGTGTGGCTTCGAGGACGCCGCGGCCGTCGAAGATGCGCACGTCGGTGATGGTGAAGGGGTGATGTGTTCTCACCCCGGCGATCTTAGAAGTTGACGTAACGAGAAGGTCTAGCCTGCCGGCCTGGCCCCGCCAGCCGGACCTCAGGCTCCTCCATAACTCGGAGGCGTCGACCACAAATACGGCTGCCTCGCGGTCGCCGAGTACACCGACAAAGCAAGGCGGAGACACGGTCCACACCCTCGTGCGCGTTCGGCACCTTGCTCCCCGATCCGCCACCTCTTTCTGACCTGTCCCAGCAGATCCCGGCCATTGCGGAGAGTTCAAGCTGAGTCCGCAGCTTACGGGCCGATTGTGTCTCGGGGGCGTGAGTGACGATGAGAGACCGGTAGATCGAGATTTGCGACGATCTTGATCATCAGGAGCCAGCTGTTGGACAGCTACGACGTAGGGCGGTTCCACGCGGCCAGGCCAGTTCAGACCGTGACTGATCGTGCGGCCTCGGTGTAAACCTCGAAAAGGCGCGGTGCGTTGTGGTGCGGTTTGCTGAGCAGTAGCGCCCAACATTGCGCGAGGAGTTCGCGGGCCTCTGTCCCGGGCCAGGGCTGTGGCAGCAGCTCCGGCGGCAGCAGGGGGTCGGGTTCCATGGCGTGGGTGAATTCGGCGGCCAGTTCGATGGCGATGGTCAGTTGCTCGGTCTCCGGTGGATCGGCCCGCAGCCGGGTTAGGTACGTTGCGGCGATCTCGATGAGACGGACGTGTCGTTCGGCGATCTCGTCCAGCATCCAGAGCCTCTCAGCGAGGGCCCGGGGGGCACTTTCAGTACCGATGCACAGGTCGCGGCTGGTGAGAAAGGTGAGGTGATCCGTGACCCCGAGCCTGGCGGCCTCGGCCTTGATCAGATCCTCCCAGGCGTGTGGCGATACGTAGAGGCCGCTCTGGACGGCGGCGCCGCCTAGATAGACGATCGCCTCCCGAAGCGCGTCCCGCGCGGGACGCGTCGATTCCGGGATCGCGAATCCCACCAGGTGCCATACCCCGTCCCAGGGGGCCTTGCCGTGGTCCTGCTGGTACATGAGCCGCATGAAATCGATGTCGGGCTCGATCGATCGCCATGTCTCGGCGGTCGCCCGCAGGGTGGCCTTTCGTCCGCGCCCCTCCTGGACGACACGGCCGTCGGCCACCAGCCGCCTGATGGACAGGCGCACCTGTTGGTCGGTCATCCCCAGCAGCCCCGCCACCGTGTAGAGGTCACCGCAGTCCACGGTCCCGTCCGCGCGGACCATCGCCTCCACTAGCAACCGGCCCGGTATCTCCCGCATGACAACTAGCATAGTACGTTCGTTGTCATTACGATCGTATCTAGAATGAACGAAAGAGGTGGCATGCGGAAGCTCATCCGGGTCTCGCTGCTGACCGTGCTGGTGGTGATCGCCGGGGCCGGCGGTTGGGTGATCTACCAGCATGATTACGACCTCAGGGAGGAGAAGGTGACGATCACCGGTGGCGAGCACCCGCTGAGGGGGGTCCTGGCGATGCCGAAGCATGGTCACGGGCCATACGGGCTAGTGGTGTTCGTTCACGGTGACGGACCGGTCGACGCCACCGACGACGGTTTCTACCGTCCGATCTGGGAGACGATGGCCAGGGCTGGCTATGCTTCGCTGTCCTGGAACAAGCCGGGCGTCGGCGGAGCGCCTGGCAACTGGCTGCACCAGAGTATGCAGCACCGCGCGGAGGAGACCGTCGCGGCGATCGAGTGGGCCAAGCGGCGCTCCGACATCGACCGTAACCGGATGGGGCTGTGGGGCGGCAGCCAGGCGGGCTGGGTCATGCCCAAGGCTGCGAGACTGTCGTCCGACGTGAGGTTCCTCATCGCCGTCTCTCCCGCGATCAACTGGCTCCGGCAAGGCCGCTACCATCTGCTCGCCGAACTCCGCGCACGGAACGCCTCACCCAGCCAGGTCAGGTCCAAGCTCGCTCAGAGCGACCGCATGCTCCGGGCACTCAGCAACGGCCAGACCTATGAGCAGTATCGGGCCGCGGGGGGCGATGTGAGCGGCATCTCGAATGACCGGTGGACGTTCATCACCAGGAACTACGCCTCGGACGCGTCCGCGGACCTGGCCGCCCTGCGGGTTCCGGTGCTGCTGATCCTGGCGGGCCACGACATAAACGTCGACGTCGCAGACACCGAGGCCGGATATCGCCAGCGGTTGCGCACGCCGGGCCAACTGCGGATCCTGCGTTATCCGGCTGCCGCCCACTCCCTGATGCGCAAGGACATCGAGGACTCCTCCTTCAAGACCTACATGACCGCCATCGCCACGCCCCGGTCGCTGTTCGTCGCAGGGTTCCTACGGGACCAGCGACGGTATTTGGAAGAGACCGACCGTTGACCACCATCGCCGCCCGGATCTAGTTCGGCGGCGGCCGCCACCGATTCACCAACGCCCGCAGGCTGAAGGCCTATGCCGGATCGGCACTCGTCACCCGAGCCTCGGGCAAGAGCGATGCCGTGCACCACCGAAAGGCCAAGAAGCCAGCACCTGGCTGCCACCGGATACGTCTGGGCTTTCGCCGCTGTGCAAGCACCCTGCCCCCGAGCTCGACTACGACCACCGCCGCGGCGTCAGAGGAGATACGGCGCCTCCGCCGTATCTCTTCCCAAGGCCCTAGGAGTGCTGTTCGGCGGATCCTGCCGGCCAATCGGGTACGCAGAGTGATGGTCCCCGTGGGTTCGGGGGGTGGTTGCCCGGTCGGATTACGACCTTTTTCGGTTCTCCAGTCGGCGGACAAACTTCAGCCCGGACCAGTCCTCGCCGAGCGTGGCGACCTTCACGTCGACGATGCCGTGAGGGAGGAAGAGGTCACGCACCAGATTTTCCGTGATGTCGCTTTGGTGACCGGCCGCTCGCCGTGGCCAGGCGATCCACAGCATCGCCTGGTCGCCCAACTCCGCCGCCAGCCCTGAGGCGTCGGAGCGCAGCGGGCTCAGCGACCGGTAGAACGCGATCGTCGCGTCTGCCTCTGAGGGGCTCCCACCGGCTATTGTGCAGCCCCCGGGTAGATCCGGGATCGCCCAACCGGCGGGGCGGTGGAGCAGATGAATGGTGTGGCCGGGCTTGATGCCAATTTTCTGAGCCAGGGGCGTGCTGGAGTAGCCGCCGCTTTGGGTGCTCGCACTCACGTTTGGATCAGGGTCAGCAGGTTGCCGGCGGGGTCTTTGACCTGGGCCTTGGTGACCCAGCCGTTGTCTGTGGGCGGCATCACGACATCGCTCCCCAGTTCGCTGGCACGGGCGACGGCCTGTTCGATGTCGGGGACGGCAACGCCCATGCAGACGCTTGCGGCCGGGGCATTGCTGATCGCTCCGCCTAGCCCGCCGGGCGTCTGCACCAGCGCGTAGCCGGGTCCCTGGGGGCTGACCTGCCAGCCCAGCAGATCGCGGTAGAAGCGGTGCAGGTCCTCCTCATGCGGGCCGCTGATGTCGAAGTGCACCACGGCGTTCGCTCGGTGTGTCCTGTCTTCGTTCATATTCGTTCCTCAGATTTCCGGTGGGGAGGTGTCGAACCCAGCCGGCTGTTCCATGCCCGGGAAGGCTCGTGCCATCAGTACGACGCCGTGCCGCACCTGCTCCGGGCAGGTTCGGTAGAACCGGAAGGTGCCCTCGGCCCTCATTGTGGCCAGGCCCGTCTTGCGGAGCACCTTCAGGTGCTCCGACACGGTGGCAGGGGCGAGGCCGAGGAGGCCCGCCAGCTCTCCGGCCCCGCGCTCGGTCTCCCAGATCCCGAGAAGGATCTGGCGCCTGTGCCTGCTCGCTAGCGCGCGCAAGAGCTCGTCGAGAGCCTCGGACTCCTCCATGCGCCAAAGACTAATTCGGGAAAGTACGAAATACAACACGCGTCCAGGTGCTCCCCGCCCCGACAGCGTCCCGCGGGCAGCAGAAAGCTCCGAGCTCACGGGGCCTCATGGGGCGCTTCGTCTCTTGGCCGGCCTGTTCCGCGGTACCGCGCAAGGTCGGGTTGTAGGCGGGTGGGGGTATGTGGAACTGGTCGGTGGTGTAGTCGCCGAAGCGGAGTACATTCTCGCGCCGGTAGGGGCTGAAGCCCGCCAGGTTGGTGGAGTGGATGGGGGCAGCCTGGGCGGGAGATCGCGACAGCCTCCAGTGCGACGTTCGCCAGGTCCCCACCGAGGCGCGGACCGGGGCCGCGGACCGGGGCCGCCTCCTCCGTCGCGGCAGTGGCAACCGCCCGGGCGGCCCGGACCGGGCCGTACGCCAGCCCCAGTCACTCCCGGATCCAGGCGCGGTACGCTTCTCCGCCCGTTCCTCGGCTACCGGTACGACATCCTCCGGCAGGCCCACCGCAGCACGCACATGGGCAACGACCAGCACCGGAGCCTCGGCTAGACACGGGAAATAGTCCAGCCTGGTACACGACCTCAGCAGCGTCAGGAGCGACTCCGGACAGTCATGGGTCCGCTTTGCCGCCCACGCGATCTCAGCATCATCCGGGGGAGGGACTGCACCAACCCGCGGTCGGAAATGATCCGCTTTTCAGTGAACGAGGCTTCGGCAGGACACCCCGGCGCTGAGCTGCGGAAACTCCTCCGCGAGAAGCCGTCAAGCAGCCACTTCGGCGCGAGTTCGGCATGCTCAAGGGAGGTAGGTCGCGTTGTCGAGATCGGCAGCCGAGCCTCTTCCTGCGTCGACCGTGACTAAGCAGAGGTTCGAGGACGACTCAGCGACCCGGAGACTGCGCGAGATCGTGCTTGGCTGGGCGCTGGCTCCCTCAGTAGTGACTCCAGGGAAGGGGCGGTTCGTGTAGCTGCGCCCTGCCGAAGGGGGTAGGTATGCCTGCGGGCCCCTGCCAGCCGGCCCCGTCGCACAATCCGCAGAATTTCCAGGACCTCCCCGGTGCTGCAACCCCCTTATGGCCAGGTCAGCCGTGGTCCGGTGTCATCTGGCACAGCACCTCGTCCGTCAGCGATTGGTGGACTGTTCGCGCAGGTCGGAGGATTGTGCGTCTTTCCGCGGCATTGCGCGGCGTTCCAGATACAGGGAGAGGCGGCCACTGACAGCACGATAAGAGCATGCGCGGATTCTGCGGGTTCTGCGACCCGTGGTGACTGTCGATCCTTGCGACGACGGGCCACTTGCCAATGCGCCAGATCCGCCGCGGTGGTTACAACTCGTCATGCTCGGATGTTTGCCAACACTTCATGCGAGCTTCACCTCAGAGTGCTCGCAGCGAGGAGGACTTGCTCGAACGATTAGTGAGGCAAGGGCGGCTAGCACCCGGGCAGTTGCTTAAAGCTCAAGTAACCAGGTCGACATGGAGGCGTGAGGTTGAATCAAGAGATTATAAATCTGCATTGGGTTGCGAAACAGAACCGTCTAGTATCAAGAGCGTCTATCCGATCCGGACATTAAGTGTCATAGGTGACACCAGTGAAGTCGGGCTTGTTGATCGGGTTCATCTTCTGTTTGGTTGCCGTCGCTCGCAGTGATCCACAGGAGGGCGATCCACGTACTAAGTGCTGGAGTTGGATTGGTGAGTAAGTAACGATCTTGTCGAAATGCTAGTAAATTTCCAACCACTGCAAGGTGCAGGAATGGGCCCAAAGTGGTCAGGGAGGAGGTACGGCCTGAACCGCTGAACGCAAAGAAGTCAGGGGGTGAGTTAAGTGCCATGCGAGAGGCCGAAGGTGGCCACGGGAGCGCATCATCCCAGGTCTAGCATGTCTCGGCCTCCTAAGCGATCATGCAAGCAGATGATGCACGGAATCACTCGGAGGAAAGTGATGGACACACGCCGTTGTCTAGTTCATCATCGTGTCTATAAGGGCGCGATACAGGTGGGAGTAAAAGACGATCTTCAACGCCACAGCAGGCACGTCGTTGCAGCGCCGCCAACTTCGCCGCAACGCCGTCACACCAGCACTCTAGGGGAAGTGGGTGCTCTCCCGGTATGGCAGTACATCATCAACTCGGTCCAGCGAAGCCCACGCTTTCGGACAAGGCAGCTCCCGTGAGGAAATCTAGAGGTGCCCGTGAGGACCTGCTGGCGCCGCCTCCCCCTCGCGAATCGCGGAAAGCCCCTTACTGGCTGAAAGTTCTCATCCCTCTGATATTTTCCTTTTTGGCTGGAATTAGCATAAATCATGCCGCAACATCTGCAAAGTCTTCGGGTGCATCACTTGCTGTGGGCGCCACAGTGGCCTTTGCGGTCACTGCTTGGGGTGTGATATTTGCGCTGGATCGTGACGCTGGCCCGAGCGTCGCGAAGAATCGGGAGAACAAGACTCATCTGGTTCTAGAATTCGGAGAAAGGCTGAGCATCGCGACGGCCGGCCTGGACTCGAAGAGTAAGATGAGCCGACTGGGATCGATGTACGAACTAGTCGCATTGGCGGGGGAATCTCGGCGGACACGCATTGCTGCGGCTGAGGCGCTGGTGCAACTCATTAGGGCTCAGCGCAGTCTGCGAGTAGTAAAAAACCGGAGCGACGAACATCTGTCTCTCGAAGTTCAAACCGCGCTCTCGATACTCGGCAATTTACAAGATATAAGAGAGGGAGTCGCAACCCTGCGCTTCGATCTTAGCTACTTGGATCTTTCGGGCGCTCATTTGAGTGGCCTTAATTTCCAGGGCGCCAACTTCCAGGGCACCATTCTGAGCAAGGCCGACCTCTCGGAAGGAAGTTTCGAGGGGGCTAGTCTCGCGCAGGCGAAGCTAAGCGACTGTCTCGCGTTTGACACCTGCTTCGTTGGCGGCATTCTTGAAGACGCAGACTTCACTGGCGCAATCCTATCGGGTGCATTGTTCGACCGCGCTTATATGGTCCGTGCTGATTTAAGTGAAGTAGTTGCCGCGGAGAGCAGCTTTAATGGAGGTGTCCTCACCAGAGCTGTTTTCAAGTCAGCTGACCTGACCGATGCAACGCTTCGGGATGCCTACCTCGTGGAGGTAATCTTCGATTACGCGAATCTAACCAGAGTAGACAGTGAGGGCTCGGTAGATACCGGAGCTTCCTACAGTCAGGTTACTCGGGAGATTGTAAGTGAACAGCGCATATAGCATCGGCTTCTTGGGACCCTGTGTTGGACCCGCGTGCGCGGAAGTATTATTGCCCTTAGTCGGAAACAGTAGTGTAGGTCGACGTTGACAGACTCACCAACAGTTCCCGAACGCGGGAACGATGGCGATCCTGAGCAAAGAGATCAGGGTTCTTCAGGGGAAGTCAGGCCCTCCCAAAGGGGGCATGAGCACGATGAGGGCAGCCAGGAGTGGTTGTGGTCGAAGTCTCGTGCGGTCTGGCTCGAGAAGATGCAGGCCGAAGATGAGCCAAGGCGCATTGAAAGAAGATATGAAAAGCTTGAGCGGCAGAGAAATGTTGTTTTCTATTTTTGGCTAGCGGCAGCGGCGTTGGGCCTGGCTCTAGTGCCCACGGCGTTGGTTCTTCTCGTGCTCAATTTGATCACTCAGGCCGTAGTCTCGGGAGTTGCCGGACTGCTTTGCGGGGCCGCCATATATCCTCTACGTGTTATGAATGCGAACATCGCTGGTGAAATAGCTCAGTTGGATGAACGCTTCAAGGCAGTAAAAGCTGACGAGCGCCACATGATGATGATCCTATTGGCGCCTACTCACGAACTCCGCCTGAAGCTTATGACCGATTTTGCGGCAGGACGGATCACTGGTCGGGTGGCTGGAAAGAGGAATACTGCTGCACGTAGTCGTGTGACTAGGCCTCCTAAGAAGCCGCGCTCGGCTCTGGAAGGGCCTGGAGGAAGTGCGGATGACGATCCTCGAAGCGAGGACGCAAAGCCAGAAGATGGTCCGGCGCAGTAATTTTGGCGCGATTCGGGGGCGTCCACGCCCGGTTAGCGGAGAGCGCGATCTTGAGGATTCCGCGGAATTGTTAAAAGAAAGTCCCAACCGTTCTGCTGGGGCTTTTCTCGGAGCTTAGTTAGGCCCTTAGGCAGTGATAAGTTCGTTTCGAGTGCATGAGAAAGTCGTGCTGGGAGATATTCCAGGCATAGGCGTCGGCCATGGAAAAGGCGACCAGGTCACCTACTACGAGAGGTGTGCCAAATTAACGGCTGATCTTGGTTGTTGAGGTGTTCAGTTGGCGGTCGGGTGAGTCGGCCTTCGAACTCGATCTGGAAGGCGTTCAGGGGGCGGCACCGCAGTTTCATGTGCGCCCGGATGGGCGTCACCTTCTAGGCGGCCGGGGTACGGGCGGTGGCGACTGAGGCGATTCGTGCCGGGCTCAGACGAAGGACACCCGGCCGATCTGATCAACGTGGCGTTGGAGTGGGTAGCGACTGAGAGGCGCATTGTGCGGGGAGTTGACCAAAGGTGGCCGCAGCCGAGGTATTCCCGGTCCGGGCTTCGCTTCAGGGCCGCCGGCAGCGCCCTATGGTCTTATCAGAGATGGTTGCTCTTCTGGTCATCCGCTGGCTGGACATGACGCCACCACTGCCTCTTGTCCGTATCGCGTACGTATACGCCGAGCTTCGCCAGTTCCGTTCGCAGTTCGGCGATGTTCGTCTCGTCCTGCTTTTTCAGTGCCTCGGCCCGCGCTTTGAGGAGTGCGTTGCCGCCGACCGGCAGGCCCGGCATGTCCTCGACCCATCGCCTGTATTCGTCTCGGTAGGGGTCCCCCTCCGTAAGCCACGGATATCCGTGTGCTTGAAAGCCCTCCTTGAGCTGCTTGACCGACGGCAGGTCCGCGCCCTCGTTCTTACTTTCCACGGCCAACTCCTTGCCCCGCTCGCCGAGTATCACCAGCCGCCTGCCGTCGGCGAACACCCCATGGATCATGGCCCGGGGAACGCTCTGGCTGGAGTCGCCGCGATCTGTTGTGACCTGGTCATCCTCGATGGTGACGGTAACGTAGCCGTATTCGGCCATGAGTACGAGGACGCCACCGGCCAGGGCCCCGACCAGCAGGCTCACCAGCGTCGCTGTCGGTTCGGGCGCATTGTTGATGAGTTCGAGCGGCCCCGGCAACGGAATCCAGGGCCAGGAAACAGCCCAGTTTGCCAGGAGCTTCAGCAGCCATCCGGCCACCGCCCCCAGGGCAGGAAATCCGGCCGCCACCAGAATTCGGTTCGACATTTTCTGTCGAATAACGATCTTTGTTTTCGTGCCGGACATGCTGATGCGCCTTTCCTCTTGAAGTGGATCAAGAAAGTGAAGGTACGAAAAAGAACTATGGCTGGGGTGACCGTGTCTCGCTGCGCAGGCGCCACGGGGGTGTCGACAGCGTGGTCCAGGCACGCAGCAGCCACTCCAATGGGCCGTAGGCGTGGTGTCGCAGCCACCATCGACTGGCCACTGCCTGCGCCGCGAACAAGGTCAGGGCGATCGCCGCGACGCCAATGGGCGGGACGCGGCCGACCAACGCGGCCCCGAAGCCGGTGAACAGCAGGGCGCAGAGCAGGGACTGCCCGAGATAGTTGGTCAGCGACATACGGCCTGCCGGCGCGAGCGCGGTTACCACGGCCTGGCCGCAACGGCCACGGACCAGGCGGAGCACGGTCGCGGCGTAGGCGGCGGCCAGCAGGGGAGCGGTGATCACGTCGAGGCCCATGGCGTAAAGCTGGTGCGCCGACTCGGGGTGTATCAGGCTGGCGTGCGCGTACACGATGCCGCCCAGCAGCCCGGCCGTGAAGCCGACCCACTGGAGCCGCCGCAGGAGCCGCCGGTGCCGGTCGGTGTCCGCGAGGGCGCCACGGCGTCCGGCCGCCAGGCCCAGCAGGAAGGCGGCGAGCACGGACGGCGCCTGGAAGAAGAGCAGCAGGGCTGCCACGTCCGGCAGCTCCTGGAGGTGCGCGCGGATGACCGATGCCGGCCCGCCCCGCAGGGCCTCGGTCGCCTGTGCCGCTGCGGATGCCGTGGACGCGGGAATCGTACCGCTCCCGCCGGCATGAGCGACGGCGAGCGCAAGGAGCGCGTATCCGACGGCGGTCACCGCCAGCAGCGCCACGGCGATCCGTACCGCGGTGCGGGGCTGGATGCGGCGCAGCGCGAGGAGGATCAGGCCGAGGACGGCGTACAGGGTGAGGATATCGCCGGGGAAGAGGACGACGGCGTGGATGACGCCGATCACGAACAGCCCGGTCAGGCGCCGCAGGAAGCGTGGCGCGAACCGGGCGCCGCGTCGCTCGGCCGAGTCGATCTGCAGCGTGAAGCTGTAGCCGAACAGGAAAGAGAACAGCAGAAAGAACTTCGTCTCGAAGATCACCGCCACTAGCCAGCGGACACCCTCGCTCAGCGGGCCGCCCAGGCCCGGGTCCTCCAGGCCGGTGCCGTGATAGGCCGAGGCCATGTAGGTGATGTTGACCGTCAGGATGCCGAGCAGTGCGAAGCCGCGCAGCGCATCCACCTGCGCCAGCCGGGCGCCGCGTCCTTGCTGCTGGTCCCAAGTCGTGGGTAAGGGGCGCGGGGTGGTCTTGGTGCGTGTTCGGGCGCTCACGACACTCCTCAAAGCTATCGAAATGGAAACGGTCGTTGTGAAAACGATCGTACTATGATCTGTCGGTATCGGTCCAGCAAGCGGAGGTGCGCGCGACGGCAAAGCGCCGGAAGGACGAGAGAAGGTGACCGTGGATGCATCACACGAAGCGGCAGGCCGGGGCGATGGCGACGCCTCCTGCCTGCATCGGGGGATCCACGAAGGGGCTGAGCGGCAGGTGGCCGCTATGCGCTGGGAGGCGTTCGGCCGCAACCCCGGCAGCGCGGCGCTCGGCCCGCCCGAGCAGGGGCCCCTGCCTTCGCTGACATCGTCGCCACACTCATCTGCCACCGCTGACTCGCCAACACAGATGACTTCCTAGCGTGGTCGCTCCTCGCACAGAAACCCGCCGATCAATCTCAAGATCCAATACTGAAGCGGCCTACTCATAGTTCCTTTGCCGCCCCCACCTGGGCTTTTGTCGGGCGGCTGAGGCGGGCGGAAAGAACAAGACTGTTGTGCCGCAGGTTTCTCCTGCACGGTTGTCGGCGTCTCCATCGCTTACCTCCAGGAGTTCCAACGTGTCCGAAATCGTGCCGCTGCACTTGGCGGGCAACAACGCGCCGGTTCCCGAAGAGGTGACCCTGGAGCCGTCCAAGGTCGTCGGCGAGATCCCGGCCGAGCTGAGCGGGCAGTTCCTC
>NZ_JBFAGB010000088.1:0-11008 GCF_040639875.1 Actinomadura sp. NPDC023710
CCGGAGGCGAGCGGAGCCGGGCAGATCGCGAAGCGATGCCGCGTTCGCCCAGGTCCGGTCACGTAGCGAGCCGCCAGGCGAGCGAAGTGGGCCGGAACTTTGAAACACAGCCTAGTTCTGGTCGAGCCCGCCCAGGCGCCCCCAGCCGGCCCGGTCGGACTCAGTCGGCCACGAGACGGGAGCCCCAGCCGCCGGGAGCGTACTCGCGCTGGCGGCGGACGGCGTAGCGGCCCGGCGCGCAGCCGGAGGCGCCGTGCTCGGGGTGCAGCAGGTAGACGGGCGCTGACGCCTCGAAGACGCCGATGACCAGGCCGCCGGTCTCCCACACGTTCTGCGTCCAGCGGCAGGTGCCGGGGTCGGCGACCAGCGTGTGCGGGTTGCCGCCCGCCGCGCCCCGGAGCAGTTCGACGCCCTCGGGCGGCACGTCCGTCCACCTGGCGTCAGGCCAGAAAGACAGCGACGAGATCTCGGACATGGGGACGACGATCAGGTCGCCCTGCGCCTGGATCCCGTCGACGACGGGAATGCTCACCGACCGGTCGAGATGGTCGAGGACGGCGAGCCCGGTCTGCTGGGAGAGGGAGGCGAGAGTCACGGTCTCGGACATCACGGTCTCGGGAGTCACGGTCACAGAGATCACCTTTCAGGTTCGGCGGACGAGGCGTGCGTACTGGTCGGCGGACAGCCCGTAGGTCCATCCGGCGGCGGCGACCGGATCGTCGAAGACGCCCGGAACGGCCAGCCCGTACCGGCGGCGGCTCCCGTCGCGCTCGACGGAGCCGTTGACGGCGAGCAGCACCCTGGCCTGCTCGCGCAGCTCGTGGGGCCGGAGCTCGTAGAGCCGCAGCTCCGAACCGGGGTTGCCGGGGTCCGGCGCGGCGGCCACGAGCCGCAGCCCGGCCCGGTCGATGTACTCGCCCCAGCCGATGTTCTCGACCGCGCACCGCCGGACCTCGACGTTGGCCTCCCGCGCGATCCGCTCGACGCTCGGATCCTCCGCCACCCAGGCCGGCACCCTCGTGCCGTGCCAGGCGTGCACGTCCCAGCCGTCGGCGTACCGGAGCGCGGGACCGTCCGAGCGGTGCAGGCGCACCTCGCCATCGTCGCCCCAGACCTCCGTGTGGATCTCGACGGGCCGTTCGGAGACGACGCAGACGTCCTCGCGCGGCCACCACCAGCCGCAGGACCGGGCCGGCGTCGCCCACAGGCCGATCAGCCGATCCTGCTCGGGCGTGAAGACCACGCCGGACGTCCGGCGAACCGCGTCGTAGTGGGCGCTCCACGAGACGCAGAGGGCCGTGTACCAGGCGTCATCCCGCAAGTACGGTTCCTGGGCCGACCGGAGCGCCATGCGGATCGTGCTCCGGACCGAGGCCATGAGCGGCATCCGAACCAGTTGCCGGACCATCGGGTCCAGCCCCGGAGAGCCCCGCATGACGCGTTCGTCCAGTTCCACGGACGCCCCGGCGACCAGCCTGCGCAAACGCGTCGGCAGGGGCCAGTCGGAAGGTCGGTCCGCGCTCTCGGACGGCCGCGGCCGGGTACCGGGCGGGACGGTCTCCAGGGCCGACAGCGGCGACGACACCCAGTGGAAACGGGGAGGATCGAGACCGATCAGCCGGTACAGCTCGGATATGGCGGCCTCGGCGGCCGGTCGGTCGGCCGGCGCGGTGGAGAGCAGATGCCCGAGCCACTCCGCGCGGACGGCGGCAGCTTCCCGCTGCGCGTCGACGCTCACCGGGTCAGGGCGGCAGCGCCCCTTTCATTGATCATGCGCAGGATGGTGGCACACCGCGCCCCGCCTGTCCACACCTTTCGGACGGGTTCGCGACCGGCCACTCCGCATGGCGCTCCCTGGAAGGGTCTCGTCTAATCGCCGGGTGACCACGGGTCGGTGACCGCGTGGAGCAGCCGGTCGACGGCCGCCGGATCTCCCACGACGGCGACGCTGCCGTCGGCGCATGCGGTCGCGAGTGCGCCCGGATCGTTCAGCAGGGCGCTGAGCGTCTTGGGCTCGGTACGGAGCGAGACGTCCGCCCTCGCGGGTTCGCCGGGCTGGACCTCAGCCCGTCCGGCCGCCAGGCGGACCGTCCAGACCCGACCGCCGAGCTCGAGACGGCACGTCGTCGGGGGCGCCGCGGGGTCGGGGCGAGCGGCGCCGCGCAGGAAGATCAGCACGGAGGTGGCGCTGAGCGCGGACGGCGCCGGGGGCTCCGGGACGGCGATCCCCCAGTCGCCCAGAGCCGTCAGGATCGGTTCCAGCCGCCGCCCCCGTTCGGACAGCTCGTAGACCCGGGGGCCGTCCGCCGGTGCCGGCCCGCGGCGGATCACCCCGTTGTGCTCGAGTTCTCGAAGCCGGTCCGCCAGCACGTTCGAGCTGACGTTGGGCAGCGCATGCCGCAGCTCCGAGAAGCGCTGAGGCGCCAGGAGCAGCTCGCGGACCACCAGCAGGGCCCATCGCTCCCCGACGACGTCGAGCGCCCGGGCGATCCCGCACGAGTCCCGATAGCTACGGCTGGTCGGCACGGCCACTCTCCTCGTCCCTGTGTGGCCCCGAAACTACCATGCATCCTGGTTGTTTTTTACAACTAGAGCTGGTTGTTTTTAACAGCCCACTGTGGTTACCGTTGGCTCACATGGCCGACCCGGGTTCAGGACGGCCCGCGGGACGGCGGCGAGGCCGCCGCGCCGACCGCCTCAACAGCCGAGGCGGGCATCGCTTCGGCCCCGTATGCCGATCATCTGGAGAACACATGAGTGGATTGCTGCTCGAGAACAAGAACGCCGTGATCTATGGAGGCGGGGGCGCCATCGGCGGCGCCGTCGCACGGGTGTTCGCCCGGGAAGGCGCGCGAGTCTTCATCGCCGGGCGGACGCAGGCGAAACTCGACGCCGTGGCACGTGACATCGCCGCCACGGGCGGGATGGTCGAGACCGCACAGGTCGACGTTCTCGACCTGCAGGCGGTCGAGAAGCACGCCGATGCGATCGCCGCGACGGCCGGCGGCATCGACATCGCCCTGAACGCCGTGAGCGTCATGCACGACCAGGGGACTTCGCTGGCGGAGCTCTCGCTGGAGGAGTTCATGCGGCCGATCGACGGTTTCCTGCGGACGCTGTTCATCACGAGCAAGGCCGTGGCACGCCACATGGGCCGCGAGCGCCCCGGCGTCATCCTGACCCTGTCCGAGCCGGGCGCCAAACTGGCCGTGGGCGGCATTCTGGGGCACGGCGTGAGCTCGGCCGGCAAGGAGGCGTTCTCGCGGCTTCTGGCCGCGGAGCTGGCCCCCGGCAACATCCGGGTCATCGGCATCCGTCCGCACGCCGTCGTCGACGCGCCGGCAGCGGGTTCCTACACCAGAGACCTCTTCGAACGATCCGCGGCAGCGGCGGGGCAGTCGGTCCAGGACTTCCTCGAGGACGGAGGGATGGTGCAGGGGACGCTCCTGAAAAGGCTGCCCACACTTTCCGAGATCGCAGAGACGGCCGCGTTCCTGGCGTCAGATCGAGCCGGAGCCATGACCGGAACGATCGCCAATCTGTCCGGCGGGGCACTCGTGGACTGAGTGTCGGTCCAGAGGTGCGAACGCAGCCGCAGGTACACCACCCATGAGGAGATTCGACATGACGACGCTGAAGCCCGGCAGCATGCTGCTCGGCACGACCCGTCCCGCCGAGCTGCGGGCCTGGTACATCAAGGCGCTGGCGCCGGAGTCCACCGGCGAGGGCGCGATCGACCTGGGCGGCTTCCTGCTCGTCATCGACGGGCGTGACGACGTTCGACCGGACAACGACGAACCGGGGCGCATGATCCTCAACTTCCACGTCGACGACTTCGACGTCGTGGAGGCCCGGCTGAACGCGGCCGGCGCCGAGTGGATCTCGGTCGAGGACCGGGCGAAGGGCAGGTTCGGCACGTTCGCCGACCCCGACGGGAACTACCTCCAGATCATCGAGTGGAAGAAGGACGCCTGAGCATGTCGCTCCTCACCGGTACCCGGCTCAGGTCCGTCCGGCGGGGACGGCGGGGGTCTAAGGCGTCCTAGGCATGCCTAGATAAGGCGTCGTCCCGATGTTGGGGGTGGGGCCTTAGGGCGAACCTTGTACATGTCGGGCCAAGAGGGACCGGCAGGAACAAGGAGAAGCGAATGTTCAGCCAGGAGTTCATGAAGGTCGTCATCGAGGACCGCGTGCGGATGCTGCGGGCGGAGGGGAAGAACAGCCGTCGCGCCCGTATCGCGAAGGCGCTCAAGCGGTGAACCCCGCAGCCTGCGTCCCAGCGGCCACGCCCCCGTCGTCTCCGACGGGGGCGTTCCTCATTTCGGGGCGCCCGCGGGCGCGAGGGGGGCGCGGCCCCGGATCAGGTCGGCGGCGCGTTCGGCGATCGCGATGGTCGGGGCGTTGGTGTTGCCCCGAGGCACGGCCGGCATGACCGAGGCGTCCACCACGCGCAGGCCCTCGACGCCGCGGACGCGCAGTTCGGTGTCGCAGACGGAGCCGTCCGCGCCCATCGCGCAGGTGCTGGTGGGATGGAACAGCGTCGCGGCCTCGCGGCGGACGAAGTCGGCGATGGCCTCGTCGGAGTCGACCTGCTCACCGGGGGCCCACTCGCCGCCGATCAGGGACGCCAGCGGCCCGGACGAGGCGATCTCGCGGGCCTGCCGGACGCCGGCGACCAGGATGTCCAGGTCGGCCTTCTCGGCGAGGTAGGCGGGGTCGATCAGCGGCTTGGCGTGGGGGCTGGCGGAGCGGAGGGTGAGCGTGCCGCGGCTCGCGATCGCCACCGCGGTGACCATGACCGACAGGAGGCGCTCGGACGAGTCGGTGAGCCCCTGGTCGACGAACGGGTTCGGCAGGACGTGGTACTGCAGGTCGGGGGCGGGCAGGCCCTCCACCGTGCGGGCGAACCCTCCGGCCTCGGCGACGTTCGAGGCGTAGGGGCCGCGCGCCAGGGCCTGGTAGAGGGCGAAGGAGCGGGCGTTCGCCAGTTCCCAGAGGGCCTTGGTTCGGGGGGTGGCGAACATGACGTTCACGAACGGGTGGTCCTGGAGGCGCTGCCCCACCGGGGAGTCGACCAGGACGTCGATGCCGAGGGAGCGCAGGTGGTCGGCGGGGCCGACGCCCGAGAGCATCAGGAGCTGCGGGCTGTTCACCGCGCCGCCCGAAAGGATCACCTCGGCCTCGGCGCGGGCCGACATCGTCTCGCCGCGCGCCTCGTAGCGGACGCCGGTGGCGCGGCCGTCCTCGATCACGACGCGGGTGGCGAGGGCGTCGGTGACGACCGTCAGGTTCGGGCGGTACTCGATCGGGTGCAGGTAGCCGGCGGCGGTCGACCAGCGGCGGCCGCGCTTGTGGGTGACCTGGTAGAAGCCGACGCCGTCCTGGTCGGCGCCGTTGAAGTCGTGGTTGGCGGCGAGGCCGTACGCCTTGGCCGACTGCACCCACGCGCGGGTGAGGGTGTGCTTGTAGCGCAGGTCCTCGACGCGCAGCGGGCCGCCGACGCCGTGGTAGGGCAGCTCACCGCGCTGCTGGTCCTCCGCGCGGACGAAGTAGGGCAGCAGGTCCTCGTAACCCCAGCCGTCGCATCCGTAGGAGTCGCGCCAGGTGTCGTAGTCGTACCGGGCCCCGCGGATGTAGATCATCGCGTTGATGGACGAACTGCCGCCGAGCGTGCGCCCGCGCGGCCAGTACACGCTGCGCCCGGCCGCGTGCTCCTGCGGGACGGTCGCGTAGTCCCAGTCGAACGGTCCCTTGATCAACGCGGCCATGGCGGCCGGAATGTGGATCTCGGGGGCGTCGTCGGGCGGGCCCGCCTCCAGCAGCAGGACCTTCACGGAGGGGTCCTCGGTCAGTCGGGCGGCCAGGACACAGCCCGCGCTGCCCGCTCCCACGATGATGTAGTCGTACACGGCGGCCTCCGGGGTCTTTCCGAAAACCCTACCGAACGGGCTTCTGCCAGCGGCGGGCTAGGCTGCCCCCATGGCCAAGAACAGGGACAATCCCGTCGTGCTCTCCCGGATCTACACCCGCACGGGGGACGACGGCACCACCGCGCTGGGCGACGCGTCCCGCACGTCCAAGACCGATCCGCGCCTCGCCGCGTACGCCGACGTGGAGGAGGCCAACGCCGCGATCGGCACCGCGCTCGCGCTCGGGTCCCTGCCCGAGGCCCTGGTCGCGCTGCTGACCCGCATCCAGAACGACCTGTTCGACGTGGGCGCCGACCTGTGCGCGCCCGTCGTCCCCGACCCGCAGTACCCGCCGCTGCGCGTCGAGCCGGCCTACATCGAGCGGCTGGAGGAGGCCTGCGACGAGTACAACGCCGACCTTCCGACGCTGCGCAGCTTCATCCTGCCCGGCGGGACGCCCGGCGCCGCGCTCCTGCACGTCGCGCGGACGGTGACCCGCCGCGCCGAGCGGTCCGCCTGGGCCGCGATCGAGGCACACGGCGACTCCGGCGCCACACCTGAGGGCGGCGTGAACCTGCTGACGGCCACGTACCTCAACCGGCTGTCGGACCTGCTGTTCATCCTCTGCCGCGTCGCCAACGCCGAGCACGGCGACGTCCTCTGGAAGCCCGGCGGGGAGCGCTGAGGCACCGCGGGGGTGGGGCTAACCCCACCCCCGGATGACCGGCTCCCCTCCTGGCGGCACCGCCGCGCCTGGAGCAGGCTTGACCTGGACGGGCGCACGCCGACGACGGGGAGAGACCAGTGAGGACCCTGACAGCCACGGCCGCCGCGGCGGTGACGGCGGCGGCGCTGGCCGGCTGCGGCAACGTCGGCGTCGGCCGGCACCAGCAGGACCGCTCCTACGCCGCGCCCGCGGGCACCGCCGGGCTGAAGATCACAACGCACGGGGGCCGGGTCGAGGTCACCGCGTCCGACTCCCCCGGCATCAGGATCACCGAGCGGCTGAGCTGGTCGAACGACAAGAACAAGCCGAAGGCGCGGCACGTCTCCGAGGGCTCCACCCTGGCGCTGTCGTCCTCGTGCGGCAGGAACGTGATGGGGTTCGCGACGTGCGGGGTCTCCTACCGCGTCCAGGTGCCGCGCAGCACTGCGGTGCAGATCGACAGCCGGGACGGGACGATCGAGGCGTCCGGGCTCGCCGGGACGGTGCGGCTGCGCAGCGGCAGCGGCGCGGTGAGGGCGACGGATCTGCGGGCGGCGACGGTGTCGATCAGCGCCGACGACGGCTCGGTGCACGTCACGGGCCGCGCGGCCACCGCCGACCTGCGCAGCGGCAGCGGCGCCGTCACCGCGGAGAACCTCACGGCCGACCGGCTGAAGGCCCGCGCGTCCGACGGCCGCGTCGAGGTGAGCGGGCGCGTCGCCGTCGCCGACCTCGGCACCGGCAGCGGCTCGATCACCCTGGACGGGCTGGCCGCCGACCGGATCACCGTCCGGACCGACGACGGCGGCATCACGATGCGGCTGGACTCGCCGCCCGCGAACGTCCGGGCCCTCGCCGGCACCGGCTCGATCCGGCTGCGCCTCCCGACCGGGGAGAGCTACGCCATCGCCATGTCCGCCGAGGGCGGCAAGCGGATCGACCCGGCCGTCCACCAGGACTCGCGGTCCGCGCGGCACATCGATCTCCGCACCCACGACGGCGGGATCACCGTGGCGCCGCACTAGCGGTCACGCCGGACTTGACCTGCCCCGGGGTCTCCGGACGGTCATCCATGGTGCTCGCAGCCAGTAGCACGATGGAGACACACCATGACCGACTCACCCGACGGCCTCGCCGAAGATCTCGCCGACCTGCGTGCGGTCGTCGAGATCCACGGCCATGGTCTCGCCAGGCACGCAGAGGTCATCAAGGGCCTTCGCGATCGGCTCGGTTCGCCCGCTTCCATCGACGCCGAGGAGACCGCCGGCCGGCCGGATGACGAACGCCCGCTGGTACCGACCTTCCTGCTGTACCTGGACGGCCCAGAGCACACCCTGGAACTCGAGACCATGGCCACGTGGGTCAACGTGCTCCTGGTCCCCGTCTACGTCAACCAGGTGAGCCCGCTCCGACCGTGGTGCTCACGCTGGTGGGAACATCCCGAGGCGCTCGCTCGTCTCCACGCTCTCTGGATGGCCTGGCAGGGGCTCACCGACTCACCGTCCTGCGGGCACACCGGTCCCAGCATCTGGCACCGCGACCATCTCGACCCCGCGCTCGCCCGCCTCCGCGCCCCCGACGGCCCCTTCGCGGGGTGCATGCTCGATCCCGAGCGGCCCGCCCACAACGCGGGCCCCACCACCCCGGTCGAAGACTTCGGGTTCCCTCCGGCGTGACGCCGAGCCGGCCGAACCCGCGCGGCTAGCGCAGCAGGTACGGGCCCTGCCACAGCGGGGCGTAGGACGGGTCCCGGACCGGGCCGACCCGGGCGCCGCCGTTCACCGCGACCGTCGTCCGGGCCAGGTGCTGCAGGACGTGCGCGACACCGTCGGCGTTGCTGTCGAGCAGCTTGAGGTTGACGTTCTTCAGGCGGTCGCACCTCGCGTGGTAGCACGGGTCGTACGCCTTGCCCGCCCTGCCGCCGAACGCCTTGGCCTCGGCGGCCGTCTTCACTCCCTCGGCCCCGGTGTCCATCCCGCCCGCCGGGATGCCCCGCTCGACGAACGGCCCGTAGTCGGAGCGCCCGTTGAACTGGCTCGCGGTGACCGGCAGACGGCGGCTCTGGAAGTACTGCCGGAACATCCGCTCGATCGCCCCCGACCCGGCGGGCGCCCGCGTACCCGCGCCGGTCGAGTGGTCGCCGTCGTAGACGCCCCGGGTGCCGTTCGGCGAACCGAGCATGTCGAAGTTCAGGTTCAGCGCGATCCGCTCCCGCTGGGCCGCCGGCAGCGATCGCAGGTACTGCTCCGACCCCTGCATCCCCTCCTCCTCGGCTCCCCACCAGGCGAAGCGCACCCGGTTGCGCAGGCCGTCCCGGCCGAGTTCCTTGATCTTGGCGGCGATGGCGAGCAGGGTGGCGGCGCCGGTGCCGTTGTCGTTGATCCCCGGGCCCGCCGGGACGCTGTCCAGATGCGCGCCGACGACCACGACGTTGTCGGCCCGCCCCTGCCGGGTGTCGGCGATGACGTTGGACGACGTCCGTCTGCCGTGCACGGCGTCGGTCCTCACCCGCAGCTTCAGGCCGCCCTTGCGCGCGGCCTTCACCAGTGCGGCGCCCACCGCGTGCGTCGGGCCGACGACCGGGATCGCGGCCGGCCTGGACAGCGTCCCGTTCACCGGCCCCTTCTCCCCCGGCTTGTTGAAGATCACCACGGCGGAGGCGCCGGCCGCCCGCGCCCTGGCGGCCTTGGCCGCGAACGTGCAGGTGCCCCGCTGGACGAGCGCGATCGAGCCCTTCGCGAAGCCCTTGAAGTCGGCGGCCTCGCAGCCGCTCGTCCCCTCGCCCTTGGCGGGGACGTCCACCGGCGCCGCCGGCGCCGTCACATCGCCGGAGCCGGAGTAGGCGAGCGTGAGGAAGTCGGCCTCCCGCTTGTAGGACGCCTTGGACGGCGTCGTCCGCGCGAGCTTCGCCTGCGACCGCTCCTGCCAGTACGGGTAGGTGAACTTCAGTACCTTCGGCGAGAACCCGGCCTTCTTCAACCGTCCGGTGACGTACCGCACGGACACGTCGTAGCCGGCCCTCCCCGCCGCGCGGTTCCCGCCGTTGTAGTCGGCGATCTCCTGGAACGCCGACAGGTGCGGCTCGACGTCCTTCAACGTGACCAGCGCCGCGAGATCGGGCCGCGCCCGCGCGGCCCCGGCCGGCGGCAGGGCGGCGGGCAGGAACAGCGCGGGCAGCGCCACGGCCGTGCCGAAGAGGAGCCTGCGGGCGACGAACAGCCTGCGGCCGGTGAGGAGCATGCGCACGTGCACTCCAGCGGGCGGAGTAGGGAGCGGACCAGCGCGATCCTCACCCCGCGCCCCGGCCGCCTCAAGCAGCCGCGGCACGGTAAGGCCGTTTCGATACCGGGCTCTTACCAGCTCATTCCCGGCCGGGCCTCATTCCGGCCCGCCGGCCACACCCTCATTCCGGGGAGTGCAGGTCCACCGGGAAGCCGGGCGGGGCCGCCTCCAGCCACGCCAGGAACCCGGTCAGGGCCGCCGCGCCCATCGCCAGCTCCACCGCCAGATCGCCGTTCCTGACCTCGATGACGCTCACGTCCGGCAGCAGGCCCTCGGCCTCGTCCGGATCCGGGACGCGCCGGTTGGACACGACGAGGCCCCGGCGGTGGATCACCTGCCGGGGCCGTCTGCGGAAACCGAACACGCGGTGCCAGTGCAGGACATCGCCCTTGTAGCGGCCGATGCCGAGCCTCCACACTCCGGGGGCTCCGCCCTCCCGGGGCAGTTCGCGCAGGCTGCACTCCACGGTGCCGCCGCCGCGCGTGAACAGCCAGCGGCGCACCGCCATGGAGACGAACAGCAGCGCCGCCGCCAGAACGAGCGCGGCGAGCACCCCGCCGACGTCCAGTGCCAGGTGCTCGCCCAAATCCCCCGCCGTCCGCCCGAACCTAGACCTCGACGCCCGCCGCGCGCAGCCGCGCCCTGGCGCGCCGCTCCGGCGTCGCGTCCTCGGCCTCGGCGGACAGGGCCTCGTCCAGCGCCCGCTTGGCGTCGTCGACGTCGATCTCTTCGTCCCGCTCGACCTGCTCGGCCAGCACCGAGACCTCGTCGGCGGCGACGGAGAAGAACCCGCTGCCGACCGCCGCCAGGACCGGCGCGCCGCCGTCCGCGGGCTCGATCTTCACCACGCTGCCGTCGAGGAGGACGCCCAGCACCGGGGCGTGCCCCGGCAGGATACCGAGCGAGCCCTCGATGGTCTGCGCGACCACCATCTTGGCCTCGCCGGACCAGACCTCGCGCTCCGGCGAGACCAGCCCGACCTTCAGGGTTGCCACGTCATTCCCTCCGACTACTGGAGCGGATCCGGCGGGCCGCCCCGGGCGCGACCTGTTCACCTCGGCGCTGATCAACTCGATCGGCATCTCGCTGATCGCCACGTTCGTCGGGGTGG
>NZ_JBFAGB010000089.1:0-10809 GCF_040639875.1 Actinomadura sp. NPDC023710
GGCGTCGGCGTCGGAGCCGTCACCGTCGGCGTCGGCGTCGGAGCCGTCACCGTCGGCGTCGGCGTCGGAGCCGTCACCGTAGGCGTCGGCGTCGGTGTCGTGCAGGTGGACCTCGTGATGGTGTTGCTATCGAGGGTGACCGCACCGTTCCGAGCTAGTGCCCTGCCGTCGATGATCGTTCCGGTGTTCACCGAGATCGACTGCAGGGCAAGGATGTTGCCCACGAAGGTGGAGTTGGTACCCAGTGTTGCGGAGCTGCCCACTTGCCAAAAGACGTTGCATGGCTGGGCGCCATTGACGAGGGCGACAACGCTGCCCGATGCGGTAATGAGCGTGGATGAGATCTGGAAGATGAAGACGGCGTTCGGGTCGTTCTGCCCGTCGAGGGTGACCGTGCCGGTCAGCCCCAGCGAGGATGTGGACTGGTAGACACCTGGCACGAGTGTCTGACCGCCGAGGTCTCCCGAGACGCTGATGGGCGGAGTTCGCCCGGCGGCGTCGTTGTACGCAGCAGTCAAGTCGGTTTGCGCCTGGAGCGCGACCGCGTCGGCGCTGTGTTGTACCCCGTTCACTGTGCCCGGCGGGAATCCGGTGATTGCAGTGCCCGGGCTCACCCCCAAGTCTCCATTGATGACGCTAGGGCCCGTATTGGTGACCGTCGTGCCGGCCAGAACCGCGAAGCTGCTGGCAGTGCCAAGGTCCACAGGCGCTTGCGCGGCTCTGGCTCTGGATTGCAGAGCGACGAATATGGCCACGCCGAGAATGCACGCGACGCCAGCCGCCAAGCAGGAAAGCATGAAGTTCCTGCGAGACGACGCACCGACAAAAAAGGTAGATTTCATTTGGCGGATTTTCCTCCCGTATTGCGAGACCAGATACGCCCATCGTCACGGACGCACAGAACCAGTGAGGGATGTGCCTCAAGTCCGGCAGAGACATCCCCGACAGTGGATCAAGCTATCTAAAACGCCACCCAAATCCTGATCAACTCTTGCGCGAATATTCCAAAGTTGCCCGAACCGCTGATATAAAGAGATTTAGGTGCAAATAGGGCGCAACCGGCCTGTGCTTCGTCCAGATATATGACCACTCGAGTAAAGCAACACTTCGGCGAGGGCTCCAGTTGCCAACCCTGCCCAGTCAATGGTCGGCTTCGAGGGCGGTTCTGAAGAGGGGCCCTGCCATACCCATTCGGCCGACCCGGCGCATCCCCCGGGGGGCTCGAACAAGGCGAAGAGGTCATCGCGGCCTGGACGAACCCGGCGACAGCTGACGGCCGGCGGCAACCTCCGCCCGGGAGGATCGAGGGAACCCGGTGGCGGGGCAGCTGGGACTGGGAAGCGCCAGGGTCCGATTCCCCCGCAAGCCGGCACTTCAGGGAGGTGCCTGGGTGGCCGCCGGACAGGTGCTCACGGGCCAGCCGAAGGAGTGTGGCCGAGCGTGCGCAAGGAACACCTTGCGCCAGCCACGCCCCTGCGCCTCACCGATGGCGGTGGCATCAGTTTGACCCGCTTGCCGCCAACACCGCCAGGACGCGGTCATTGCCCTGGAGTTAGGGCACCGCCGCCGTGCCCGCGCGCCGCGGACCGCACTCGAGCCGGCCAGTTGATCACTACCGGGCAGCACCTACCCGGCACTGACTCTCGAGCAGTATCCTCGCAGCCGCCCTCTCGCCGAGGCGGCAGCCTCACCAACGCATGCCTCTTGCCCGAACGACGGCGGGGGCCAGCAACCCACCGGCTTCTCGGGCAAGGCGGATCACCGGCCGCCACATGATGTAGACCGCCACGGCCATGCCGTACACGAGATAGATCTGCTGGCCGCTGGTGAGGGTCTTGTTCTCCACAAATGGGTACCAGAGGGCACTGAATTCCGGCGTGTAATAGCAGAGCGGAGCCTCATAGAGTCCGCTTCCGTCCGGCCAGCACACCTTTGAGGTGTCCACGTCCCCGAAGACGGCGCCGTTGAGCCCTGCCCACAGCGACATCGCCAACGCCACTACCGTGATGACGTCCGCTGCGATCGACGGGCCCGGCTGGAAGAGGCGGACGGCCAGCGCGAAGGATGCCGGGATCGAGGCGAACAGCAGATACCGCGGACCCCAAAACGTCGCTCCACTCCATGACCAGTAGGTGGCGTACGTAAGGATCAGGCCTATCACGAAGGCCATCCACAGATCGTAGGGACAGGTCGGGTCGATTCCCTTGCACCTGCCAGCCAGATCTCTCAGTCGGCCGCGTGCCGGTAGAAACAATCCCGGAGCGAAGAACAGTAGTCCCTTACCGAAGGACAGGGTCAGCGACAGCAGCCCGAAGAATATCGGATAACTGAAACCAGGAAGACCCGAATATGGCATGATAGTTGGGTTGCCATGATTGGTTTCGTATCCTGTAGCGAAGGGACTACCCCGCCGAATCCAAGATTCCAGCAATACCAACGTGACCGCGGCGGGCACCGCGAGGGCCCAGCGAAGCCGCCGACTGTCCCAGATCCGGTGCACGGTCAACAACGTCAGCGCGGGGAGCGTCGCAGGAGTGTTCGCCACAGCGATGACAATCGCGAACCAGCCAGGCCTCACCTTGTTGATCAATATGGCGACGGTGCCCGTCATCACGAGGATCGCCGTGAAAACCTCCCCGTAATACCACAGTTGGTGATACGGAAACATTGAGCCGAACACCAGCAACAAGATGAAGGTCCGAAGCAGGCGTCGGGGGATCTTACCGCGCAGCGCGAAGTAGCAGAAGGTCACCCCACCAATCAGAAGAAAGCCGTTGTAACGCAGGCACCACCATTCTTCCGAGCCGAACGCCTTTCCCGCCAACCAGAGGGGAGCCGAGAGGACCGGGCCGAGCATGGAGTACTTGGCGTCCGGCATGGTGCCCTGTGTGAGCATCGCGGCAAGCTGGACATAACGATACGATCCGTCACCCCAGGCATATCGGGGCAGGATGAGCAGCATGGCACCGAGCCCAGCGATGATCAGCGCCGTTTCCACCCTGGCGCGCGCCGGACTGTCGTCCGGATCCCAAGGCGCGGTCTCAGCAGCCGGCTTCGGAAAGGCGTATGCCGGAGTTCGAGCCTTCTCCGCTATTGTCCTACTGTGCCCCATTTATGGAACCTCCAACCCTCCCGCCGTGGCTTCCGTTAGGATTCCCAGGGGGAGAATAGAGAGCGTCAGCGCTTGACCAAGGCCCATCCTCGTTCGCGTCAAAGCCCGCTTCCTGAGGTGATCTCAACGCCAACGGAGCCGGACAGGGCTAATTTCATAGCACAAATTATTCTTTAAGCGCGAATACCCGGACAATTCGACAGCGCCTGCAGAACGGTGTAGTCGGTGGCCGGGAGCAGGCCCGCGCGCTCCTGGCCGTCCCGGATATCGAAGGCGCCAACGCTGACCGCTTGGGCGAGACCGTCGCCAAGGCGATCGACCGTCCGCCCTCCGTCATCTGTTCGACCACATGCTCGGCCAACGCTTCAAGCGCCTCCAAATCGGTCAGACCCATGACGCCGGTGAGGCATTGAACACCTGTCCTGATGACGGGCGCCCGACGACCTAATGCCATCGGAGATCCGGCTGATTCGCCGCCATCCGACTTCATGTGCGCCACGTTCTCGCGAGTGAATTAACGACTCAGGGCACTAAGAGCCGTCGCGGAGTTAGAACGGGGCGCTCGGTGCATCCTGCTGCGTGTACAGGTCACGCTCCGGGGTACTCAATCGATATTCCACTCCGGCACCGTGGGTCATTGGTCACAAACCGGAAGAGAAGCGGACATTTAGCGCACCGGCGAAAAACCGGTAGACATTGAAGCGGCATATATGTCCAACATCGAACGTTATGTGTGGAATATTTTGGAAGGAGTGAAGGCCGATGACGGCGCCTCTCTTTGAAGTCGCCCGCGCGGCGGCAGACGGCGCACGCGTGTCGGTGATGCTGCCGCCAGAGGCAGGACCGCTGCGCTGGTACGGCGCGACCAAGTTCAGCGGTCCCAACTACCTGCGAAGTTTTCACCTCGCGGAGGCAGGCCAGCACGAAGTCGTCCCGAGCAACATTCTGCCGGGGGCGAGCAAGCGGGTTTACCGCCGCAAAGGCTTCGACATCGTGGTCTACGAAGCAGTGGACCACTCGAACGGCTGTCTCGTCTTCGCAGGCCCCTACAACGAGGCGACCACGTGGTTTGGAGGTCCCCCGCCGAGGGCCGCGGTGCTGAACCGCATCGTCTCGATGCTGACGTTCATCGACTCGCCGACCGGTGCGCGGGTGACCGCGAAGCCCGCCACGAACATCCAGCAGCACGGGACAATGCTGGTCGGCTCCGACGCGCGCATGACCGTCATCGCCAGGGACGCTCGGAGCGCACGGGACGACCTCCCCGTTTGGCGTGGTCAGCAGCATGGGGACGCCGAGGTCTGGCGCACCCGGCAGAACCTCCGCGAGGAGCAGGCGGCCAAGCTGGCCGGGACGCCCTTCGAGTGGTCCTACATGTTCGCCAACTCGACCGCGGTGTTCGACGTCAGTTTCCGGCCCGAGCCGCCTCCCGGCCTCACGCCCAAGAGCATCGTGGACAAGAACCACGTCTACACCGTGCTGTCCGGTCTGAAGGTCATCTGGGCGGCGTGAGGGATCCACATGATGAGCCTGCCGACCGCCTTCAGCCTCTGCTCACTCCTCGTCTCCGCCTTCGCCATGCTGGCCGTCGGCGCCGTCTATTCCAGGCTCCGCATGCTGGAGCGGACGGCGCTCAACCCCGGGAGCACGCTGCTCATCGACGAACTTCCGATCGCCCCCAAGGCTCTGCAGCCCACCGGCAACGCCACGACCACGCTGGTGTTGCTGCTCAGCAACGGCTGCTCCGTCTGCGGTGTCGTGTGGCGGGCCGCCGCCGAGTACGTCGCCACGCACGATCTCGCCGGATCGCGGCTTGTCGCGCTCTTCGCCTCGCAGGGCGCCGCCGGGACTTTCGGCGACGCTCCGGGGCTGGAGTGCGTCGTGGACCCCGGAATGTGGTCCGCCTTGTCCGAGGGGTACACCCCTTGCCTTTACCTGATCGGAACTTCGGGTCGCGTGACCGATCGCCGGTTCGTCTACACCGACACCGACGTCTCCGCCCTCCTCGCCGGTCTTGCCCGGGTAACCGATCCCACCGGGAGTCACCATGCGCTTTGATTCGATCCCCATGGCGGAGACCGCTCCGGAGGGCGCCGTCCCGAGCCGGATCCGGGCCCTCATACCCAACCCTCCAGCGTCACGGCGAACCGTGATCAGGGGCCTGGGAGCCGCGGCACTGGCGGCCACGTTGGTTCCCTATGACTGGGTGTCCTCCCGGCGCGCAGCTCGCGCCGACCCGGCCCCGACATCGGAGTGGCTCGACCCGCACTGCGGAGGGGGCGGCATCGGGGCCTACACCCCTGCCAAATCGAACTGGTGGACCGGGGACCCGGACATGTGCGTCGGAGGCTGGCGAGTGGGCAGCAAACCCTGCAATCACGACAGCCGCCACTTCGACGGGTTCTGGGAATACACCCACAACGGGATCCGGGAGATTGTCTGGTCTCAGCGCACCCCGAGCTTCTGCGCCGGCAGGAACTCCTGGCGATGGTCGGCCCCTGACGGCAACACTTTCCGATGCTCGGACGCCTGGACCCACATCTCCTGGGCCGACAACGAATACGCGGGCCTCACCATCGCCGTCTGCTTCGTAGGCGTGATGGGATAGGCGGTAACACCAATGACCACTCGTCCAGAGCCATCTGCATCCACGGACGGCAAGCATCCGTGGTGCCGCCGCATCCTGTTGGACCCGCTCAGCCTCGCCGTGCCGATCGTGCCCGGTGCCGCCGTACCGGCGGCGCTGGCCACGGCCGGACCAGATCGGCAAGGGCCAATGGCGGCGGGTATCGCGGCGCTCCTGGCGTTCTGCTGGGCGGGGCTCAACGCCGGCTACGCCAACTCGGGCTCCACTTGAAGCAACAACTCGGCATTCCTGCTGAGCGCGCCGGTCTGGCGCGGTTCCGGTCCCTTGCTTGCCTTCGGCCTCGGCCTGCAGGTCGGCGCGTTGCTGGTCGCCCTGATCACTGCCATATTCGGTGGCCTGGTCCAGGCGCTGCTGCCCTTCTCTGTGCGGGCGGGACTGTTCGGCCTGGCAGCCCTCGCCGTCCTGCTGCGTGAGACGGGGCTGGTGAAGCTGCCGGTGCCCGAGAACAAACGCCTCGTCCCGGAGGAGGTGCAGCATCGCGGGCGTCTTGTGGGCCCGATTCAGTTCGGTTTCGAGATGGGGACGGGTATGCGCACGTACTCGCCGTCCGCTCTGCCCCATCTGGTGCTGCTGGCCGTCCTGCTGGTCTTGCCGTTCCCGGGTGCCCTCGCAGCTGGAGCCGGCTTCGCCCTGGCCCGCTGGATCATGCCCGCCGCGAGCATCGGCCACGGTGCCGACGGAGGGTGGGAAGATCGCTGGATCGCCCACCGCAGGCTGCTCGCCGCAGGAACCGCGCTTGCCATGCTGACGGCGCTTGGCACCGGAATCGTGCTGACCCCATGGTGACCGAGGTCGCGGTGATCTATGACGGGGCCTGCGGCGGCTGCTCGTCCATCGCTGCGCGGCTGTCCAGCGTCCTGGCACCACCCGTGCTGGCCCGCTCCTGTCGTGACCCCTACCTAGCCACCGAGTTCCCTGTACTGGGCGAGCCTCTCAGCGGACGTCCCTGCCGAGGCCCGCTGCTGATCACCGTGTTCTCCGACGGCCGAACGGAGGTGTCGGGTGGGCCGGCCATGCTGTGGCGAGGTGCGCGGCTGGTCGCGCCTGGCCGCAGGGCGGCTGCGGTCCGGCTGGCCCTATGGGTCGCCTGGTGGCGAATGCGGCATAGGTAGCAATCATCGTGTCAGACGTACTCTTGCTGGCCCCTTTCCCGGTGCGCCGCTGGATGTGGAGCCCAGAAAGTCGAACCCTGCTCTTGCCGAACTCCATCGGTGCATGTCAGGTGGGACCGCTGGCGACGAAGCCACAAGATCTCCGGGAGCCCATGCCGACTCGGTGTTGGCTCGGCATCCGAAACGGATCGGCACCCCCGAATCGACATCCGCTCATTGGCATGAGCGGACATACTCAACCCAGCCGGTCTGCGAGGCTGGCAGGAATCACGGCGCACCCGGTGTGATGCTGCCAGCGCTTCTGGTAGCCAAGGATGTGGACGGTTCGTCATCGACGCCGCGACACGTCTCGTTGGAGCCCGATGAGTCGTGGCGTATCAAGCCGCGGGCCAATCATCGCCGCGAACGTAGTCACCACCGGGTGGTCCCTGCTGTCATCGCTACGTCGTCGTGGCTGGGCGGCGGGGGTGTAGCACGCCCAGATGGGGTTCGTGGTGAGCGCCGTCGCCGGTTTCTAGGCGACGGCACCCGCCAGGCCGCCGGTGCGCGGCCCTGCACGGGTACTTCGAGTGGCGTTGATCCCCGAATTGCCCGTGCAGCGAAGACCGCGCGGCCGCTGTTAGAGCGCGTCCGCACCCCAGCCGCTTCAGCGGTCATGTTGGAGCCATCAGCTTGCCTGCCGCTGCGGTCGGGTGTTTTAGGTGCCGGAAGCTGGGTGGCCCTTCGGGCGGCGGCGTGGACGGCGGGCACGGCGGGCCCGAGGATGATGGCTGCGGCGCCAGTCGGGGCAGGACGCCCGTGTGGATGTCGGATGCGATGGCGGCGATGAGAGCCGCAGGGTCTCTTTGGAGGACTTGTAGGTCGTAACCAGCGGTAAGCGAAAGGTGACCGCTCCGTGCCGCACATCCTGCAGCCGGCTCTCAGCCCGCCTCCCTCGACAACTGCGCGAACTGCTCGATGACCTCGTGCTCGTGGCGGTTGACCTCGGGGCACCGCTTTCGATCAGGCCGCCGCCCGGATCGCCACGCCAACCAAATCGACAAGGTCCGTCACCGACTGCATCGAGGTGCCGAGTGGGGCTTGGTGACCTCTTCGGGAATCCGCGAAGCTCCCCCACCGGCTCCCGAACCTGCGAAGCGGTCATCGGGACAGACGAGATCACGCACTCGGAGAGTGCTCTGACCTGCGGAAAGTTGGGGTGGGCGATACTGGGTTCGAACCAGTGGCCTCTTCGGTGTGAAGCAGAGCAGGAAAGTCGATCTAGGTCGATCCGAGTCGAGCGGGGAGCCACTCACCTGCGCAAACGCCCTGACTACGTCGCGCTGAGTCGGTGGGAGCCTGACTGCGGTGGCTCCCAAAACTCGCTCCCGCAGCTCCCCGACTGCAGGAAAGGGGCCCGTGCGCTCCCACAAGCCGCTACCACAACCTTACTAACCCACGGTAACCATAGGTGCTCTGCTCGTCCGGACTCTCTGAGAAGCATCTCCGGCCTTGCTGATCGGCATGCCACTCCCCTGGCGCATCCCAGCCGGTTACCCCAAGCGGCAGGGTAACGACCACCACCGGCACCGGCAAAGTTCGGCCCAGCGCGCCGACGCCCTACCTCGGCGTCATAGCTCCACTTACGGCAGCGTGGTGCTCGTGGCCAACATGCGGACTTATCCTCTGACGTGGCGGGGAACGGCGATGGCGTGGACGTGAGCCTTTGGACGACGCAGGGCTGGCCCTTGGACCCAGGCACGCAAACGTAAAGCGTGAACGGCCAACGGGCAGCAGCCAGGCGATCGAGGCGGGAGAGTGTACCCAACTTCACGATAACCGCGATAACGAGACGCCGAGGGTCGAGTATTTCATTCATCACCAGTTTATTTCATTTTTTGGAGACCATCACAATTCCGCCTGACGCAAGGGAAAATATTCGAGCAAACGCTTCTCGTGTATCTGGATCGCAATCAATTCTCTCCAGGGATCTGAATCGTTCCGGAGAAATATCCACCGTAGCGATTCCGCCTGCGCCACTTTCGTCCGCATGCGCAAACAATATGAGACATCGGAACGCCTTTATAGCATCATCACGCTCTTCGCGCATCAGCGACTGGAGAATGATTATCCCTTCTTTAACTTGACCCCGAAGTGCATCCACAGAAGTCCATCGAGTCGCCCAGCCTCGCCGCTCAGCCTCCCTTTGAATGTCGATGAGCGTGTCAAAATTCATCCGGCATACGCGAAAGTCCGAGTCAGTTGGCTTTATTGCAGACATGAGCGTTCTAGTCACTCCCCAGGCGTGGGCGGAACTGTTCGAGTACGTCTGCACAGCACCGCACATCCCCATGCTGCTCGACCTCTACCGCCACGTGCCGCTCCCGCTCAGGACCGGCCCAGCACGCTACCTCCTCGCGGTCTCCCACGGCCAAGACCGCCACGGCAACATGCCCGCTCACCGTGGAGAACGTCTACGCGTCGAGTTGAAGGCCCTGGCGGCAAGCCAGAACGACACAGCCCCTCTGGCCGTCCTGGCCGAGGACGCCGGACGCCGCGCCGAAAAAGACGGAGACGAGGACGCGGCCATCGCCGCCTACCGCGAAGCCGTCGCCGCAGGCAGCACCGACCCCAGAGTCGCTGATCGACTCAGCATCTGGCTGGTGAAGCAGGAACTCTACGCCGAGGCCGAGAAGGCGCTCACTCAGGCCCTCCAACAACCGCCCACAGCGGCAAGCACACGAGACCGGCTCGAGAAACGCCTGCGACGCTGCCAGCGGCATCTGTCGGGACCGTCCTGAAGATCGTGTGGGTGGGGTGGTGACCCTGAAGGCTGGGGCCGTCGCCCCCGCCGGGGAGATCATCTGCGAGCGACGACGAGCGGTCGGGCGGGCTGGATGTCCGGGCCTCCGCCGAGCTGATCGAGCGGGTCCGGACAGATGTCGACGGTGGGCCGACGGGCTTGCCCAGTGCCACCAAGGCGGTGCTGCAGACCGCGCGCCGGAAGCGGAGATTTCCGAGCATCTGCGCCACGAACGGGCGAACGCCCGGCCCGCCGGGCGGTAGCCACCGCAACCGCCAACTCGTCCGCACCCGTGTCCACCGGACAAGATCGCAATACCGCGGGACAGGGCGAAACCTTTACGTTGTAGATCACCACATTGTTCACCTCTGCTCTGTACTGCTCTCCGCGAGAAGGAGCGGGAGCGTAAGCAAAGGCCACTGGTATCCAGCGCTGCTTCTCGTCGGTCATGCCGGAGCGGGGGGCAGTGAGGACCGCGTTGGCCCGATGGCCGACCGGTTCCATCAGCGGACATCGCCGCCGTCGCAGGTGACGACGGTGCCGCCGGGATGCACGGTGGCGGTGACGGCCTCGCGGGTCTTGGCGAGGCAGCGGACGTCTCGTTTGAGCATGTTGCCCGGCGCGTCGGCGACCAGCACGACGTCCCGGCATGCGCGGATGACCGCGAAGCCGGAGCCGGTGAATGCCGTGCCGTACCATCGGGCCTTCCCCGGGACGGGTCAGACGGTTCGACGTTGCAGCAGTGACGCCTCCAGACGATCCAGGTGACCTGCTACCTGCACCCGGCCACAAGCAGGACGCGGGCTCCCTGCACACCGGCCTGTCGGGCATGCCGCGAGGCGGACTCCAGCCCACCCCGGCTCGTGGTTCCTGAGCGAACATGCGGCGAGCACTCAGCCCGACTTCGACCGCGCAGAGTGATTGGTTGCACGGTCTTCTTGTGGCCTCGTTCGCGGCGGGAGAGGGATGATCTCCCGAATTCCTCCCACCGGGGCACCAGTGGCCGCCCCCGGGAGTCCAAGAAGCCGCCCTGCGGGAGCGATGCCGCGCACTGCTGGACCGAACCCGTGACCTCTTCGGAGCTGCGACAACGCCAAAGAGGCCTGCTCTTCGTTCGAGCAAGCCTCTGAGCTGGGGAAATGTGGGCGATACTGGG
>NZ_JBFAGB010000090.1:0-10590 GCF_040639875.1 Actinomadura sp. NPDC023710
CCAGAAGCCGCGCAGCACGTCCGGGAACGCGCCGGTGAGCTCGCCCCAGTTGAAGAACGTCTCGTGCACGCGCGGCCACGCCCCAGGTAACGCTGCGGGATTCACTCCTTCTCTTCCAGACGCCTACCGGGTTAGCTGACGGGTTCGGGCGTGGAAGTGGCCCTACGGCGGCTCTCACCGGACTGCGGAGAGAGACGCGCCGATTCACCCCGGGTGCCGGAATGCCCGTTCGGAGACGTTGTCCGAACCCCGGCGGATATGGGTCCCCGGTTCCGCACTGAAGCGGATTCGGCGCTGCCGCTGCGATCCTGGGGGCGAGATGGGGCCCGGCGCGGGACCTGTCTCCCGCGTGCGAACGAGCGGCGCCTGATGTTGTGGGTGGACGGCGGCCCGTCTCCGGGACCGTCCGGGGATCTGCCCCGTGTACGCCACCGCGGCTGCGCGCTCAGCGCCATGCACGCTGCGAGCGTGCGCACGGTGGACGGGACAGGCCGGTCTGCGTCGAGACCGTGCGGCGCCTTCGGGCGCCGCGGGACGGCACGTGGGGCGTGCCGCCCTGGGGGAGCGGCACGTGGATCGCGCCGCCGTCACGCGGGTGCTGGATGCGCCGCGTGGGGCCGGGGCGCCGGGTGGGCGCCGCGGGGCCGCGGCGTCTGGAGGGCGCCGTGAGTGGTGACAAGGTACCAAAACCCCAAAGGAAGGCAAACCCCCCCAAAAACAACAACGGACCAGGTCAGGCCTGGTCCGTTGTCGATGAGGCTCCGTCACGCCCGCGGGGCGGGGGTGTCAGGGCGGTGCGTCAGGGGCGCCCTGCGCCGTAGTAGTTGCTCAGGTAGTAGCCGGAGGTGATGTCGGCGATCCTGACGACGTCGCCGGTGTGCGGGGCGTGGATCATCTTGCCGCCGCCCACGTAGAGGCCGACGTGGCCGAGGCTGCTGAAGAACACCAGGTCGCCCGGCTGGAGGTTGCTCTTGGCCACCCGCTTGGTCGCGGCGTACTGGGAGTTGGTGGTGCGGGTGATGCCGACGCCCGCGGCGGCCCAGGACTTCATGGTGAGGCCGGAGCAGTCGTAGGAGCCAGGGCCCTCGGCGCCGTAGGAGTAGGGCTTGCCGAGCTGGGCGTAGGCGAAGTCGAGCGCCGCGCGGGCCGGACCGCTGGCCGGCCCGTTGTAGGTGCCGCCGGTGCCGCCGCCGGGGCCGCCCGAGCCCGACGGCGTGTTCGGGCTGAGCCGGCGCACGATCGCCTTCTGCTTCTTCACCTGCTTGTCGAGTTCGAGCTTCTGCTTCTTCAGCTCGTCCTGCTTCGACTTCACCTCGTCGTAGGCGGACTTCGCCTGGGACTGCTCGCGGCGGAGCCGCTGGGCGGTCGCGAGGAACTGGGTGAGCTGGGAGCTGCGCTCCTGCGACAGGTGCGAGAAGACGGCGGCCTGGTCGAGGATCGACTGCGGGTCCTTGCTGCCCACGAAGCCGGTGACGTCGGCCGAGTCACCGTTCTTGTAGGCGGTGGCCGCCATCTGAGCGATCTTGGACCGCTGCTCCTCGAAGCTGGCCTGCTCCTGCTTGCTCGCCTTGGTCGCGGCGTCGAACTTCTTCTTGGCGACCTTGAGCTTCTCGCGGTTCTGGTTGAACTGCTCGACCTTCTGGTCCATCTTCTCGTTGAGCTTGTCGAGCGCCTTCTGGGCCTGCGCCCGGGTCGGCTTGGGCTCGGCGTGCGCCACCACCGGGGAGCAGGTCAGGGAGACCGCCACGGTCAGGCCGGCCACGGCCGCCAGGCGACGGGAGACGCCTCTGCCCGCAGAGCCTGCCCTGCGGCCAGGCCGCTGCGCCGGTGCCCCGATGTGATCATTGGCCACGGTCGGTTTCGCCCCTCTCGTCAACGACGTCAGCCGCCGACATTAGCGAGGGGCAACAGCTGTCACAACCGATTCATCACTCTTTGATTGACATCTGTGTATATTGTCCACTTTTAGTGACGACATGATCACTTACGGCGAGGCTTGCCTTATCGGAGCCTTATCGGCACCTTAGGAGCGGCCCAGCCTGCGCAGCAGCAGGGAGGACGGGCAGGGACGCGCGCTGGCGCGCCGCGCGGCGTCGGCGACCTCCCGGTCGGACGACACCACGACCACCGACCGGCCGGGGGGCTCGGCCCGCACGAGCTCGCCGATCAGCTCGTCGGCCGTCTGGCCCGGGCGGCTGAACAGCACCCGCACGCCGCGCGGCGCCGCGATGGCGACCGGCGCGTCCAGTTCCGCGCCGTCGAACACGCACGTCACCTCGGCGCGCGTCTGCGCGGCGAGCCCGCCGAGCCCCGAAAGCAGCCGGCTGCGCTGGTCGGCCAGCGGCAGCTCCCCGTACCCGGTCTTGGTGACGTTGTAGCCGTCCACCACCAGGTGCACCTGCGGAAGCGTCAGCAGGCGGTCCAGCAACTGGGGGTCGCTGTCGGACAGGGCCCGGCCGGGCAGCGCGCGGTGCGCCAGCCGGTCCGGCTCCAGACCGCCCACCGCGTCGGCGGGACGGCCGATCGTGGAGGGCAGGGCCAGTTCCCGGCGGACGCCCTGCGCCGCGTCCACGAGCGCGTCCAGCAGCATCCGCAGCCGCACGTCGTCGACGTTGCGGCCCTCGCGCGCGGCCCGCTTGGCGGTCTCCGCCGCCTCCTCCGCCCGCACGGCCCGGGCGCGCAGCCTGCGCAGCTCCTTCTCCGACGCGGCGGTCGACTCGCGCGCGGCGGCGAGCTCGCGATCGGTCTCCGCCGCGACCGCGTGGGCGCGCTCCTCCGCGGCCCGGAACCGGGTGCGCGCGTCGTGCAGCTTGCGGCGCAGGTCCGCGACCTCGGCCTTGGTCTCGCGCAGCTCGGCGCGCAGCTTGGCCAGCTCGGCGCCGCGGGCGTCGCGGGTCGCGGCCAGCTCGGCCTTCAGCGCGGCGATGCGGCGCTCGGCCTCCTGCTCCTCCGACGCGGTCGCCGAGCGCGTCAGCTCCTCGCGCGCGGACTCCACCAGCCCGGTCCAGCCCGCGGGGCGCAGCAGGTAGGCCAGCACCGCGACGCGCACCGGGTCGGCCGCGGGCGGCACCTCCCCGCCCTCGACCGCCTCCACCAGGTCGGCCTGCGCCTCCCGGAGCGGCACCGCGACCCGGCGCCGGAACTCCCCGTCCTTCTCCAGCACCGCCGCGATGTGCTGGCCCGCGAGCCTGGCGCGCTTGCGGCGCTCGAACCGCGCGAACCGGCGCAGCGGCACGGGGACCTCGTCGGAGGGCAGCGACCCGATCAGCTCGGCGGCGACCTCCACCACGCCCTGCCGAACGGCCTCGGGAAGCGGGCGGGTCGGCTTCTCCGCGGGCTCCCCGTCGCCGGGGGTCGCTTCGGGACCGCTGTCGATGATCCCGCTCCTTCCGGGCTGCGCCGCCGGTGGGCTGTGTGTTCCCGAGCGCGCCCCGCCCTAACCGGGGCGAACGTGCGATCGGACGGATCGCGCCCGGCCCTCGGCGGGATGCCTCCCGCCCGTCCTCGCGGCCCCCGCCCGGCGGGACGTCCCGGCGCCCCCCAACCCTAGCGGCACGAAGTTCTGTCGGTGGGGTCCTCTACGGTCGCGCACATGACGGCTGCGCACGGTGTCCAAGGGCGCGGAGTCCAGGGGCACGGAGCCCAGGGGCACGGAGCCCAGGGGCACGGAGCCCAGGGGCACGGCGTCCAGGGCACCCTGGACGACCTCGGCACCCCCCTCCGCGACGTCACCTTCGTGGTGGTCGACCTGGAGACCACCGGCGGCTCGGCGGCCGACTCGGCCATCACCGAGATCGGCGCGGTGAAGGTGCGCGGCGGAGAGGAGCTCGGCGAGCTCGGCACGCTGGTCGATCCGGGCGGTCCCGTCCCGCCGTTCATCACCGCGCTGACCGGCATCACCACGGCGATGGTGACGGCCGCGCCGCGGATCGAGTCGGTGCTGCCGGCGTTCCTGGAGTTCGCGCGCGGCTGCGTCCTCGTCGCGCACAACGCCTCGTTCGACATCGGCTTCCTCAAGGCCGCGTGCGCCGCGAACGGCTACGCCTGGCCCGCGTTCGCGGTCGTCGACACCGTCGACCTGGCGCGGCGCGTGCTCTCCCGCGACGAGGTGCCCAACTGCAAACTCGCCACGCTGGCCCGCTTCTTCCGGACGTCCAACGAGCCCACGCACCGGGCCCTCGCCGACGCCCGCGCCACCGTGGAGGTGCTGCACGGCCTGATCGAGCGGCTCGGCTCGTTCGGCGTCACCTCGCTGGAGGAGATGCGCGGCTTCGCCAAGGCGCCCACCCCCGAGCAGCGCCGCAAGCGGCACCTCGCCGACGACGTCCCCTCCACCCCCGGCGTCTACCTGTTCGAGGACCACGCCGGCGAGGTCCTGTACGTGGGCAAGAGCGGCGACCTGCGCTCGCGCGTGCGCAGCTACTTCACCGGCTCGGAGACGCGCCGGCGCGTCCGGGAGATGGTCGGCCTCGCCGAGAACGTCCGCACCATCGTGTGCGCCACGGGGCTGGAGGCCGAGGTCCGCGAGCTGCGGCTGATCGCCGAGCACAAGCCGCGCTACAACCGCCGCTCCAAGTTCCCCGAGCGGGCGATCTGGCTGAAGCTGACCGTGGAGCCGTTCCCGCGGCTGTCCATCGTGCGGGAGTGCCGCGCCGACGGCGCCCGCTACCTCGGGCCGATCTCCTCGCGGCGGCAGGCCGAGGAGGCCCGCGCCGCGCTCCACGAGGCCGTGCCGCTGCGGCAGTGCACCCAGCGGCTGACGCTCCGGCTGGTGGAACGCGGCAAGGCGCGTTCGTGCGCCCTCGCCGAGCTCGGCCGGTGCGGCTCGCCCTGCGACGGCCGCGAGTCCGCCGACGCCTACGCCGTCCACACCGGGACGGCCCGCTCCATCATGGAGGGCGACGTGCGGCCCGTCGTGGCCGCCGCGCGGGTCCGCATCGACCGGCTGGCCTCCGAGCTGCGCTACGAGGAGGCCGCCGCCCAGCGCGACCGGCTCGCCGCGTTCGTCCGGGCCGCCGCGCGCGGGCAGCGGCTCGCGGCACTGGCCCGGCTGCCCCAGCTCGTGGCCGCCCGCCCCGCCTTCGACGGCGGCTGGGAGCTGTCGGTCGTGCGCTACGGCCGGCTCGCCGCCGCCGGCACCGTCCCGCCGAACGCCCGGCCGCGGCCCTACGTCGACGCGCTCGTCGCGACCGCCGAGACGGTGTTCCCGCCCTCCGGGGAGGCGCCCGGCGGCGTGGCGCTCGGCGCGCCCCCCTCGCAGGGCGCGACCGCCGAGGAGATGGAGTGCGTCCTGCGCTGGCTCGACCTGCCCGGCGTGCGCCTGGTCGAGGTCGACGGCCCGTGGACGTGCCCGCTGCACGGCGCCGAGGGGCTGCGCGAGTGGATCGACAAGGCCTACGACCGGAGCTACGAGCGGCCCGAGGGGGCCCGGCGCGGGCCCCGCCGCCCACTAAGGTGACGGTGTACACCCGGCAACCGGAGGACGACCCCGCATGGCACTGCCTCTCTACGACAGTCAGCCTGCGCGGCGCGTTCCCTGGGTGACCTACCTGCTGATCGCCGTCAACGTGGTGGTCTTCCTCCTCACCCCGATGTCGAACTTCGCCGCCTGGTACGGCAACGGCTCGGTCCGCGAGTGCAAGGCGACGCACTTCACGTTCGAGTACGGCGCCGTGCCGAAGGAGCTGACCACCGGCGACCAGCAGCCGCTGCCGACCGGGGTCGTGCACGACTGCGGGCCCGCAGGCTTCCGCAAGGCGCCCTGGACGACGGCGTTCACCTCGATGTTCCTGCACTCCAGCGCCCTGCACCTGCTCGGCAACCTGGTCTTCCTGTTCGTCGTCGGCATGGGGGTGGAGGACCGGCTCGGCCGGTGGCGCTACCTGCTCGCCTACCTGGCGTTCGGGCTCGTCGCCGTCTACGGGTTCGCGTGGACGTCGCCCGGCTCCACCGTCCCGCTCATCGGCGCGTCCGGCGCGATCGCCGGGGTGATGGGCGCCTACGTGATCCTCAACCCGCGGGGCCGCGTCGTCAGCTGGGTGCCGCCCGTCATCGTCATCCGCCTGCCGGTGTGGGTGGTGCTCGGCTACTGGTTCGTCCTGCAGTGGCTGTCCCTGGGCGACGAGAAGAGCAACGTCGCCTACACCGCGCACATCTACGGCTTCGTGGCGGGCGTGGTGTTCGCGCTCCTGGCCCGCCGCGCCGGCCCGGCCCACCGCCTGGCCGCGCTGAGCCGCGGCTGACCGGCCCGCCGCCGTCCACGGTCGGCCCGGACCGGGGCGTCCCTCGCGCCGGCGCCGCCGGCCTCCCCGATAGGGTCGGAGCGTCCGTTTCTGTGGGGGAGGGGTGCAGTGGTCACTGCGATCGTGTTCGTCAAGGCCGACGTCGCGCGCATCCACGAGGTGGCCGAGACGATCGCCGCGCTGGACGGTGTCAGCGAGGTGTACTCCATCACCGGCGACCACGACCTCATGGTGATGGTCCGGGTGCGCCGCCACGAGGAGCTCAACGACGTGATCCCGGGCCGCATCAACAAGGTCCCCGGCATCGCCGGCACCGAGACCCACATCGCGTTCCGCACCTACTCCCAGCACGACCTCGAGCAGGCCTTCTCCCTCGGTCTCGCCGACGCCGACTGACCCCGGGACCGGTGCCGGGCGCGGCTAGCGGCCGACGACGAGGGCGATGCGCTCGATGCCGCCCCCGCAGGGGCGGGCGGCGTAGCCGGGCACCTCGCGGTACACCGCGCCCGGGGGCCAGCTGGCGGTGTTGGAGGCCATCACGCGGCCGGGGGCGTTGACGACGAGGGCGGGCGCGGGGATCTCCCGCAGCGCCGGGACGACCTCGTTCTCGAACGTCCGGGCGAACACGTCGGCGGCCGCGACGCCCGCGAACGCCCCGCCGACGCGCACCGGCGCCGACAGGGTCAGGACGTACTCGTCGCTGCACAGGTAGTCGACGTAGGGGCCGCAGACGGTCTTCTCGGCGCCGCCCTGCGGCTCCGTGAACCACTCCCAGTCGGTGTAGTCGTACAGGACGCTGCTCTCGGGGTTCAGGTCGCGCAGCAGCTGGGACGGCCGCCCGGCCGGGCCGGTCTGCCACCACTCCAGGTACCAGGCGGCGTCGGCGAGCAGGCCCGGCGCGGCGATGAACCCCAGGCCGCAGACGATCGGGCCGAGACGGGAGAACAGCAGCGGGCGCAGCGCGGCGAGGTCGGCGCGGGCGGGGGCGCGCCCGGCGCGGTGGACGTCCTCCAGGCACCGCGCCGTCGCGTCGCGCACCTGCGCCACGGTGGTGAAGACGCCGTCCAGGGTCGCGCGGACGTGTGCCGCCGCCGCGCCGACGGCCGGTGGCTCGGCGGGCATGGGTCCCCCTCGGGGTCTCAGAGTGCGAGCCGTCGTTCAATCAGACGTTCTACCGCATTCGAGACGTGACTTTCAGCTACATCGCGCGCTCCGGCCGCGTCGGCGGCCTCGATCGCCTCGATGAGCCGGGCATGCTCGGCGTCGACGCGGTCGCGCTGTTCGGGCAGCTCGTGCACGGCCCAGACCAGCGGCCCGATCTCGGCCTGGAGCCGGATCTCCTCCCGGGTGAGCCGGCCGGACTGGGAGGCGGCGGCGACCTCCAGGTGGAGCCGGCCGTCCAGCCGGCACATCCCGTTGCCCGAGCCCGCCCCGGCCATCTCCTCCAGCGACCGCCGCAGGCGCCGGACGTCGCCGGGCAGCGACCGCCCGGCGGCGAGGCGCGCGGCCGCCCCGGCGATGGCGGCGTAGTGGTCGCCGAGATCGCGGAGCTCTTCAGCGCTGAGCGAACGCAGCCGCTCGTCGAGATCGAATGCCCTGGCAGGAGCCCGGACGAAGCTGCCGCCGCCGCGCCCCCGGCGGGTCTCGATGAGCCCTTGTTGACGCAAGGCCATCAGCGCTTCGCGTAGTGTGACCGTCGAAACACCGAGAAATGCCGACAGGTCGGTCTCACTGGGCAACTGCTCGCCGTCGGCGAGGAGGCCGAGCGCTATCGCGTCGCTCAAGCGCCGTACGACCGCGTGCACCCGCGCGGTGTTGTCGACGGGAGCGAACACGACGAGGTGCGCGCTGTCCATGGGCCCCCTCCCGGTGTTGACACAGTGATACCGGACCATCACTTGAACTTAAACCTCTGACTCCATATGTTTTCGGTCATGCCGGCTTCAGCGGTGAGGATCCGCGATCTTCGCAAGACCTTCGGCCCCGTCGAGGCGGTGGCGGGCGTCGACCTCGACATCGGGGACGGCGAGTTCTTCTCGATGCTCGGTCCGTCCGGGTCGGGGAAGACGACCGTGCTGCGGCTCATCGCGGGGTTCGAGCGCCCGACCTCTGGAACGATCGAACTCGGCGGCAGGGACGTGACCGGGCTCGCGCCGTTCGATCGTGACGTCAACACCGTCTTCCAGGACTACGCGCTCTTCCCGCACCTGGACGTGCTCCGCAACGTCGAGTACGGCCTGAAGGTGCGCAGGGTGCCGAAGGCCAAGCGCCGGGAGCGGGCGCTGGAGGCGCTGCGCAGCGTCCGGCTCGACGGGATGCAGGCGCGCCGCCCCGGCGAGTTGTCGGGCGGCCAGCGCCAGCGGGTCGCGCTCGCCCGGGCGCTGGTGAACGAGCCGAAGGTGCTGCTGCTGGACGAGCCGCTCGGCGCGCTCGACCTGAAGCTGCGCGAGGAGATGCAGGTCGAGCTGAAGAGCATCCAGCGCAGGGCCGGCATCACCTTCGTGTTCGTCACCCACGACCAGGAGGAGGCGCTGACCCTCAGCGACCGGATCGCCGTCCTCGACGGTGGCCGGGTCCAGCAGGTCGGCACGCCGGCCGAGGTGTACGAGCGTCCGGCCACCGAGTTCGTGGCCGGCTTCGTCGGGACGACCAACCGCATCGGCGACGTCTGCGTGCGGCCGGAGAAGATCCACGTCCACGAGGACGGCGGCGACCGGGAGGCGGGCGGGCCGGACGCGGGGGACCGGCAGGCGCTCGGCACGGTCGCCGAGGTCGTCTACGCCGGCGCGGTCACCCGCTTCGTGATCGACCTGGAGTCGGGGGACCGGGTCGTCGCGCTGCAGCAGAACCTGCGGACCTCCTCCATGGACGTGCTGGGCCGGCGCGGCGCGCGCGTCCGGATCAGCTGGCACGAGGCGCACGAGTTCCACGTGTCGGGCGCCGGCTCCCTGCCGGCTCCCACCCCCTGAGCCACCCCAACAAACCCCCGAAAAACCCCCACAATAAGGAGTTCCCCATGTGGTCCACGCGCATGGCGGCCGCCGCCGCGGCGACGCTGGCGATCGGACTTGCGGCCGTCGCCTGCGGCGGCGACTCGGGCGACAAGGCGACCGGAGCCGGGCAAGGCGGCTTCCCGGTTCCCAAGGTGCCGATGCAGAAGTCGCTCGGCCAGGGCGAGGGCCAGGTCAACCTGGTCGCCTGGGCCGGGTACGCCGAGGACGGCTCCAACGACCCCAAGGTCGACTGGGTCACCCCGTTCGAGAAGCAGACCGGCTGCAAGGTCAACACCAAGGTCGCCGGCACGTCCGACGAGATGGTCACCCTGATGAAGACCGGCGAGTACGACGCGGTCTCCGCCTCCGGCGACGCCTCGCTGCGGCTGATCGCCTCCGGGACGGTCGCGCCGGTCAACACCGGGCTGGTGCCGAACTACGCCGACGTGTTCGCCGGCCTGAAGATGAAGCCGTGGAACTCGGTGAACAACGTCGCCTACGGCATCCCGCACGGCCGCGGCGCCAACCTGCTCATGTGGCGCACCGACAAGGTCAAGACGGCCCCCGACTCGTGGGGCGCGGTGTTCGACGCCAACTCCCCGTACAAGGGGAAGATCACCGCCTACGACTCGCCGATCTACATCGCCGACGCCGCCCTCTACCTGAAGACGGCCAAGCCCGAGCTCGGCATCAAGGACCCGTACGCGCTCGACCAGAAGCAGTTCGACGCGGCCGTCGCGCTGCTCAAGACCCAGCGCGGGCTCATCGGCGAGTACTGGTCCGACTACACCAAGGAGGTCCAGGCGTTCAAGAGCGGCGACTCCGTCCTCGGGACGACGTGGCAGGTCATCGCCAACCTCGCGCAGGGTGAGAAGGCCCCGGTCAAGGTGGCCCTGCCCAAGGAGGGCTCCACCGGCTGGTCGGACACGTGGATGGTCGGCGCGAAGGCCAAGCACCCCAACTGCGCCTACAAGTGGATGGACTGGATCGTCTCTCCCAAGGCGAACGCGCAGGTCGCCGAGTGGTTCGGTGAGGCGCCGGCGAACGCCAAGGCGTGCCGGGAGACCGCGGTCAAGACCCACTGCGACACCTTCCACGCCACCGACGAGAACTACTTCTCCCAGGTGCACTTCTGGACGACGCCGATCGCGCAGTGCCTCGACGGGCGCAAGGACGTCAAGTGCGTCGACTACTCCAAGTGGACCCAGGCGTGGACCGCGATCAAGGGATGACCGGCTCCGCCCTCAGCGGCGGTAAGGACGGCCGCCCGGCTGCGCCCCGAGCAGCACCCGGTGGCCGCGTGCGGCGAGTTGCGCGCACACGTCGCGGCCGATGCCCCGGTTCGCCCCGGTGAC
>NZ_JBFAGB010000091.1:0-10465 GCF_040639875.1 Actinomadura sp. NPDC023710
GAACCCCCACACCCCCCGGTTCGCTCCGCTCATGCGTGCTGCTTGTGAGGGGGCGACCCCCCACACCCCCCGGTTCGCTCCGCTCATGCGTGCTGCTTGTGAGGGGGCGACCCCCCACGCCCCCCGGTTCGCTTCGCTCATGCGTATCTCACCTGGGGGTCGATCGCGGCGTAGAGCAGATCCACGACGAGGTTGGCGAACGTGATGAAGAACGCGGCCAGCAGCGCGACGCCCATCACGACCGGCTGGTCGGACTTGTCGATCGAGTCGATGGTGAGCCGCCCGATGCCGGGCAGCCCGAACACGCTCTCGGTGATCAGGGCACCGCCGAGCAGCGCGCCGAGGTCCATGCCGAAGACGGTGAGGACGGGGGTGAGCCCGGCGCGCAGCCCGTGCTTGGTGACCACCGTCCGCTCGGGCAGGCCCTTGGCGCGGGCCGTCCGGATGTAGGGCTCGGCCATCGTCTCCACCATCGACGCCCGGGACAGCCGCGCGTACATGGCCGCGTAGAGCAGCGCGAGCGCGACCCACGGCAGGACGAGGTTCTTCGCCCAGGTGGCGGGGTCCTCCGCGAACGGCACGTAGCTGGAGTAGGGGAGCAGCCCCCCGATCTGGACGACCAGGACGGTCAGCGCCATCGCCGTGAAGTAGATCGGCAGGGACGCGGAGGTGAGCGTGCCCACCATCATCGTCCGGTCGAGCAGCGAGTCCTTGCGCAGCGCGGAGACGACGCCGACGGTCACGCCGCCGACGAGCCACAGGACCGCCGCCCCGATCCCGATCGAGACCGTGGTCGGCAGCCGCTGCATCATCAGGTCCCAGACCGGCATGTTGTTCTGGTAGGAGAACCCGAGGCACGGGACGTGGCACCGGACGGCCTGCGGCCCCGAGCCGTAGCTCCGGCCCGCGAAGATGCCGCCGAGGTAGTCGGTGAACTGCCGCCACAGCGGCCGGTCGAGTCCCATCTGGTGGTGGAGCATGGCGAGCCGCTCCGGCGTGCACGACTTGCCGCACGCCTGCAGCGCGGGGTCGGCGGGGAACACGTAGAAGATCGTGAAGGTCACCGCGCAGATGACCAGCAGCACCCCGGCGACCCCGGCCAGGCGCATCGCGACGTACCGGGTCACCGGCCCGCCCCCTTCGGGTCCAGGGCGTCCCGGAAGGCGTCGCCGAGCAGCGTGAACGCCAGCACGGTCAGCAGCAGGCAGACGCCGGGGACCACGAAGAACGTCGGGTCCACCTGGTACCAGTCGATCGCCTTGGCCATCATCTGCCCCCACGAGGCGTCCGGCGGCCGGACGCCGATGCCGAGGAACGACAGGGCGGCCTCGGTGCCGATGTTGATCGGGATGGTGAGCGTCGCGTAGACCAGGACCGGTGCCAGCAGGTTCGGCATGACCTCGCGGAAGACGATCCGGTGGCGCGGCATGCCGGTGGCGCGCGCGGCCTCCACGAACTCCCGGTGGCGCAGCGAGAGCGTCTGCCCGCGCACGATCCGCCCGATGTAGGGCCAGCCGAAGAAGCCCATGACGAACACCAGCTCCAGCGTCCGGTTCCCCTCGGGCAGCACCGACACCAGCGCGATCATGAAGATGAGCTGCGGGAACGACAGCACCAGGTCCATGACGCGGCTGATCGCCGCGTCGACCCTGCCGCCGGCGAAACCCGCGGTGAGGCCGAGGGCGGTGCCGGCGGCGGTGGCGACGCAGGTCGCCGCCACGGAGATCAGCAGCGAGATCCGGGCGCCGTAGACCATGCGGCTGAACACGTCCCTGCCGGTGCCGGGCTCGACGCCCAGCCAGAAGTCGCCGTCGATGCCGCCGAACGCCCCCTTGGGCGCGCCGGCCAGCGCCTTGTCGATCTTCTCGGGGTGGAACTCGTCCGGCCCGTGCCCGTTGAGGGCGGTGAGCAGCGGGGCCGCGAGCGCCAGCAGCACGAACAGCGCGATGATCGTCAGGCCGGCGAGGGCGGCCGGGTCGCGGCGCAGCCGCCCGCCGGCCAGTCGCCAGGGCGACCGGCCGGCGGGCGCCGGCACGCCGCCCGCCGCCTCGGTGAGGGGCGGGGCGGCCACTACATCACCCCGATGGTGGCGAAGTCGAACTCGCCTTCCCAGATGGCGTGGCCGAACGTGCCGGTGACCTTGGAGCCGTGCAACAGCGGCAGCTTGTCGTGGATCAGGGGGACCATCGGCGACAGCCCCATCAGCTCGCGGTCGAGCGCCGTCCACGCGGCCGGGTCGCCGCCCTTCACGGCCGCGCCGATCTTCTCGTTGACCGCCTCGTCGTTCATCTGCGAGACGACCGTGTTGCCCTTGGGCGCGATGTTGCGCCCGTCGAAGACGGGCGGGATGAACGAGGCCGCGGACGGGTAGTCGGCGCACCACCCGTAGAAGACGAGCTCGTCCTCCTTCGCGGTGTCGCCGATGGTGTCGTAGTAGACGCTCTTGGCGACGGCGTTGATCCGGACCTTCACCCCGACGCGGGCGAGCGCCTGCTGCACCGCCTCGGCCTCGGACTTGCCCAGCTCGCTGCTGGTCGTCGTCAGGTTGATCGAGAAACCGGCCCCCTTGCCGGCCGCGGCGAGCATCTGCCTCGCCTTGGCCGGGTCCCCGTTCGGCGGCGCCTGGTAGACGTTCTGCGCCTGCCCGCCGGTCATGGCGGGCGGGAGGTAGGAACCGGCCAGCTCGCCGACGCCGCTGCCGCCGTGCGCGGTGCGGTAGGCCTCCTTGTCGATCGCGTACTGCATCGCCCGCCGCACCTTCGGGTCGTCGAAGGGCGGTTTGGAGGTGTTCATCGCCAGGAACCGGGTGCACAGGCTCGTCGCGCTGACGAACCGCTTCCTGACGTCCGGGCGGGTGAGGATGCGCGGCATGCTCGCCGGCGCCACGGAGTACAGCGTGACGGCGCGCCGGTCCCGGCCCTGGTCGGCGATGAGCCGCTGGTCGATGGTGGCCTGCGCGAGGCCCTCCTCCACCACGATCTTGTCGGGGTTGGCCTGGCGGATGCCGTCGGTGGCCTTGTCCCAGTGGGTGTTCCTGACGAGGATCAGCCGCCGGCCGCGGTCGTACGACTCGACCTTGTAAGGGCCGGAGGAGAAGGGGCGCCTGTCGAAGTTGACGCCGGTGTCCTTCGCCTTCGGCACGGGGGCGAACGTCGGCAGCGTGGTGACCTTCGGCCAGTCCATCGACGGTTCCTTGAGCCGGAACACGACCGTCCCTGCGTCCGGTGTCGCGATGGAGGCGAGACCGCCCCTGTCCTTGTAGGGCCCGTTGTACCCGTCGCCGCCCTCCAGCATCGTCCTGGCGTATCCCGGGCCTTCCGGCAGGTCGGGCGCGAAGGAGCGCTCGACCCCGTACTTGACGTCGGCGCTGGTGACGGGCGTCCCGTCCTCGAACTTCAGCCCCGGCTTGAGATGGAACGTCCATGTCCTGCCCTTGTCGGGCGTGGTGCCGGTGTCGGTGGCGAGGTCCGGGACGACCCTGGTGCCCTCCTGGCCCTCCTTGGCGGCGTAGGTGGTCAGCGTCCGGTAGAGCAGCCGCGTGCCGAAGTCCATCGCGAACATCACGTAGTTGCGCTGCGGGTCGAGATGGGCGAAGTCCTGCGTGTACAGGACGGTGAGGGTGCCCCCGGTCCTGGCGGCGGTGGCGCCGTCGCCCGAGCCGCAGGCGGAGGCCCCGCCGGCGGCGGCGCCGAGCGAGAGGGCGAGGGCGAGGGCGAGGCAGGTCCTGACCGGACGTTTCATGGCGTCTCCGTGCATCGTCGGGCGGAGTGCCATATAAAATAGTACAGTGCAATTGCACTACAAGCCCCGTTATCGAATCTCCACATCCAGGACTTTCACATGGACGACCCTGCAGCCGGCCGCTTCGCGACGGGCAGCCACGACCTGCCCGTCTCCGAGACCCTCGCCTCCTTCATGACCCGGGACTGGGCCCCGAGCGGGAAACCGCTTCCGGTGCGCCGGTCCGTGGCGCCGTACGCGGAGAAACGCCGCGCGGCCCTGTCGGCCCTCTTTCCCGGCGAACGCCTCGTCCTGCCCGCCGGTCCGCCGAAGGTGCGCAGCAACGACTGCGACTACCGCTACAGAGCGCACACCGCCTACACCCATCTCACCGGGGACACCGGCGCGGACACCGGAACCGGCGCCGTCCTGGTGCTGGAACCGACCGGCACGGGCCACGACGCCGTCCTCTACCACCGGCCCCGGTCCTCGCGCGACGACGCGGGCTTCTTCCGCGACCGCCGGCACGGGGAGTTCTGGGTCGGCCCCCGCGCCACGCCGGCCGAGACCGAGGAGAGGCTCGGGCTCGCCTGCGCACCGCTGGGCGACCTGGCCGGTGCGCTCCGCGGCCAGGTCCCGACCCGGGTGATCCGGGGCGTGGACCCCGAGGTCGACCGCGCCGTCCCGGCGCGCGCCCCCGAGGCAGACGCCGAACTGGCCGCCTGCGCCGCCGAGCTCCGCCTGGTCAAGGACGACTGGGAGATCGCCCAGCTCCAGGCCGCCGTCGACCACACGGTGGACGGCTTCACCGCGGTCGCCGCCGGGCTGGCGCGCGTCACCGGGATGCCGCGCGGTGAGCGGTGGGCGGAGGGCACCTTCGAGCGCGTCGCGCGCATCAGGGGCAACGGCGTCGGATACGACACCATCGCCGCGGCGGGGGCGCACGCCTGCGTCCTGCACTGGACGCGCAACGACGGCACGCTGCGCCTCGGCGAGATGCTCCTGCTCGACGCCGGGGTCGAGACCGACACCCTCTACACCGCCGACATCACCCGCACCCTCCCGGTGAGCGGATGGTTCACCCCGCGGCAGCGGCAGGTCTACGACCTCGTCTACCACGCGCAGGAGGCGGGACTGGCGGCCGTCCGGCCGGGCGCCCGCTTCCGCGACTTCCACATGGCCGCGATGCGCGTCATCGCCGAAGGACTGCAGGACTGGGGCGTGCTGCGCAGCGCGGAGGACGCCCTCGACCCCGAGTCGGGCATCTACCGCCGCTACACCCTCTGCAGCAGCGGGCACATGCTCGGCCTGGACGTCCACGACTGCTCGGCGGCGCGGGCGTCCCAGTACCTGGACGGGGAACTGCGCCCCGGACACGTCCTGACCGTGGAGCCGGGCCTCTACCTGCAGCCGGACGACCTGACGCTGCCCCCGGAACTGCGCGGCATCGGCGTGCGCATCGAGGACGACGTCCTCGTCACCGAGACCGGCTCCCGCCTGCTGTCCTTCGCCCTTCCCCGCCACCCCGAGGAGATCGAGACCTGGATGCAGTCCCTGCACGACTGACGCCGTGAAGGGGCGGCGCCGTCCCCGGGTCACCGGGCACGGCGCCGCCCCTGCGCGCAGGACGGGGGAGTGGTCAGCCCCTGAGCAGGGTCACCCCCAGGCCGGACAGGGCCCGGCCGATGGGCTCGTGGATCATTCCGCACCCCGAGTTCGGGCCGCCGCTCAGGATGCCGTGGGCGTAGTTGCCGTAGAAGACGCCGCTGCCGCTGTCACCCGGACCGTCACACGCGGTGCTCCAGGTCATGCCGGACAGCGTCCGGTTGGGGTAGGAGACGGTGGCGTCGACCTCGGTGATCGACCCGCAGGTGTAGCCGGTGGTCGAGCCCTGCTTGCAGACGTATCCGCCGACGTAGTCGCTTTCGCTTCCGTAGACGGAGGTCTGGGGGAGGACCCAGCCCCTGGGCCGCCACCAGCCCGGATCGTCGACCGATACCGCGGCGTAGTCGCCGTACCAGCCGAAGGTGTAGTCCACGGCGCCGCCGACGTTCTGGTAGCCGTAGCTGTAGGTCGACACGTCCCAGTAGTAGCCGAGTTCGGCGCAGTGGCCGGCGGTGAGCATGTAGTACCGGCTGCCCGAGTACGTCATGAACGCGCTGGTGCAGCGCGCCCCGCCGGTGAAGATGGCCAGGCCGGACCGCAGCGGCGGGTCGCAGCTGTAGTCGTCGTAGCAGTAGCGGGGCACCGACTTGTGGGCGTAGGTCGACACCTGGACGGCGCCGCCGAACGTGCGCCGCGCCCAGCCGATGACGTCGCGCTGGGCCGGGGTGAGCGCGGCGCCCTTGAGGCTGCTCAGCCTCACCGCGTTGCCGGACGTGACGATGCCGGTCTGCAGGCCGCTCTCGGCCCCCTTGTTGGCGTCGGCGACGCGCTCGGCCAGCGACGCGGACACCTGCTGGAGATGGCCGAAGCCGTACCGGACCTTCTTCGTCTTGGTGGCGCCCAGCCCGGCGCTCTGCGCCTTCGACCGCACCGTGGCCGACGCGCCGGCGCCCGTGACGCCGACGGTGAGCTCGCCGCCGTGCGCCTGGTCGATCCAGGCGCCGCCGTAAGCGGCGCCGAGGTCCTTGCCGAGCCGGCCGGCCAGGGAGAACTGCGCGGGTTGCCGGTCGGCTCGGCGGCCCGCCTCGGCCGCCGAGACGCCGTGGTCCTTGGCGATCTGCTTGACGAGTGTCTCCTTGGCCTCCTGCTGGATCTGGGTCCGGGACCTGGGGTTCGGGGAGGGGGCGGGGGCCGCGCCACGGTCACCGGGAGCGTCGGCGCGGGCCGGCGCCGCCAGTGAGGCCGCGGTCAGGGCGGTGGCCACGGCGACTGCCGCGGCGACCCTTCTGCGTTTCGGGCGGACCATGGGGGGAGCCTCCTTCGCGGACGGGGGTGCCGCGGCATCCGGCCGCGGTGTCCGCAATGCAATGTGAAATTGCACTGTAAAATGTGAAACGGCACTTGCCAAGAGCAGCCGCTTCGGCGAAAGCCCAGCTCCGGGGAGTTATGGCCGGATCCGGCCAGGAGATACGCGGGCGGAGGTCGCCCTCAGCGGTGGTCGCCCCGTACGTGGTCGAGGTGGCGCGTCATGAGCTCCCGCGCCTTCTCGGCGTCCCCGGCGACGAGCGCGTCCAGCAGCCCGAGGTGCTCCTCCGCCGACGCCACCAGCGTCTCGGCCGCGGCCGGACGGGCGAGGCCGTGCATCTGCGAGCGGCCGCGCAGGTCCAGGATCGTCCTGACCAGCGTCCGGTTGCCGGTGAGTTCGAGCAGTTCGGAGTGGAAGCGGTGGTCGGCGTCGAGGAAGCCGATCGGGTCGCCTTCCCGCGCCGCCGCGAGCGCCTCCTCGGCGAGGGCGCGCAGGCGCGGGCGGGTCGCCTCGGGAACGGCGCCGGCCAGCCGCACGACGGCGGGGACCTCGACCAGCTCCCTGATCTCGGTGAGTTCGGCGAGGTCGCGGGCCGAGGGACGCACGACCCGGAACCCCCGGTTGCGCACGGCCTCGAACAGGCCGTCCCGCACCAGGTCGATCATGGCTTCGCGGACCGGGGTGGGGGAGATCCCGAACTCGTCCGCGAGGGTCGGGGCGGAGTACACGACGCCCGACCGCAGCGAGCCCGTCGCCAGCGCCCTGCGCAGCGCCTCGGCCACCTGGCCGCGCAGACTGCTCTGGCCGCCGAGGTCAGGCAGCCCGACCATGGCATCGGCCACCGGATCCATTGGCCCTCCTCACCCACGATCAGAATACCGCCACGTGGGCGGCCCAGGGGCCCGGCGTCCCGCACCCGTCGGCAAGATCACGGCGCCTGATCACGGGCGCCCGGTCACAGCAGCGGGTGCACCTGGGGATGGGCGTGCCACCAGGCCTCGAAGGTCGGATGGCTGCCGGTGTGCTCCAGGTAGGCGGCCGCCAGCCCCCGGTAGAGGGCCGCGGCCTCCTCCTCGCCCAGGCGGTCACGCCGCCAGGCGACGATGAGCCGGGCGACCTGCGGCTCTCCGGCCAGGGGCCGCACGACCGTGCCGGGATGCGGCGGCCAGGACGGGTCCACCATCCGGACGCCGTGCCCCGCCGCGACGAGCGGGCACGCCGCCCCGCTCGGCGCCTCGTAGCGCACGATGGGCTCGAATCCGGCGGAGCGGCACGAGGCCCGCAGGGAGGACAGCGAGCCGTCGTCGGCGCCCGGCGGGGCGATCCACGCCTCGTCCCGCAGGTCGAACAGGTCGATCTCGTCCCTGCCGGCGAGCGGGTGGTTCGCGGAGAGGGTGACGAAGATCGGGTAGCGCGGCACCAGGGTGCGGCTGACCACGGGCGCCGCCAGGGGGATGTCGAAGCCCTCCATGAGCCCGATCAGCGCGGCGTCGAGATGGCCGCGGGCGAGGGCGTCGCCCAGCAGGGCGGAGGAGGGCTCGATGCGCAGCGAGACCTCGCGGCCGGGAAGGGCCTCGCCCACCCGCGCGACGATGCTCCCGACGCAGGCGAGGTGGACGCATCCGAGGCCGAGGGTCTCCTGCGGGCTCCGCGGTCCGCGCAGGTCGCCGAACAGCGTGTCCATCTCGGACAGGATCGTCCGCGCCCGGCTGATGACCTGGCCGCCGAGCGGCGTCGGCTCCAGGCCGGACCGGCTGCGGGTGAACAGCGCCCCGCCGACGATCTCCTCGACCCGGCGGAGCTGGTTCGACATTGCGGGCTGGGACATCCCCATCCGGGCCGCCGCCCGGGTGACGCTCCCGGTCTCCGCCATCGCGCACACCATGCGAAGGTGACTGATGTCGAGATCCATAGCTGGAAATTATGCATCAGCCGATGACCCGCGACTCGGACCGACCGCAATAATCTCCGTACTCCTCCACAAAGGTAAGCGATCACGGCGCCAGCGGCGCCCTCACCCTCGGTCTCCTGGCCGTGATCGCGCGGATGGAAGAAGGGAGATCCCGTCTCGCCGGCCCCCAGGACGAGGACCTTCTCACCCTTTTCCTCCTTGGGGGCCGGACGCGCCGCCGATAATTCTCGTGGAAAGCGATCGCTCATGCCGGAAAAGTCGCATACAGCGGAGACAGAGGGTGCGCAACTGGCCGACGGCGCGTTCCCGGCATGGCCCTTACCGCCCGGGCCGACGGCGGCGGCGTTCGCGCGCTCCGTCGCCCGGTCGGTGCTCGCCGAACTGGACATGCCCCCGGCCGTCGTGGGCGACGCGCAGACGATCATCTCCGAGCTGGCCACCAACGCCGTCGTGCACGGTGACCGGGACCGGGCCGAGGTGTGGGCGTATCTCAGCCGCCACCCCTTTCCCCAGCTCACCCTCAAGGTGTTCGACGCCGCTCCCTGGCGGGGGACCGGCGCCGCCGTCCCCGCGGGCGCCACGGCGCTGATCACCGGGGAGCCCGCCACCGACGCCTGCGGCGGCCGCGGGCTGATGCTCGTGAACGCGCTGACCGAGGAGGCCGGCGGATGCTGGGGCGTCCACCCCACCCGCTGCAGGCTCGGCCCGGGCCCGGTGTCCGGCAAGGCCGTCTACTTCACGGTCCCGCTGCCGGAGGCGTCCGCGGCCGTCCTGTCCCCGCCGGCGCCGGGCCCGGTGCCCGAACGGCTGTGCGAGCTCGCGGGCGTGCGCGGACTGCGGGCCCGCGTCTCGCTCGGCGCGGAGGCGACGGTGGTGCACTTCGGGGCCGGGCTGTGGATCTGGGTGAAGGACGGGTCCCTGCTGTACGAGCTGCCGGGACGCGGCGTCGTCCGGCACCCGCCGTCGGACGTGGTCGAGGTCGTCGAGCAGATGGTCCGGCTGAGCGAGGAGGGCGCGGCCGGCGGCCCCGCCCCCCGCGCGCCGTCATGGGACCTGTGCTGAGCGGGGCCCCGCCTCACCGGCCTTCGGGCCGGTCCGCCCAGATCCCCCGGACGTGCCGGAGGTGGTGGCGCATCAGCGCCTCGGTGCCCGGCGCGTCGCCGTTCGCCACCGCCTCGATCAGGTCCTCGTGCTCGCGTGCGGACGGTTCGAGCTCGCCCCGCTCCGCCAGCCGCGGCACCCCGTAGAGGCGGGACTTGTAGCGCAGCTCGCTCACCAGCCGGACGAGCTGGGCGTTGCCGGCCAGCCCGAGCAGGGCGAGGTGGAAGCGGTGGTCGGCGTCGATGTAGGCGACGACGTCCCGCTGCTCGGCCGCCGTCACGATCGCCTCGGCCAGCGGCCGCAGCGCGCGGACCTCCGCGGCCCGGCCGGCGCCCGCGAGCCGCACGGCGGCGGGGATCTCGATCAGGGACCGCACGTCGGTGATCTCGTCCAGCTCGTGGTCGGACAGCTCGGTGACCCGGAAGCCCTTGTTGCGGACGACCTCGACCAGCCCCTCCCGGGCCAGGTCGATCATGGCCTCCCGGACGGGGGTCGGGGACACGCCGAACCGCTCGGCGATGGCCGGGGCGGAGTACACGACGCCCGACCGCATCTCACCGCTGACGATCGACGCGCGCAGCGCGTGGGCGATCTGGACCCGCACGCTCTTCCTCGGGCCGAGCGAGGGCAGGTTCAGCATCTGGGTCGCAACCCCCGGGCCTCGGTGTCGGGTGGGCAGCGAACACGCCGCCGGTGAAATATGATATTGCATGCGTCATCGCTCGGTGAGGCGCGCGAGGATCCTGTCCTTGCCGCTCTGCCAGTTGGCCTTCAGGGCCTCGACGGCTCCCTCGACGTCGGAGTCGACCAGGCGTTCGGCG
>NZ_JBFAGB010000092.1:0-8963 GCF_040639875.1 Actinomadura sp. NPDC023710
ACCGGACCACATCCCCCAGCATCGCCCCGACCAGCACCGACGACTGCCACACCGGCAGCGACCGCACCCGGTCGAAGACCCCCTGGTCGATGTCCACGTTCAGCCCGAACCCGGTGTTCATGCTCGCCAGCACGACCGCGATGACCGACACCCCGGGGAGGAAGAAGTCCAGGTACGCGCCGGGGGACCCCGCGATGGCACCGCCGAAGAGGTAGGTGAAGAGCAGGGTGAACATGACCGCCTGCAGCAGTGCGCCGAACAGCCCCTCGGGCGCCCGCTTGATCTTCAGAAGCGAGCGGAGCGCGAAGGTCAGCGACGCCGAGAGCGCGCCTGCCCTCGGCGGGCGCTCGCGGGGCGTCAGCAGGGGTCCGCGCAGTCTCTCGTCCGCCACCGGCTGGGACGTGGTCATCTCGCCCGCCTCCCTCACTCACTCCGCGCTCGGGCCGTCCAGGGCAAATAATAAACCCGGAGCTTATATAAGGCAAGTCTAATGAGGTGCCCTGGAGGCCGGGCGGTCGGTGGCCGTCGCGCCCGCGCCATGCCAGGGCGCTCGACGGGGCCGGCCCCGGGCCCGCGATGGCGGAGCCGTCCAGAACCGATCAGGCGTTGTCGCGGTGGTAGAAGCCTTCGATGTATTTCACGAAGGGGTCCCTGTCGAGATAGCCGTCCCCGTCCTCATCAAGGCGCTGGAACCCTGCCAGACTCTCCAGCTGCGGGTAGCCCGTCGCCGAATGCGTCGTCATCCACACCTGGAGGGACACTCGTTCGTCGGCGTCGGCGCCCATGTCGAACACGGCGACGCCCCACGGAATGGCGACGTTCTCGATGAAGCCCGGCTGCTCGTGCGAGGCGACCCACTCCCCCTTGCTCACCTTCTTGTCCCCGGCCTCGTCGACGCGCCCCTTCAACTGCTGCCACAGCCTGTTGGACGGTCGCGTGATCGCCAGCCACTGCGGGGAGCCGGGCGAGACGTGCAGCGCGCGGCACCACCGCTGCACCAGCAGGTCGACGTCGGATTGTTCGATGATGCCGTCGCCGTCGTGGTCGAAAGCCTTGAAGAGCGCTTCGTACTCTTCGGCAGTGGCCATGCGGAACACTCCTCGGATCGGGAACGCGTGGCGCGCGTCGCCACCGGTCAGGCCTCCGCCCCGCGCAGGATGGGATCGAGGCGGTTCAGGAGGATCGATCTCCACGCGGTCTCGTGCTCTTCCCTCACCTTGTCGTCCGGGAAGCCCGCGTGCGTCAGGTGCAGCAGGGAGCCGCTCGGCCGGGGTGACATCTCGACGGTCAGCACCGTCTCGACCCCGCGGGTTCCCGCCTCGTTGAGCCACGTCAGTTCGATCAGACGGTCCGGGTCGACGCGGAGGAACCGGCCGTAGTGCGGGTGCCGCCGTCCCTCGTGGAACGTCTGGAAGAAGTAGGGCGCGTCGACCTCGGCCTTCATGACGATCTCGCCCGGCTGGGCGAACCACTGGTCGAACCGCTCCGTCCAGGCGCGGAACACCGCGTCGGCCGGCGCGTCCGCGAGGTGGTCCACGATCGCGCGGTACGGCCTGGCCGACAGGTCGGGCGGACAGATCGGCAGCGTCACGAACTCCTCCAGCTCGCTAGACACTTGAACTATATATAGTAATCTCCTGGAGGAGTAGACCGGAGATTTCCTCGTCGGCGCTCGGTCCATGCCCCAGGGAGGATTCCACCATGCGCGTGCTGTTCATCTCCGTCCCCGCGGCCGGCCACGTCTTTACGCTCGTGCCCCTGGCATGGGCCTTCCGCTCGGCGGGTCACGAGGTGCTCGTGGCGCTCGCGGAACGCCCCGAGTGGGCGGCCGACGCGGGCCTGCCGGTGGTCGACGTCGCGCCGGGCTACGACGCCGTGGCGATCGCGAAGAAGGTCTTCGAGGACGATCCCGAGTTCGCGAAGACGTGGTACCGCAATGTCGGGCCGGACAGGGACATCTCCCCCCGGGCGCCCATGTTCGCCGGGTTCAACCGGCCGCTGGTCCCCGGGACCATGGAGGTGGTCGACCAGTGGCGCCCGGACCTCGTCGTCTACGAGCAGACGACCACCGTCGGGGCGATGGCGGCGGCCAGGCTCGGCGTTCCGGCCGTCCAGCGGAACCTCGGGCCCTTCACCACCGGGCGGACCCATCAGCTGACGGCCGGCCTGCTGTCGGATCTGTGCGCCGAGTACGGGGTCCCGGCCATCCCGCGTCCCGCGATGATCCTGGAGCGGCTGCCGCCGAGCATGCTGCACGCCAGGCCCGAGGGCGGGTTCATGGGCGGCCACTCCTACGACGGCGGCGGCGTCCTGGGCGGGCTGTGGCGGCAGCGGCCGCAGCGGCCGCGAGTCGTGCTCTCGCTCGGAGGCGGATTCTCGGCCAGGTTCTTCGGCCTCGGCACCCTGCCTCCGGTCATCGAGGCCGCTTCGAAGGTGGACGCCGACTTCGTGCTCGCGCTCGGCAAGGTCGACGCCTCCGCCCTGGGCACGCTGCCGGCGAACGTCCGGCCCGCCGACGGCTGGGTCCCCTTCGGCGAGCTGTTCCGGACGTGCTCGGCGGTGGTGCACCACGGTGGCGCCAACACCGTCCTGACCGCGGTGGAGGCCGGCATCCCGCAGATGGTCGCCCTCGACCCGCAGGACGTGGCCTCCGAAGCCATCGGGCAGGATGTGCGCGACCGGGGAATCGGGCTGATGGCGCCGGCCGATGAGATCACCGCGACGATGCTGGAGCGCCTGCTCGAGGACGAGACGCTGCGGACGGCGACCGCCGAGGTCCACACGGAGGTCGCGGGCCTGCCGTCCCCCACGGCCGTCGCCGCCGAGCTCGCCGACCTCGTCGCGCGCCTGTAGCCGCCCTCCCCCGGGGCGGGCGACCTGAGTGGATCACGCTTTCCACGGCGTCCGGTTCCCCGCCGCGCCGCGGCCCTCGCGCCGGCCCCGGGCGACCTCCGTGGCCAGTGCGTCGAGGGGCTGGGCCCAGAACCGCCGGAACTGCTCCAGCCACATGTCGACCTCGCGCAGGGGCCCGGGGTCGATCGCGTACAGGCGCCGCGTCCCCTCGGCCCGGACCGAGGCGAACCCGTTGTCGCGCAGCACCTTCAGGTGCTGCGACACCGCCGGCTGGGAGATCCCGAACTCCTCCTGGATGACGGCGCAGATCTCCCCGGAGGAGTGTCCGCCGCCGGACAGCAGCTCCAGGATGCGGCGGCGAACCGGATCGCCGAGAACATCGAACGCGTGCACGGGATAATAATATCAAACTTATATAACTCGGCCTCGAACGCTCACCGGAGCCCGCCCCGCGCCGGGACCCGCTACCGGGCGCCGAAGAGGCCGCGGTTGAGGACGGGCTTCGCGGTCTCCTGGAAGTCGATCTCCGGGTCGAGCTCGCGGATGGTGCCCTCGATGACGAGCAGGGACAGCAGCGGGAAGATCAGCTCGGGCGCGGCGTGGATGCCGTACCGGCGCTGCAGGTCGAACATCTCCGTGGCGAAGGCGATCAGGCTGAACTCCTTGGCCGGCAGGCCGTGGCTGCGCTCGACCAGGTCGGCCATCCGCACGATGAAGCCCTCGAGGTCGGCGCCCTCGCGCACCCCCGCCGAGCTCTCGATGACGATCTCGGCGCAGCGGCGGCCCCGGCCGGTGGACATGTTCATGAAGAACTCGGCGAACAGCCGGCGCAGGCGCTCGGTCAGCTGCACGCTGAAGCCGGCGTCGAGCACGACGACCTGCCCCTGACGGGTGAAGTAGAGGTTCCCCGGGTGCATGTCGCAGTGTACGAAGCCGTCGACGAACAGCATCTGGTAGATGGCGGTCAGCGCCGACACCGCGAACCGCTTCCTCATCGCCAGGGGGCATTTCGCCGCGGCGCCCACATCCAGGTCCGGTATGAACTCCATGACGATGCAGCGCGGCCGGGACTCGGCCTGGTGCACCTGCGGCACCCACACCCGGGGCACGGGCGCGAGGTTGTCGCGCAGCCGCGTCAGGCTGTCGGCCTCGCGGGCGAAGTCCAGCTGCCCGAGGACGGCGGCGCACATGTTGTCCACCACGTCGGTGACCGGAACGCCGCGGAACACGGGCAGGCGGGCGGCCAGCGAGGCGCCCGCCCTCATCAGCGCGAGATCCTCCCTCATCACCCGGTCGATGCCGGGGCGGCGGAGCTTGATCGCCACCTGGCCGCCGGACGCGAGCGTGCCCTGGTAGACGGAGGCCACGCTCCCGCTGGCGACCGGCCGCTCCACGAGGTGCGCGAAGCGCCCTTCGACCGACCGCATGCCGTAGGCCTCCGCGAAGGCGCGGCGGGTCTCGGCGCGGTTCAGCGGCGCCACCGAGTCCTGGAGGACGGACAGCTCGTCGCAGAGCGCCGCGGGAAGCACGTCCCGCCGGGTGCCGAGGACCTGACCGGCCTTGATGAAGGTGGGGCCGAGCCTCATCAGCAGGACGGCCGTCCGCCGGTAGAGGTACCGGCGTCCCGCCGTGCGACCGCGCAGCGCCGTCCGGACGAGCCCGACGACCCCGGCCGGCACCAGGGTCACGGCGACGATCGCCAGCACGCGCGCCCCCCGCCCGGCGAGCGCGAGCAGGGCGGGGGACCCTCGTCCGGCGGGCACCGTCTCCGATCGTCGCTCAGCGCCTGTCGTTGTCATGGGCCTGCCTGCCTCCGGTGATTCCGGGTACCTCGATCGCCCGCAGCTGGAGGGTCGCGTGGTCGCAGTACCAGATCAGCCGGCCGTCCCAGGCGATCCCGGTGGGACTGCCGTTGACCGTGATCGACGCCACCTCGCGTCCCTGGTTGAGATCGATCAGGTTGATGGAGCATCCGCGGTAGTCGGCGTACGCCAGGTAGTCGTCGGAGACGGTGACCCCGGCGACCGGGCGACGCACCGGGTAGCTGGCGATCAACCGCAGGTCCTCGACGCTTCGCAGGTCGATGACCTGGAGGTCCTCGTATCCCGTCCACACGCCCTGGCTCGTGGCCTCCAGCCCGCACAGGAGCCGCCCGGGCCGCGGGTTGGGCAGCTCGCCGACGACGTCACCGGACTCGGGGTCGATGACGCGCAGGGTCCGCTGCTCGCCCACCACCTGGACGAGGCTGCCGCCGAGCGTGGTCAGGTCCGTGCGGACGCCGGGGCACGGGATCTTTCGCACCACCTCGCCGGTCCTAGGGTCCATCGCCGCGATCTGGTTCTGCACGGCTTCCGAATACCAGAGGTACTGTCCCGTCCAGGTCAGCCCGCACAGTTTCAGGCCGCCGCGAACCGGGATGTCGCGCACCGAACCCGCCGCGTAAGGCATCACCGCCCTCCCTTCTTGCTGAGGCCGCACTCAAGCCGCCAGTCGGTGGCCACCCGTACGTCTTCGGGCCGGTGCATCTGGACGTGCAGCACGTCCCCCGCCGCCACCGCGGTGTGCCGGAGCGGCCAGATCCAGACCGCCCAGTTGCAGCCCGGATAGGAGGGGAGGTTGGACAGCGTCACGCCCGGCGCAAGGGTGGCGGTGAAATATCCGGCGATGGCGTGCAGCCGACCGGTCCGGTTGATGGTCAGCCGCCGGCTCGGCCGCTGCTGGCCCCCCTTGCCGCCGCGCTGGTCGGCGATGGCCGCCGGCTGGCTGAGCATCGTGGGCGGACGCTGGAAGAAGTGCAGCTGTGCCGCGGGGGCTATACATTCCTGAACCGCGTCCAGCCGGTAGCCGAGGAAGTCCTCGTCCCAGATCCCCCAGCCCTCGCCGTCGAACTCGATGGCCGCCAGCTGGGTGACCAGGCGCTCGGGAACGACCCGGCCGCCGGGAGCGAGGTTGCGCCGCGCGAAGGAGCCGAGGACCTCCATCATCTGCTCCTCCGGCCCGAGATTGCCCATCATCTCCGAGACCACGACGTCCGCCTTGACGGGCAGCCGCACCCGGCGCGCGTCTCCCTGGACGAGGGTGAGCCTGCCCTTGAGGTCGTTCTGCTCGGCGATCCTGGCCGCGACCGCCGCCATCTCGGGGTCGGCCTCGACGGCGTAGACGTGCTCGGCGCCGCACCGCAGCGCGAGCATGGACAGCGCCAGCGTGCCGGCCCCGACGTCCGCCACCACGCCACCGGGCGGGATCGCGTCCTCGAGCGCCCGCCCGTAGGCCTCGAGCCGGGGCCGGTCGGCGAGCATCGCCTGGTGCATCAGCAGCAGTCGCTGGTCCACGACGCCTCCCCTTCGCAGGTACCCGGAACGGCCGGCGGGGCGGGCCGCACGCACGTCCCGGCGGGACTGGAACTATTGGAATTTCCATCAGATCCAGTCCCGCCGGTCACGTCAAGAGGCTCGCGGGAAACCTCAGATGTTGACCGCCGCCGTCTCGCCGACGTGGGCGTCGCGCATCGCCAGCCGGACGCCGGTCAGCCGTGCCTTGACCGTGCCGTCGGTGGTGACGAGCGGCGCGTCCGCGCCGACCATGCTCAGCTCGCTGCCGGTGGCCTCGAGGTCCCTGAGCTTGCCGGCCACGTGCGCGGGCCTGGCCGCGTACAGGTTGCCGTGCGGCGTCACGAGCTCGAGCTCGGCGTCGATGTGCAGCTCACTCGGGAACCTGACCCGGCTGAGGCTGTCCTCGGTGCCGTCGCCCAGCGTGCCGCCCGAAGGCCGCGGCCAGCTCGCCCGCAGCATCACGCGGCCGCCGAGGGCCTCGTTGTGGCCGACCATGGCGACCCGGGCCATCTGGGCGAGCACGCCCTGGCCCTCGTCGTGCTTGTCGGGGCCGAACAGGAGGATCTCCGTGCCGGCCGCCTTGCGGTAGTCACCCTCGAGCTCGATGACCTCGGTCTTGCCGTTGTACTCGACCTCGATCTGGCCCTCCAGCGAGACCTGCATGATCATGGAGGGGTCGACCAGCATCGACATGCACGGGCCGGCGCTCGCGGCGAAGAACACCGTGGGCGTCAGGCCGACCGGCTCGTTCTGGTCGTTGGCCGGGTACCAGGCCTCGGGCAGGGTGGTCCCGCGGACCACGTTGGGCGCCTGCACCACGTCGAACGGGCCGTCGCCGCGCGGGCTGCCCAGGTACGGGCCGGTCAGCGGCTTCTTGTACGGCGGGATGCTGTCGACCACGCCGTAGATGTCGATGACGTTGCGGTGGGCCAGCCGCAGGGTGCTGGTCTCCAGGATGCCGAAGCGCCGGATGTAGAACTCGGCCGGGAAGTTCTTGCCCGGGACGATCTGGCGCACGTGGCCGGAGTTGGGGAGGAACGGGTTGGACAGGACCTGGATGCGGTCGTCCAGCTCGTAGCTGTACCCCTTGATGCCGACCTCGGGCGCGCTGATCAGTTCGGTCTCCAGCTCGGCGTGGCCCTTCTCGTCCACCCGGTGCTCGAAGCCCGGCATCGGCCACTTGTTCAGCTGGACGAAGCCGGACAGGTTGATGGTCTCCCGTCGGCCGGCGTAGTAGTCGTCGCCGAACACGACGGTGGCCGCGGCGAGGATGTGCGGACGAATCGGCTTGGGTTCGAGGTTGAGGGACTCGTACGTCTCACGGAGAGAGCTCAAACCAGACACCTCCAGCGTCTGTCGAGAACGTGTGGTGGGCCACTGCCTGGTCCGCGGATCGATGACGGGGCCCTGTTCGCTGAAGTTTTATATAGCGATTCGCCCTCGTCAACCCCTGCTCGAGCGACGTCATCAAGGCCCCGGGCGGCCGAGGATTTCACTGGCCACTTAACTGACCAGCTCAAAGCGAACACAAGGGGGCGCCAGGGCCGGCGCGGGCACCTTGGAAATGAGAGGGATGTTGCTACAATTTATTAAAGTTTCTGGGAAGAACACGGAGAGGCCGGGGCCATGTGCGCGCTCAAGACCACGCCGGTGACGGCGGAACTGTACGACTACCTCACCGCGCACAGCCTCCCCTTGGACGACGTACAGCGCCGTCTCATGGAGCGGACCGCCCGGCTCGGCCCGGTGGCGCGGATGCAGATCGGCCCCGACGAGGGAGCGTTCCTGACCCTGCTGGCGCGGCTCATGGGCGCCCGCCGGGCGATCGAGATCGGCACGTTCACCGGCTACTCGGCGCTGTGCATCGCCCGGGGCCTCGCCCCGGGCGGCCACCTTCTGTGCTGCGACGTCGACAAGGAATGGGGGCAGATCGCCCGCGAGGCCTGGGCGCAGGCCGGCGTGGCCGACCAGGTCCGGCTGCGGCTCGGCCCCGCGCTGGACACGCTACGGGCGCTCGCCCCGGATCCGGTCGTCGATCTCGCCTTCATCGACGCCGACAAGGAGAACTACGTCGCCTACTACGAGGAACTGCTCCCGCGCATGCGGCCGGGCGGCGCCGTCCTGGCCGACAACGTCCTGTGGCGCGGCCACGTCATCGACCCCGTCGGCGACGCTCCCCCCGCGGAGGTCTCCGCGACCAGGCGCGCGAGAGATGCCGACACCCGGGCGATCCGCGAGTTCAACGATCACATCGCCGCGGACGGCCGGGTCGAGGCGGTCATCCTCTCGATCGGGGACGGCGTCACGCTGATCCGCAAACGGGACTGATCGCGCCCGGGATGCTCATGCCCGACGCCCACCCGGCACGCCGGGAGGACGGAGCCGCGTGGCCGCCCCGTTCGCGCGACGACCGCGACGCCGCCGGACCCGGTCCCGATCGGCGTCGCGGATGCCCGTGCCGCCCGTAGGGGTCGTCGGGCCGGTCAGCGGACCCGGGGACGAGCGCGTCGACCATGGGATGGTTCTCGAGAGACATGGGTCCCTTCCGGGTCGAGGGCGGCATACGGAGGACCGGCCGGGACCGGGGCCCTCCCAGAGTTCTTACGCCCACTGCGAACAGCCGCCAATCCTCGCCAAATCACTTTAGAATCTGATAGTAACCGGCGGCCCCGGGAGGAGCGAGGAGATGTTCGAGAGGTTCACCGACCGCGCGCGGCGGGTTGTTGTTCTGGCTCAGGAAGAGGCCAGGATGCTCAACCACAACTACATCGGCACCGA
>NZ_JBFAGB010000093.1:0-8830 GCF_040639875.1 Actinomadura sp. NPDC023710
TAGGACCAGTAGCGGGGGCAGGATTTGAACCTGCGACCTCTGGGTTATGAGCCCAGCGAGCTACCGAACTGCTCCACCCCGCGGTGATGTCTTAACTGTATGGGGTGGGGGTGGGTTAGGCAAACGGGTTGGGGCGGGGGCTTGGAGGGCGGCGGTGAGCATGGCGGTGAGGTCGGTGGTGAAGGTGTCGTGGTCGGGGGCGGGCGGGGGTGTTCCGGGCGGGTGGGTGCGGGTGGCGCGGTCGGCCAGGGCCGCGGTGAGGAAGGCGATGAAGAGGGAGACGCGTTCGAGGGCGAGGGGTTCGGGGAGGGTGGCGCGGCAGGCGGTTTCGAGGAGGTGGAGCTGCTGCTGGAGGGCGGTGTCGTGGAGGACGGGCGGGGGGCGGTGGTCGCGGATTCCGGCGCGTCCTGCGAGTTGGGCGGTGATGCGGAGGAAGTCGCGGCCGTGGGGGGTGCGGAGTTCGTCGGCGGTGGGGCGGACGATGGCGTCGACGATGGCGTGGGGGTCGCCGGGGTGGAGGGCGGGGAGGGTGGCGGCGCGGGCGGGTTCCATGCGGGTGACGCCGGCGCGGAGGATGGCGCCGAGGAGTCCGTCGCGGGAGCCGAAGTGGTAGGTGACGGCGGAGTCGTTGGCCTGGCCGGCGAGGGCGACGATGTCGCGGGTGCGGGTGGCGTCGATGCCGTGGGCGGCGAAGAGGTGGGCGCCGGCGTGGATGAGGGCGTCGCGGGTGGCTCTTGCGTCCTTCGGCACGCCGGTGATACTAACAGGGGGCGTTAATAACGGTGCCTGTTAGAACCGGAGGCCGGCCATGGCGGACGTCTACGACCCCTTCGATCCCGGGTTCCAGGCCGATCCCTATCCGGCGTACGGGCGGCTCCGGGACGAGGAGCCGGTGCACCGCCACGGGGAGCCTCCGTTCTGGGCGCTGTCGCGGTTCGAGGACGTCTGGGCCGCGACGCGGGACGCGGAGGCGTTCTCGTCGGCGCAGGGCCTGACGTTCCACCCGGACGAGATCGGCACGCTGGGCCTGGCCCCGACGATCGTGATGCTGGATCCGCCGCGGCACACGGCGCTGCGGCGCCTGATCAGCCACGGGTTCACGCCGCGCCGGACGGCCGCGCTCGAAGACCTCCTGCGCGGGTTCGTCCGTGCCCGGATCGCGGTGATGGAACGCAGGGCCGCCGACGGGGAGACGCCCGACCTGCACCGGGACTTCTCCTCGCCGCTGCCGACGTTCGCGTTAGCGCATCTGCTCGGCGTCCCGGAGGCCGACCGCGCGAGGTTCGATCCGTGGGTGTCCGCCCTCACGACCTTGCAGGACGAGGGGTTCGGCCTGCGCTCGCTGCGGGACGGGGCGGTGAACGCGGTGGCGGAGATGTTCGGCTACTTCGGCGACGTGATCGCCGCGCGCCGGGCCGACCCGTCCGACGACCTGGTCAGCGCGCTGACGGCCGCGGAGGTGGACGGGGAGCGCCTCACCGACTGGGACATCCTCGGGTTCTGCTTCGTCATGGTGGCGGGCGGCAACGACACGACCGGGAACCTGATCTCGCACGGCGTGGCGCTGCTGGACGGCGACCACGCGCAACGGGAGCGGCTGGCGGCCGACCCGGCACTGATCCCGAACGCGCTGGTGGAGTTCCTGCGCCTGGAGAGCTCCGTCCAGGCGCTGGCCCGGACGACCACGCGCCCGGTCACCCTGCACGGGACGCGGATCCCGGAGGGCGAGAAGGTGATGATGCTGTTCGGTTCGGCGAACCGGGACGAGCGCGAGTTCGGCCCGTCCGCGAACGAACTGGACGTCACCCGTGAGATCCCGCGCCACCTGGGCTTCTCCAGCGGCGTGCACTTCTGCATCGGGTCGCATCTGGCGAAGCTCCAGGCCCGCGTCGCGCTGGAGGAGCTTCTCCGGGCCCACCCCCACATCGGGGTGGACCTGGAGAACGCCGAGCGCATCCGGTCCCCCTTCACCCGCGGCTGGGCTTCGCTCCCGGCCACGGGTGTCAGGGGACGGCCGTAGGTCCCACGAGGACGGCCTCGACCGGGCCGTCAGAGGGGGGCGAAGACCCCGTCCTCCTGATGGGCCGAGACCGTCGCGGTGTTGACGTCGTAGTACCAGAGGTGCATGCGCAGGCGTCTGGCGCGCAGGCTCCTGGTCACCGCCGGGTAGCGCCGCAGCTTGTCCGCCTGGGCGAGCAGATGCTGGTGCCCGGGATCCGCGCCGGGGGTGTGCAGGCGGCGCCAGTGGTGGGTCTGCAGCAGCCACAGCCACATCGTCGGCGCCGTCCGCGGGGCCTGTGAGCGGGTCCGCGCCTGGACGGCGCCGCACTGGCTGTGGCCGCACAGGATCATGTCGGTGATGCGCAGCACGTTGACGGCGTACTCCACCGTCGCGGCCTCGGCGGTGAGCCGCCCGATCCGGTGCGGCGGGATGACGTTGCCGGCGGTGCGCAGTTCGAACAGTTCTCCCGGCCGGGCACCGGTCAGCTCGGTCGGCACGAGACGGGCGTCGGAGCAGGCGATGAACATCGCCCGCGGCGCCGGTGCCGGCGCGCCGCCGGTCCGCCGACCGCTCTGGCGCTGCGGGGCGAGCCGGGCATGGTCGATCAGGGGTTGCATGGGGGAGCAGATCCTTCGCTTCCGATGACGAACCGGATGAGGTCGAGGCGGGTACGCGGAACTCACACGCGTTCGACCGCGCGCTCGTCCACGTGGGCGTCCGGATCTAGCAGCGCAGGATCAGCGATCGGTTGCGGGAAGGGGCCGCCGGGCCCCTGGTCGCCGGGGGGTTCGCGGCGGCGGCCGCCGGGCATCGGGCCACGGCGGTCGCGGCGGGAGCGCTCACGCTGGGCGGAAAGTGCGCGGCGCCTCCGAAGTAGGAGCCGCGGTCGGCCTCACAGTGCTCGGCGGACGGCGGGGCAAGGGCTTCCGCGCCGCGGGCGGGCAACGTCATGCAGGACGCCGAGGCGACCGGCCGGTCGGCTTCGGCGATATAGGCCGCGCTGCCGCGATGGCCGCTGGAGTGGCTCAGCCCATGCAGCAACAGCACCAAGGGGACCGCTGCCAGGACCCATGCGCGCATCATGCGCGCATGCGGCCGGCCTGCCCTGGTCGCGCGCTTTCCCACATCGTGAATGTTACCCATAGTGATGATCGGATACTAGCTGTGACGAGCATGCGGGTTCCGCCCTCATCACGACCGCGGGCCCGCACCAGCCTGGTGCGGGCCCGCGGCGGCCGGCCCCCGTCGGAGGCCTGGGCGGCGCCTACTGCATGTGCGGGTACCGGTAGTCGGTCGGCGGGACGAACGTCTCCTTGATCGAGCGGGGGGACGTCCAGCGCAGCAGGTTGAACACCGAGCCGGCCTTGTCGTTGGTGCCGGAGGCCCGTGCGCCGCCGAACGGCTGCTGCCCGACGACGGCGCCGGTGGGCTTGTCGTTGATGTAGAAGTTGCCGGCCGCGTACCGGAGCACCTCGGCGGTGTGCGCCGCCGCGGCCCGGTCGGTGGCGATGACGGCGCCGGTCAGGGCGTAGTCGGCGACCGACTCCATCTGGGCGAGCATCGCGTCGTACTCGGCGTCCTCGTACACGTGGACGCCGAGGACCGGCCCGAAGTACTCGGTCCGGAAGATCTCGTTCTCGGGGTCGCCGGACACGAGCACGGTGGGCCGCACGAAGTATCCGACGGAGTCGTCGCAGGTCCCGCCGGCGACGATCTCGACGTCCGGGTCGGCCTCGGCGCGCTCGATCGCGGCCTTGTTCTTGGCGAAGGCCCGCTCGTCGATCACGGCGCCCATGAAGTGGGACAGGTCGGCGACGTCGCCCATGGTGAGGCCGTCGACCTCGGCGGCCAGCGCCTCCTTGAAGCCGTCCTCCCAGATGGAGCGCGGGACGTAGGCGCGCGACGCGGCGGAGCACTTCTGGCCCTGGTACTCGAAGGCGCCGCGGACGAGCGCCGTCTTCAGCACGGCCGGGTCGGCGGACGGATGCGCGACGACGAAGTCCTTGCCGCCCGTCTCCCCCACGACCCGGGGGTAGCTCCGGTACTTCTCGATGTTGGCGCCGACCGTCTTCCACAGGTGCTGGAACGTCGCGGTGGAGCCGGTGAAGTGGATCCCGGCGAGGTCGGGGTGCTGGAGCGCCACGTCCGACACGGCGAGCCCGTCGCCGGTCACCAGGTTGATGACGCCCGGCGGGAGCCCGGCCTCCTCCAGCAGCCTCATGAGCAGCACGGCGGAGTACGTCTGCGTGGGCGACGGCTTCCAGACGACGACGTTGCCCATCAGCGCGGGCGCGGTCGGCAGGTTCGCGGCGATCGCGGTGAAGTTGAACGGGGTGATCGCGTAGACGAACCCCTCCAGCGGCCGGTGGTCCGACCGGTTCCACACGCCGGGGCCGCTGATCGGCTGCTCGGCGAGGATCCGCCGCGCGAAGTGCACGTTGAAGCGCCAGAAGTCGACGAGCTCGCACGGGCTGTCGATCTCCGCCTGCTGGACGGTCTTGGACTGCCCGAGCATCGTCGCGGCCAGCAGCGTCTCCCGCCACGGCCCGGCGAGCAGGTCGGCGGCCCGCAGGAAGATCGCGGCCCGGTCGTCGAAGGCCATCGAGCGCCACGCGGGCGCGGCCTCCAGCGCGGCGGCGACGGCGTCCCGCGCGTCCTCCTCGGTGGCGGTGCCGAACGTGCCGAGCACCGACGCGTGCCGGTGCGGCTGGACGACGGCGACCTTGGCGCCCGCCCCGAGCCGCCGCTCGCCCCCGATCGTCATGGGCAGGTCGATCGGGGACTCGGCGGTCAGCTCGGCGAGCTTCGCCTCCAGCCGGGCCCGCTCGGCGCTGCCGGGCGCATAGCCGCGCACCGGCTCGTTCGCCGGCGTCGGGACGTTGGTGACGGCGTCCATGGAAACTCCTTAGCGGGAGACGAAGGAACGGAGGAAGAAGGCGAGGTTGGCGGGCCGCTCGGCGAGCCGCCGCATGAAGTAGCCGTACCAGTCGGCCCCGTAGGGGACGTAGACGCGCATCTGGTGGGCCTGGGCGAGCCGCCGCTGCTCGGCGGCCCGGATCCCGTAGAGCATCTGGAACTCGTAGGAGGCGGGCGACCGCTCGGCGGCCAGGGACAGCGCGATCTCGATGATCCGCGGGTCGTGGCTGGCGACCATCGGGTACCCGTCGCCCCGCATGAGCCGCCGCAGCGCCCGGACGTACGCCCGGTCCACCTCGTGCCTGCTCTGGAAGGCGACCGAAGCGGGCTCGGCGTAGGCGCCCTTGACCAGCCGCACGCGCGACCCCTCGCCCACGAGGTCCCGCAGGTCCCCCTCGGTGCGCCGCAGCATCGCCTGGACGGCGACCCCAACCCACGGGAAGTCGACCCGCAGCTTCCCGAGGACCTCCAGCGTGGAGTCCACGGTCGTGTGGTCCTCCATGTCGAGGGTGACGGTCATGCCGACCCGCCCCGCCGCGGAGCAGATCTCCCGCGCGTGGTCGAGGGCGAGGTCGCCGGGCAGGGCCTGCCCGAGCGCGGACAGCTTCACCGAGGCGTCGGAGCCCCCGGCGAGCCCCTTCTCCTCGAACGCCTCGAACAGTCGCAGGTAGGCGTCCCGGGTGGCCCGCGCCTGGGCGGGCTCCCGGGTGTCCTCCCCCAGGTGGTCGAGGGTGACCTCCAGCCCGCCGTCCCGCAGTTCCCGCACGGCCTCAAGGGCGGCGCCGAGGTCGTCCCCGGCGACGAACCGGTCGACGACTCCCCTGGTCAACGGCACGGAGGTGATGACATCGCGCATCCGTCCGCTGCGCGCGGCGGCGAGGAGAAGCGGGCTGAGCATGGAACCCTCCAACGTCAAGGAACACCTCGCACGTTAGGAGCACCGCCGCGCACCCCCTATAGTCAAACGCCACTTTCAGGGTGGCCCGGCCTCATACATATGTACGAAGGAATCCCGATGGCACTCGACCTCCAGGAGATCGTGGAACAGGCGGCCGACCTCCTGGGCGCGCCCGCGACCCTGGAAGACCGTGACTTCCACCTGGTCGCCTACGCCGCGCACGGCGACACGATCGACCCCGTCCGGATGAACTCGATCCTGCACCGCCGCGCCACCGAGGCCGTCCGCGCCCGCTTCGAGCGCCACGGGATCGCCCGCGCGACGGGCCCCGTCCGCATCCCGGCCGACGCCGCCCTGGGCCAGCTCGCCCGCCTGTGCCTGCCCGTCCGCTGGAACAACGTCACCTACGGCTACCTCTGGCTGCTGGACGACCGGCAGCGCATCACCGACCCCCAGGCTGCCAGGGCCATGCCCCTGTGCGAGCGCGCCGGCCTCCTCATGGCCCGCCAGGCCCGCGAGCGCGACGACCTCGGCTGGAAGGTCGCCGACCTCCTGTCCACGCACCCCGACGTCCGGACCCAGGCCGCCGACGACCTCACCGACGCCGGAGCGGTCGACACGCCCCTCACGGTGGCCGTCCTGCGCACCCCGAGCCCCGAGCCCCTGAACCCGTGGCTCCTCCCCCACTCCGTCCTGGCCACGGTGTGGCAGCGCGACCACGTCCTGCTCCTGCCCGTGGGCAACGCGCCGGCCGCCCTGGCCCGCGCCCGCCGCCTCCTGGAAGAACGCAACGCCCCCGTCCAGACGGGCGTGCACTCGCCCTGCCCGACCTTGGACGACGTCCACGAGGGCTGGCTCCGGGCCCGCGTGGCCGCCCGCACCGCCGCCCCCGGCGAAACCCGCGACTGGACGTCCTTGGGCGTCCTGCGCCTGCTGCGCACCGCAGGCGACGAGGCCCTGGCCCAGACGACCCAGACCCCGGGAACCGAACGCCTCCTGCAGCACAAGGACCTCGCCACAACGGCCCGCACCTACCTGGACCTGGCGGGCAACGTCCAGCAAACGGCGAAGACCCTGAACATCCACCGCCAGACCCTCTACCACCGCCTGCGCCGCATAGAGGAACTGACGTCCCTCACCCTCACCGACGGCCAGGACCGCCTGACCCTCCACCTGGCCCTGACGGTCGCCCCCCACCTCACCTGACGGGTCACCCGGCAAGGCCGGCGTGCCGCTCCCGCAGGTCGCGCTTGAGGATCTTGCCGCTGGGGTTCTTGGGCAGCGCGTCCGCGAGGACGACGTACTTGGGGCGCTTGTAGGGGGCGAGCCGCTCCCTGGCGTGCGCGTGGACGTCGTCCGCGGTCAGAGCGGCGCCCGGCTTCGGCACGACCACCGCCGTGACGGCCTCGATCCAGTGCGGGTGGCCGATCCCGAAGACGGCGACCTCGGCCACCCCGTCCAGCTCGTAGACGGCCTCCTCGACCTCCCGGCTGGCGACGTTCTCGCCCCCGGTCTTGATCATGTCCTTCTTGCGGTCGACCACCGAGAGGTAGCCGTCCTCGGTCATGATCCCGAGGTCGCCGGAGTGGAACCAGCCGTCCCGGAACGCCTCGTCGGTCTTCTCCTCGTCGCGGTAGTACCCGAGCGCGGCGTGGGGGCTGCGGTGGACGATCTCGCCGACCTCCCCCGGTGCCACGGGGGCTCCGTCGTCGTCGACGAGCATGGTCTCCACGTTGATGGCCGCACGCCCGGCACTGCCGGCCCGTTCGAGCTGCTCGTGCGGCTTGAGGATGGTGGCGAGCGGCGCCATCTCCGTCTGCCCGTAGAAGTTCCACAGCCGCACGTCCGGCAGCCGCCGCATCAGTTCCCGGAGCACCTCGACGGGCATGGGCGACGCCCCGTAGTACCCCTTCCGCAGGCTCGACAGGTCGCGCCGGTCGAAGTCGGGGTGGCGCAGCAGCGAGATCCAGACGGTCGGCGGGCAGAAGAGCTTGGTGACCTTCTCCCGCTCGATCGTCTCCAGCAGCGCGGCCGGGTCCGGCCCCGGCAGGATGATGCTGGTGGCGCCCAGGTAGACGTCGACGGAGAAGAAGCAGTCGAGCTGCGCGCAGTGGTACATCGGAAGCGTGTGCGCCTCGACGTCGTCGGAGCTCATCTCGCCGTCGATCACGCAGCTCACGTACTGGCTGACGAGGGACCGGCCGGTCAGCACCACGCCCTTGGGCCGCGACTCGGTCCCCGAGGTGTACATGATCCGCAGCGGGTCGTCGTCCTCGACCAGGACGTCCGGCGCCGTCGAGGGCCCTTCGCGCCACCAGGCGTCGACGTCCTCCCACCCCTTGCCCGGCGCGGCGCCCGACAGCGGGATCCACCCGCGCACCCCGTCCTGGACGCCGGCCGTGGCGAGCGCCTTCTCCGCGGTCGCGGCGAGCGCGTCCTCCGCGATGATCCCGGACGCCCCCGAGTGCCCGAGGATGTAGGCGATCTCCTCGGCGTTCAGCATGAAGTTCACCGGAACGAGCACCACGCCGAGCTTGGCCGTCGCGAACGCGGTGACCGCGTACTGCCAGCAGTTGTGGCTGAGCAGCGCGAGCCGGTCCCCCTTGCCGAGCCCCCGCGCCGCCAGCGCGTGCGCGGCCCGGTTCACCGCGACGTCGAACTCCGCGTAGGTGACCCGCAGCCCCCCGCTGACGACGGCCACCTTCCGAGGCTCCCGCCGCGCCGTCCGATGCAGCAGATCCCCCACCGAATGCTGACGAGCCCGAGCCACGACCGACACAACCGCCACCTTCCCCACAAACCCGCAGGTGAGAGCAAGAAAGGCCGATAATAACCAAACCCCCCCCACCCCTCCACCACCCCCGAAAGGGGGTCCGAGGCGGCCAAAGCGGAGGGGGATAGGGGCGGAGCCGAGGCGGGGGCACGAGCACCATCGACTGCTGCCGGTACGGGTGCCCCTCGGGGTCCGTCTTGCCCATCACGATCATGATCTTGCAGCGCGGGTCGGCGGAGCC
>NZ_JBFAGB010000094.1:0-7770 GCF_040639875.1 Actinomadura sp. NPDC023710
GACTGCCCGCACTGCCACGCCGTCGTCACCTGTTGGGCCGCACTCGCCCCCGACCACGAGGGAGACCTGTGGACCTGCCCGGTCGCCGGGCGGCCCGCGGACCGCTGCGTGAGGCGCCGGGCGCGCACCGTCACGGCGCCGCGACCTGCCGGGAAAAGGATCTGCGCCCGGCCCCGACCGGCCCGTATAAGCGTGGTGTAAGGTCCAACGACGCACGGGGCGAACGTCGCGAATCGACCACGGGCAGGCCATCGGGGGTCCTGTCCGTCTCGCCCGTGGTAAACCCAGGACGAGCGCGAAGTCACGCGGTGATGGAAGAAGGCGAGGGGGCCCGCCATGAGGCATGCACGGGACGGGGCTGCCGCGGCGATGAGCGCCGCTTCCAGGATTCTGGTGGCGCGGGGCAAGAACGAGCCTCAGGAGATGGAGAACCCCGACGTCGCCTGGGGACAGCGTGCCCGTGACGGAGTGTGGGTGCCGACCAGGGACGGGCAGCGGATCCATTTCGGCATCGACGTCGCGGCGGCCGACACCGTCGCCCAGGTGCTGCGCCCGAGCCTGCGGGTGTTCGTCGGCGTGGACGTCGACACCGACATCGTCGCGCAGACGACGGCCGGCGGGGTGCGCCTGCTCACGGTGATCCACGGCCCCGACGCGCCGACCGAGTTCCGGTTCGCGGTCTCCCTGGCCGACGGGCTCGCGCTGGAGTCGATGCCGTCCGGGGGCTACGACGTCGTGCACCTGCGGTACGGCGCCACGGTGGGGCGGCTCTACAACCCGTGGGCGAGCGACTCGATGTTCCGCCAGGTGAAGGCGGACTACGCGCTGGACGGCTCGGCGGTCACGATGCGCATCCAGCACACCGACGCCTACTACCCGGTCGTCGCCGACCCCCACTACGAGCGCTGACGTCCCGCCCGCGCGGCGGGACCGGGTTCAGGAGGGCGGCCTCCCCACCGCCGCGGGGTCCTCGAAGCCCAGTTCCCGCCCGACCTCGCGGAGCGTCTCGGTGCCGACCCTGCCCTTGCGGTAGAGCATCTCAAGGTCAGTCGCGAACGTGGGCCACGGAATGGAACGTTCCCGCCCGGATCCCGGCGCCGTGGGCGCCAGCGTGTCCTGGCGGGGTGGGCGCCGACGTGCGCCGTCCCCGTCATATGGTGGGGTCCACGGGCCGCGTTCCGGCCCCGGCGACGCCGCCGGGCACCCGACCGCCCGGGTCCCCCGAGACTGGAGTCATCGTGATCTTCACTCATGACACCGAGCACGCGCTCGCCGTCGTCGTCGACCTGATCAACACGAGCGCCGCGGCGTCCGGCGCGGAGGAGCTCGGCGGGCTGCCCGGCCTGCGGGAGTTCGTGGACCGCAACGCGTTCAGCGACGTGGGCGAGCTCACCCCGGCCGACCTGGACCGCGTGCTGCAACTGCGCGGCCGCTTCCACGCGGTGTTCCGCTCTCGGGACGTCCCCTCCGCCGTGCGGCGGATCAACGAGATCGTCGGCGAGGTCCGCACCACGCCGCACCTGACCGACCACGACGGCTACCACTGGCACGTGCACTTCTTCGCGCCGGGCGCGCCTCTCGGCGAGCACCTGGCCGCCGACTGCGGCATGGCGCTGGCCTACGTGGTCGCGGCGGGCGAGCTGGACCGGCTGCGCACCTGCGAGGCGCCGGACTGCTCACGCGTGCTGGTGGACCTGTCCCGCAACCGCTGCCGCCGCTACTGCGACAGCCGCACCTGCGGCAACCGCATGCACGTCGCCGCCTACCGCGCCCGCCAGCGCGAGTCAGCACCGAGTTGAGGCAGTGCTCTGGGGGGCGAGCGCCTTGGGAGCACCTGACCCCAGGGCACCGCGGGGCTCCGGCTCTCCCTGGGGGCTCGCTGCGCGATCAGTTTCCCGCAGGCTCGAAAACGCCTTCGGACGCGATCTCGATGCTCCGGTAGTCGCGGGGCCTCGGGCGAGATCGGGTGGAACGGATATCACCGTGGTAGACCGAGTGGACCGGCGGGCGGACCAGAAGGGAATTCGGTTCAAACGGTGCCCTCCCTCGTCATGGACGTGGCCTGGTCGGTAACCTCATAAATCACGCTCGTTGCGGGTTTGGGCCCGTGGTGAGCCCGCGTCGGACCTATTTCAGCCATGGAGGATCCGCTGTCCAGGCGAGCACTCATCACCGGCATCACCGGACAGGACGGCTCGTACCTGGCCGAGCATCTGCTTGAGCTGGGATACGAGGTCTGGGGCCTGGTGCGGGGGCAGGCGAACCCCCATGTGTCGCGGCTGCGCAAGCACATCGGCGACGTGCAGATCACCACCGGGGACCTGCTCGATCAGGGCAGCCTGATCTCGGCGGTGGAGCGGGTGCGGCCCGACGAGGTCTACAACCTGGGCGCGATCTCCTACGTGCCGATGTCGTGGCAGCAGGCCGAGCTGACCGCCGAGGTCACCGGGATGGGCGTGCTGCGCATGCTGGAGGCGATCCGGGTGGTGTCGGGGATCAGCCCGTCCCGCACGCCGGGCGACGGGCAGATCCGCTTCTACCAGGCGTCGTCCTCGGAGATGTTCGGGATGGTGCGCGAGACGCCGCAGAACGAGAAGACCCCGTTCCACCCGCGCAGCCCCTACGGGGTGGCGAAGAGCTACGGGCACTACATCACGCAGAACTACCGCGAGTCCTACGGGATGTTCGCGGTGAGCGGGATCCTGTTCAACCACGAGTCGCCGCGCCGGGGCGCCGAGTTCGTGACGCGCAAGGTGTCGCTGGGCGCCGCCCGCATCAAGCTGGGCCTGGCCACCGAGTTGCGGCTCGGCAACCTGGACGCCCGCCGCGACTGGGGCTACGCGGGCGACTACGCCCGCGCGATGCGCATGATGCTGGCGCAGGACTCCCCGGAGGACTACGTCATCGGAACGGGCCAGACCCAGTCGGTGCGGGAGCTGGTGGAGTTCGCGTTCCGCACCGCGGGCCTGGACTGGCAGGACCACGTCGTCCTGGACGCCAAGTACACGCGCCCGGCCGAGGTCGATCTGCTGTGCGCCGACCCGAAGAAGGCCCGCGAGCAGCTCGGCTGGGAGCCCGAGGTGACCTTCGAGAGGCTGGTGACCATGATGGTCGAGTCGGACCTGCGTCTGCTGTCGCGGTCCGCGCGTCCCGAGGACGAACCGTTCAGCCCCGATCATTGGTAATCCGGTTACCGCGGCCGTGGCACGATTTACGTATGGCCACTTGTGAGCACGTGCTGTCCCTCCCGGTGGAGGATCCGTCCCCGAACACCCCGCAGGGGTGCGAGGACTGTCTTCGCGAGGGCACACGCTGGGTACACCTGCGGCTCTGCCTGAGCTGCGGGCATGTCGGGTGCTGCGACTCCTCGCCCAGGCGCCACGCCACCGCGCACTTCGCGAAGGAGGGGCACCCGGTCGTCCGGTCGTTCGAGCCGGGCGAGGACTGGCGCTGGTGCTTCGCCGACCAGCTGATCGTCTGATGCCGGACGTCCGTCTGGGCACCGGGCCCGGACGCTGGATCCTGCTGGCGACGGTGCTCGGGTCGAGCGTGGCGTTCCTCGACTCCACCGTCGTGAACGTGGCGTTGCCCAGGCTGGCCCGCGACCTGGACGCCGACATAGCCGGGCTGCAGTGGACGGTGAACGCCTATACGCTCACGCTCGCGGGGTTCATCCTGCTGGGCGGCTCCCTCGGGGACCGGTTCGGGCGCCGCCGGATCTTCCTCGTCGGCGTGGTGTGGTTCGCGGTGGCCTCGGTGCTGTGCGGCGCGGCGCCGAACGTCGGGACGCTGGTCGTGGCGCGGGCGCTGCAGGGCGTGGGCGGGGCACTGCTCGCCCCGGGCTCGCTGGCGATCATCCAGGCGTCGTTCGCCGCCGACGACCGCCCCCGCGCGGTCGGCGCCTGGTCCGGCCTCGGCGGCGTCGCCGGCGCGATCGGCCCGTTCGTGGGCGGCTGGCTGGTGGAGGCCGCCGGATGGCGGTGGGTGTTCCTGCTGAACGTGCCGCTCTCCGCCGTCGTGGTGCTGGTCGCGGTCCGGCACGTCCCGGAGAGCGTCGACCCGCAGGCCCGTGGGCGCTTCGACGTGCTCGGCGCGGCCCTGGCGGCACTGGCCCTGGCGGGGACGACGTACGCGCTGACCGAGGCGCCGGGCGGCGGCGCCGCCCCGCCGGTCATCGCCACCGCCGCGATCGCGGGCCTGGCGGCGGCCGTCGCTTTCGTGCTGGTCGAACGGCTGCGCCAGCGGCGGGCGCACGGACGAGCGGGCCGGGAGGCGCCACAGCCGATGCTGCCGCTGGACGTGTTCTCCTCGCGGCAGTTCTCGGCCGTCAACGTGGTCACGTTCATCATGTACGGCGGGATGGGCGTGATGTTCTTCCTGTTCGTCCTGAACCTCCAGGTCGTCACCGGATTCTCGCCCATCGCGGCCGGGACGGCGCTGCTGCCGGTCACCGTGCTGATGCTGCTGCTGTCGGCGCGGGCGGGCGCGCTCGCGCAGAAGATCGGCCCGCGACTGCCGATGACGGTGGGGCTGGTGGTGGCGGCCCTCGGAATGCTCCTGGTGGGCCGGATCGGCGAGGACGCATCCTACGTCCGGGACGTCCTGCCGGCCGTGACGGTGTTCGGGCTGGGGCTGGCGGCGGTGGTCGCGCCGCTGACCGCCACGGTGCTCGCCACCGCCGACGTCCGCCACGCGGGAGTGGCCAGCGGCGTCAACAACGCGGTGGCGCGGGCCGGCGGGCTGCTGGCGGTTGCGGCGATCCCGCCGCTGGCGGGACTGACGGGCGACGCCTTCAACAACCCCGTCGTCTTCTCGCACGGGTTCAAGCTGGCGATGATCACGTGCGCCGCGCTCCTGGCGGCGGGGGCCGTGCTGTCCTTCCTCACCGTCGGCGACGACGCACTGCGGACGCCGTCCGGGGAATCGGTCGAGCCGGAATGCCGGCGCCAGTGCGGGGTCGGCGCGCCGCAGCTGCAGCCCGAGGCGGAGACCGTCCCGGCCGAGCGCGCCGGCCGGGCCTCGCCCGAGCCCGGGACCTGACCACCGGACCGGTCCGCTGATTCCCGGTCCGAATCCGGCTATGTCCAGGACCGGAGCGGTTCGTTGGCATACGGTCAGTGCATGAATCTGCGGCAGCTGCGCTATGTCGTGGCGACCGCCGACCATGGCACGATGACGTCGGCGGCCCAAGCCCTCTACGTGGCCCAGCCCGCGCTGTCGCGGGCCGTCCGCGAGCTGGAGCGCGAGCTCGGCCTGGAGCTGTTCGCGCGCTCCGGGCGCGGCGTCGTCCTCACGCCCGTCGGGGAGCAGGTCGTCCGGCAGGCCCGGGCCGCCCTGGACGCCGTCGACGCGATCGAGGGGCTGGCGGTCACGCGCGCCGACGGGCGCGGCGCCGAGCTGCGCATCGCGGTCACCGCGTCGCTGGAGCCGGAGCTGACCGGCGGGCTCATCCCCCGCTTCGCGCGCAACCAGCCGGCCGTGCGGGTCCGGGTGGTGCGCTGCGCGGACCGCGACCAGATCGCGGCGGTGCTGCGCGGGGGCCGCGCCGATCTGGCGCTGACCGACCTGCCCGTCCCCGGCGACATGACCGCGCACCCGTTCGAGCAGCGCGAGGTGGTGCTGATCTCCCCGCCCGCGCTGAAGGTCCGCGAGCCGGTGCCGCCGGCCGCGCTGGACGGGATGCGGCTCGTCCTGCCCGCCCGCGGCAGCGCCCGCCGCGCGGAGATCGACACGATGCTGCGGCGGATCGGCGCGCGGCCGGTCGTCGCGGTGGAGTCGGACGAGCGCGGTGCCTGGCTCGGCTGGGTCCGCGCCGGGCGGGGCTCCTTACTCTGGTACCGCAACCAGATCGACGACACCGAAGGGGTGACGGTCCGCTCGTTCATGCCGCCGCTCACCCGCATGATCGGCCTGGTGCACGCGCACCGCCGGCTCCCGCCCGCCGCCCGCGACTTCCTCACCTTCGCCAAGCAGGCGCCCTCCCGCGACGACCACGCCCGCTGACCGCGCTCCCGGGCCGCCCGCGCGACGCCGTTCCCGCCCGGTCATGCCATGATTCGGCGGGTGGGAACGACGCACGCACTCTGGCTGCTGGCCGTACCGGTCGGCGCCCTGATGGTGGCCGCGGCGGCGCGGCGCATCGGCCTGTCGGCACCGCTGGCCCTGGTGATCGCGGGGCTCGCCTTCTCCTTCGTCCCGGGCGTACCGGAGTTCGAACTCGAACCCGAGTTCGTGCTGTTCGTGTTCCTGCCGCCGCTGCTGTTCTCCGCGGCGTGGAACAGCTCGTTCACGAACCTGCGCCAGAACGTCTGGTCCATCGGCCTGCTGTCGGTGGGCCTGGTGCTGTTCACGACGTTCGCCGTGGGGTACGTGGCGCACCTGATCGTTCCCGACCTGCCGCTGGCGGCGGCGTTCGTGCTCGGCGCGATCGTGGCCCCGCCGGACGCGGTCGCGGCCGTGAGCATCGCGCAGCGCCTCGGCCTGCCGCGCCGGACGGTGACGGTCCTGGTCGGGGAGAGCCTGTTCAACGACGCGACCGCGCTGACCGCGTTCCGGGTGGCGCTGATCGCGGCGACGGGCGCGGGGTTCACCCTCCTGGACGGCGTCGGGCGCTTCCTGTTCGCCGCCGTCGTGGGCGCGGCGGTCGGACTGCTGCTCGGGCCGCCGCTGCACTGGCTGCGGACCCGGCTGAACGACCCGCTGGTGGAGAACGGCGTCGCGCTGGTGGCCCCGTTCGCCGCCTACCTCATTGCCGAGAGCGTGCACGCCTCCGGGGTGATCGCGGTGGTGGTCAGCGGGCTGTACCTGGGCAACCGGGAGACCCAGTCCGCGGCGGTGACCCGGTTGATCGGGCACTCCTTCTGGAAGGTCATGGTCTTCCTCCTGGAGTCGGTGGTCTTCCTGCTGATCGGCCTGCAGCTGCCCCCGATCGTCCACGAGATGTCGGGGCGGAGCTGGCAGGAGCTGGCCTGGTGGGCGACCGCGGTGTTCGCCGTCACGATCGCGGCCCGGTTCGTGTGGGTGTTCCCCGCCTCGCAGGTCCCGCGGCTGCTGTCGCGGCGGGAGCGGGCGCTGCCGAGCGTGGGCTGGCGCGGCCTGGTGGTGGTGTCGTGGGCGGGGATGCGCGGGGTGGTCTCGCTCGCCGCCGCGTTCGCGGTCCCGTTCGTCGCCTCGGGCGACCGGCCGTTCCCGGGACGCGACCTGATCCTGTTCCTGACGTTCACCACCGTCCTCGGGACGCTGCTGGTGCAGGGGCTGACGTTCCCCGCGCTGATCCGCGTGCTCGGCATCGGCGGGGAACGGGAGCGCTACGCCGACACCGTGGCGCTCGCGGGCGCGCAGCACGCCGCCGCGCAGGCATCGCTGGAGCGGCTGGAGGAGCTGAACTCCGAGGAGCGGCTCGACGCGTCGGTGGTGGACCGGCTCCGGGAGCTCGCCGAGCACCGGCAGCTGCGCGCCTGGGAGCGGCTCGGGGGCGGGACCGGCCCGGAGGGCGAAGAGGTGCCGACGGCGACGTACCGGCGCCTACGGCGGGAGATGCTGATGGCCGAGCGCCGGGTCTTCGTGCGGATGCGGGACGAGCGCCGCATCGACGACGAGGTCCTCACCCGTGTCATGCACGAGCTGGACCTGGAAGAGGTCGCCCTCAGCCGCGACTAGCGCGGCCGCGCCCCGGCCACGGTCACCGCCGTCGTGCTGGCACCTCGATCAACCCGGTCTCGGCGAGTTTGCCCAGCTCGCCGTAGAGCTGGCTCTGCCGGGCGGGCCAGA
>NZ_JBFAGB010000095.1:0-7633 GCF_040639875.1 Actinomadura sp. NPDC023710
GTTTCCTTTCACGCGTCGCGGGTGGTGAACAGGACCGCGCCCAGCAGCAGGGCGGCGCCGGCGTAGGCGGCCAGGACGCCGAGACCGGTCCATGGTCCGATGGGCAGGTCGCCTAGGTTGGTGGTCGACTGCACGGCCAGTCCGGCGGACATCGGTGCGTACCGCTCGATTCGGGTGTGCCAGCGTTCGTCGCCGATGAACTGGGCGAGCAGCGGAAAGAGGTAGAGCAGGCCCAGGACGGTGGTGAGGGCTGCGGCGGTGTGCCGGAGCGCGGTCGCGATGCCGAGGCTGAGCAGGGCGACGAGGGTGAGGTAGAGCACGGTACCGAATGCCGCGCGCAGGGCCGGCCCGCTGGTGACGGTGATGCCCTGGTCTCCCGCCAGGCTCCGGGCGGCGACTAGCGATCCGGTCACACTGGCCAGCGCGGCGCTGATGACGGTCGCGATGACGGTCGCCGTCTTGGCGAGCAGGACCATGGTCCGGCGCGGGGTGCAGGCCAGGGTGGTGGAGACCAGGCCGCTGGCGTATTCGTTGGTCATGGCCAGCACGGCGAGCACGACGATGGCGATCTGTCCGCAGTAGACGCCCGAGAGGCTGGCCGCTACCAGGTCGGACCCGGTCGTCAGGGCGACCGTCGCGGCGCCCAGCCCGATCGTTGACGTGGCGGCAGCCAGTAGCAGCCACGGGGTACTGCGTACCGTGTGCAGCTTCGTCCATTCGGCGCGCAGGATCATGCGTCGCGCCTGCGCAGCAGCCAGTACCCGGCCCCGAGGGCGGCGGCGGCGTAACCGGCGAGTACGGCCACGCCGCTCCAGGGGTATCCGACGGACATGCCCGCGACCGGGGTCACCTCCAGCAGCCGGGTGCCAGCGGTGGCGGGCAGGGCGGGGGCGGCGATCTGGGGGACGAACACCAACGCCATGACGGTGGTGACGGCTCCGGCGGTACGCCGCACGATCACCCCGACGCCGAGGCTGAACAGGGCGATGAGGGCGAGGAACGCGGCGCTGCCGATGATGACGCGCACGGCCGTCGCGGCCGAGGGGTCTGGGAAAAACGGCGGGCGGTAGCCGTGATCGCGCAGGATCGGCTGCGAGAGCCAGAAGGCGGCACTGGTGGCGACCAGGCCGGCCGTGAACGTGGTGCCGCCGAGCACGAGCGCCTTGGCCGCCAGGACCCTGCCCCGCCGTGGGGTCGCGACGAACGTCGTCCAGGTCAGGTTCCGCCGGTATTCGGCCGTCATGAACAGCGTTCCGACGGTCACGAAGAGGATCACGGCGACGGTGACGCCGCTGAGGGCGGCGTCGAGGCGGGTGGAGTCGTGGTCGGGCTCTGGCAGGCCGAGCTCACCGGATCCGGTCAGGGTGAACTGGCCGCCTGATCGGGCTGTGCTGCCGGCCGGTGGCGCGGGGGGCTCGATGCGGCCGGGCACGGGCGGCGGGGCCACATCCTGGCTGCTCCAGCCGACCACCGGTCGCGGCGTGAGGGTGACCGCGTCGAACGTGGCTCGCCCGACGGTGTGTACCGCCTCATGCCGTTTGGCGGCGGGGGTGCCCACAACACGGACCTGGTCCGGCGATGCGACGAAGAGGCCGACCTCGACCGCCTGCGCAAGTCCGTTGAGCGTCACGGCACCGACCGGACGCCAGGCCGCGCCGTCGCTCGACTCGTACCCGGTGATGGTGCTGCCGGTGCGGACGAGTTTGAGCCAGCGCGGCGCGGTTGTCGGGCTGGCGGCGAAGTCGGTGATCGTGCCCGAGCGCATTCGCACGCCGTGGCTGGGGGTGACCATGACTGCCGCGTACGCCAGGCGCTGTTTGATGATGATGCCGGCCTTGGCCCACGGATGGCTCGCCTGCTGGGCCCCTACCCGGGCGACGATGCTGACATCGCCGGTCACAGGTTGACCAACGAACTGGAACCGGTCGACCGGTTCGCCATCGGCGCGCGGGGTGAACGTGCTCGCCGAAGATTGCAGCACCGCGAGCACCAGCATCAGGGCCACCGCGGCGAGCAGGCCCCACACGGTGGAGCGTACGGTGCGGAACTTCGTCCACTCCGATCGCATCACGGCCGCCATCACGCGCCCTTCGCGGCGGTGTACTCGGTCGCGTCGCGGGTGATCTCCAGGTACGCCTGCTCCAGGGACACGCGGTGGGCGGTGAGTTCGGAGACGGGCAGTCCGGCGCCGGAGAGCAGGGCGGTGATCCGCTCACCGGTGAGGCCGGCAACGGTGAGGGTCCCGGGTCCGGTCAACGCGGCCGTGGCGCCGGTTTCACCGGTGAGCGCGGCTACCGCTTCGGCCGGCCGCGCCGTACGCACCACGACCCGGTCGCCGGACGCCCGGGCGAGCAGATCGGCGACGCCGATGTCGGCGACGAGCCTGCCCCGTGCGACCACGATGAGATGGTCGGCGGTGTCCTCCAGTTCACTCATCAGGTGACTGGAAACGAACACCGCCCGGCCCTGTCCCGCAAGCCCGCGCAACAGCCCACGGATCCAGTGGATGCCCTCGGGATCGAGGCCGTTGACCGGCTCGTCCAACAGCAGCACCGGCGCGTCGCCGAGCAGCGCCGCGGCGATGCCCAACCGCTGCCTCATCCCCAGCGAGAAGCCACCGGCCCGGCGGCGGGCGACCGACGCCAACCCGACGGCCTCGAGCGCCTCGTCCACCCGTCTCGGCGAAATCCCGTTGGACTGAGCCATCCACAGCAGATGGTCACGGGCCCGGCGCCCGGGATGGGGGGCGCCGGCGTCCAGCAGCGCACCGACTCTGCGCAGCGGGTTGCGCAGGCTTCGGTAGGGCCGGCCACAGACCAGCGCGGTGCCGGCGTCCGGCGCGTCCAGCCCGAGAATCATCCGCATCGTCGTGGACTTGCCCGCCCCGTTTGGCCCGACGAACCCGGTTACCCGGCCCGCCTCCACGGCGAACGAAAGCCCGTCGACGGCGACCGCCGGTCCGTAGCGTTTACGCAGTCCCCGGCACTCGATTGAAGTCGTCACGAGCTCCATACAAGCCGCCAGCGCACTTTGTCACAGGAGCGTGCCCCCGCATCTTTGAGGGAGGGCCAGCACCCATGCCCGCAGGCGTCGCCGCCGTCTACGGTGGTGGTCATGGCGGATACGGCATGGGAGGCGTTGCGGGGCAACCCGCTGCGCTTCTTCGCCTCGCTATGGCTTCTACGGACCGTCGCCTATGTGCTCTCTGGTGCCATGCTCGGCGCACTCTGCCTGCTCTGGCTTCCCGCGGCGCTCGTACTTGGCGTCGTGGTCGCGGCACCGGCGCTCACGCGCCCTCTCGTGGCGCTGGAGCGGCGGCGGGTGGTCCTGCTCGGCGGGGCACCGTTGCAGGACCCGCACGTCCGCCCCGACCAGCCGGGGCCGATTGCGTGGCTGCGCTTCCGGTGCGCGGAAGCCGTGACCTGGCGGGAACTGGCCTATCTCGGGCTGCACGCCACCGTGCTGCTGGTGCTCGACCTGGCCGCGGTCCTCCTCCTGTTCTCCCCCGTCCTGGCCCTGATGTCGGTCAACCTGACCACGACCCGCGCCCCGACGGATCCGGCCACCGGCACCGATGTCGTCGTCGCCGTGCTGATCGGCGCGCTCGGGGCGCTGGCGCTGGTGGTCGTCGGGTTCTTCGCCGTCTACGCCGTGCCCGTCGCCGCGATCGCCCACGCCAAAGTCGCCCACCTGCTGCTGGCGCCGGGATCCGGCGAGACAGTCCGCATGCTCACCCGTTCCCGCGCACGGCTGGTCGACGCGTTCGAGGTCGAGCGCCGCCGCATCGAACGCGATCTGCACGACGGCGCACAGCAACGCCTGCTCGCGCTGGGCATGACGCTGGTCGGCGCCCAGTTGGAGTTCGATGATCGCCCCGAAGCCGCGCGGGCACTGGTCGACCAGGCCGCAGAGGAGGCCAAAGCCGCCCTGGCCGAGCTGCGCGAGCTGATCCGCGGCATCCACCCGCACGTCCTCACCGACCTCGGCCTACTCGCCGCGGTCGCCGAACTGGCCGACCGCGCGACGGTCCCGGTCACCGTCACGGTCGACGTGCCCCACCGCCTGCCGACCGCAGTGGAGTCGACGGCGTACTTCGTCGTCGCCGAAGCGCTGTCCAACGCCGCCAAACACTCCACCGCAACCCAGGTATCCATCACCGGCGGCCTCACCGGCGCCCGCCTCGGTATCAAGGTGCGCGACAACGGGATCGGTGGCGCGGACCCCGCCGCCGGCACCGGCCTGGCAGGCCTGGCCGACCGGGTCGACGCGCACGGCGGCACGCTGGCCCTGTCCAGTCCGCCCGGCGGACCGACCATCCTGCGGCTGGAACTGCCATGCACTGGATAACGGAGTAACCGGATGCTGCGCGTAGTCCTTGCCGACGATGCGGTCCTCCTGCGCGAGGGCCTGGTCGCCCTCCTCGCCCGGTTCAACCACACCGTGGTAGCCGTCGGTGATGCCATCGCACTGGCTGCCGCCGTCGACGACGAACGCCCCGACGTGGTCGTCACCGATGTGCGTATGCCGCCCACGTTCACCGACGAGGGGCTGCACGCGGCGGTCGATCTGCGTCTACGGCACCCGGGCCTGCCCGTCCTCGTCCTCAGCCAGTACGTAGCCACCGCCTACGCCGCCAGACTCCTGGAATCGACCGACTCCGGCGGGGTCGGCTATCTACTCAAGGACCGCATCCTGGACGTAGCCGAATTCGTCGACGGCGTCGAGCGGGTGGCCGCCGGGGGCTGCGTGATCGACCCCGAAGTCGTCCGGCAACTGCTCACCCGCCGCCACGACCCGCTGACCCGGCTCACCCCCCGCGAACGCGAAGTCCTCGCCCTGATGGCCGAGGGCCGCTCCAACGCCGCCATCACCACCTCGCTCACCATCAGCGAGAAGGTCGTCGGCAAGCACATCAACTCGATCTTCACCAAGCTCGACCTGCCCGCGGACAGCACCGACGACCATCGCCGGGTTCGCGCCGTCCTGACCTATCTCCAGCCGCATGACCAAAAGCCGGCCGCGCGACGGGGACCGTCCTGAAGATCGTGTGGGTGGGGTGGTGATCCGGAAGGTTGCGGCCGTGGCAGAGGCGCCCTCTATACCGGTCCCGGGTAGAGGGGCGGTGTTCGACCACGAACCTTATGGGTCGCCGGGTGGGCCGACGGAAGTCTAGGTCGCCGGTTGCAGGACACCAGGGCGGATCATGGTGTGGTGAGAGTGATCGGGCACAGCGCCTGGGCCCTCAGCGGCTATGCCTCTCCTGCACGAGCATCCTTCGTGCTCGGCACGGGGAGGCGGCTGCGGAGGAGGCGAGGCCAGGCGGAGGGGCGGCGCAGCCCGGTGAGCAGGAGTGGAAGCGGGTCGGCGAAAGAGTGGCGCGCTCTGATAGCGCCGTCGGCGAGGGTGAACCGGTCGCAGACAGGGAACTCGACGGGTCCGCGGCCGAGGCTCGCGGTGCAGAGGGACTCGATGTAGGGGGTGTCGGCCTCGACGGCGGTGCGGACGACCGTGAGCGCCATGTCGGGGAACAGGGCGAACAGGCGCCGGAACATGCTCTCGATGGCGGTCACGCCGTGGGCGGCCGGGAACATGGGCTGGGTGAACGTCGCGTCCGGAGCGATCAGCGGGCGGAAGTAGTCCAGGAACGCGTCGGGTTTGGGCAGTGCCCAGCCCGCGGCGAAGGCGGCGGGAAACTCTTCGGGGGTCACCGGAGGTCCTGTTCGGCCAGGAAGCCCGCGAGCAGTTCGGCGAGCCGCGCGGGCTGGTCGTGCGGGACGAAGGTCCCCGAATTCTTGATCACTTCGAGGCGGCCGAAGGGGAAGGCCCGGGCCAGCCGCCGGCCGAGCGCCAGGGGGAAGAGCCGGTCGCGATCGGCCCAGACGACCAGGACGGGCCGGTCGTACCCGCCGAAGGCGCGGGCGGCGCCGAGGGTCTGGGCGTTGGACGCCCCGGTCATGAGTTTGGTGATGTCGCGGCGGACACCCGGGTCTGCGGCCAGCGGAGCGGCCCAGTGCCGCACCGAGCCGGGACAGTGCTCCAAAACCGCTCCGAACCCCACCCGCGAGCGGGCGATGGCCGGGACATTCATCGCGGCGGCCATCGCCCGCACCACCCCGGGGACGGAGGCCAAGCGGAACAGCAGCCGGTAGACCCCGGGCGGGAAGACCTCGAAGGCGTCGCAGGCCACCAGCGCCAGCGCGGCGACGCGGTCGGGATGTGCGGCCGTGACCAGTTGCGCGATGACACCGCCGCTGTCGTTGCCGACGAGGACGGCGCTGGGTTCGCCCAGCCGGTCCAGCACCTCGACCACCAGTTCGGCCACTCCGGGCGGGGAGAGGTCGGCGTCGGCCCGCATCGGTCGGCCGTGCGCGCCGAAGGGCCAGTCGACCGTGAAGCACCGGTGCCGTCCGGCGAGTTCGGCTACCACGGGCGACCAGACGTCCGGTCCGGCGAGGAAGCCCTGCAGGAAGACCACGGCGGGGCCAGGGCCCTCGCCGTTCGTCCAGTAGCTGACAGCGCCCTTCGACGTCTCCAGAGTATTCTGACCGGCAGTCGTAAACTGACTCATAGTCAGGGACTGTATCTTAGTCCGCATGACCGTCAAGGGCCGCAGAGCCGAGTACAAGGAACTCACCAGGAGCGCGGTGCTCGATGCGGCCGCAGCACTCTTCGCCGATCAGGGGTTCACCGCGACCACGATCGATGACGTCGCCCAGGCGGCCCGCGTCAGCAAGGGGACGGTCTACTACCACTTCACCGACAAGGCCCACCTGTTCGAGGCCGTGTTCCGCGACCGCCAGGAGCGCCTCGCGGAGGATGTCGCCGCTGCGGCCATGCGACATGACCGGCCCTGGCCTCGACTGGACGCCGCGCTGGATGCCTATCTCGAGGGAACCGTCACCGATGCCGCGCACCGGTCACTGCTCCAGCAGGCCCCCGCGGCGCTGGGCGCCGAGCGCTGCCGTGAACTGGACGAGCAGATGGGGCTGCCCGCGCTGCAGTCGCTCCTTGACGGCTTGGCCGACGCCGAGGAACTGTCGGTGGAGCCTGGTCCGATGCTGACACGCCTGATCTTCAGCGCTCTCTGCGAAGCCGCAATGACCGCTGGCGCTGCCCCCGACCCGTCCGAAGCCCGGCACACCGCCGCCGAGGCCCTTCATGCCCTCCTGGCCGGCCTGCGGCATCACACGTCCGCCACCCGCCCTCGAAACTCGGCTCGCCGGCCTTCGCCAGGAGAACGACCATGACTGCGCCCTTGTGAAACAAGGTCGCCTGGATCCATCCGCGCGGCAGGCTGAGGAGTCGCGCCCTCCGACCACGCGGTACTGCATGTGGTGGGCCGCCCCTGTGCGCACCGCGCGGAGGAGGAACGCGCGGACCTGCATCGCCAATGTCGCGGCCCCGAGACCCGAGATCACTTTCCGCGCCTGGGGATACCTCTCGTCATCGCCTTCGAATTCCTCATGGGCCGCTGAGAAAGGAGATGTGTAGCAGCAAAGCGGCGCGACGATCGAGTCATTCGACTGGCCCATGCCATCTGAGGCGCGCGAGGATCCTGTCCTTGCCGCTCTGCCAGTTGGCCTTCAGGGCCTCGACGGCTCCCTCGACGTCGGAGTCGACCAGGCGTTCGGCG
>NZ_JBFAGB010000096.1:0-7508 GCF_040639875.1 Actinomadura sp. NPDC023710
CCGGTGCGAGACGATCTCGGCACCGGGCTCGACAGCAAGCTGGACGATGAGGACTATCCGGCTTACAGCATGGGCCGGGCCGCCGAGATCCTCGGCGTCACCCCCGGGTTCCTGCGCAGCCTGGACGCCGCCAAACTCTTCGCTCCGCAACGCTCGCCCGGCGGCCACCGCCGCTATTCCCGCTACCAACTGCGCCTGGCCCAACGCACCCGCGACATGGTCGACCAGGGCACCGCACTGGACGCGGCCTGCCGCATCATCATCCTGGAAGACCAGCTCGCCGAAGCCCAGCGCATCAACGCCCAACTCCAGCACCGCATCAACGCCGACCCCCAACGACACTGATCCGCCCACGACCGACGCCCAGCATCGAAGCCGCCCCCGACGACGCCGACGTCGAGATCCTGACGCGGGGCGGCTGGTCGCGGCCATCTGGGAGCGGTCACCAACGCCATGACCTACAGCCGCCCCCGACGCCCGCCGTGGACATCCACCTGCCGCCACCGGGCGACGAGGTCATCGCGACGGTGACCGCCCACGGGCCCGGTTTCGACCCGGCGCCGTGCCCCACCCGCTGGCTCCTTGCACCGGCTGCGGCCCGGCGGCGGGGCCTGTTCCTCATTGACCGCGGCACCGACGGCGTCGACTACACCGTCCCGCCCCACGGCGGAACCGTCGTCACTGCGCAACAGCATCGCTCCGCGCTAGCCGGCGCACCCCTCGGCTCGCCGAGCCCACAAGCAAAGCGCCTAGTCGCATGGATCCGAGCGGTGGGCCTCCGACACCTGGGGCCAAGTCATGTGGGAGGGAAGCGGCCCGATGCTCAAGGGAGCGGGTGCTGGGCTGGGGTTTCGCAAGGTTCGGTGTGCTCGGCGGGCCGGGGGGCGATGGCGCCTTTGAGGTCGGTGCGGGTGGGCGCTATCAGGGCTGGGTGTAGCGCCGGGTGGTGTCCAGGCGGGCGTGGCCGAGTAGTTCGGCGACGCTGACGATGTCGGCTCCGGCGTGCAGCAGGTTGGTGGCGAAGGTGTGCCGCAGGACGTGTGCAGAGACGGTCGGATTGCCGTCCTGGTCGGTCAGGCCGGCGTCAAGGGCTATCTCGTCGAGGAGCTGGTCGACGGCCCGCGCCGACAGGCGCCCGCCCCGGCGGTTGAGCAGCAGCGCGGGGGTGTCGGCGCCGGGCCAGGCAGCGCGATCGCTCTTCCAGGACGCGACGGTGTCGCGTGTTGTGGCGTCGGTTAGCGGGACCTCGCGGGAGATCTCATTCTCGCCGGAACGGACATCGACCCTGGCTTGGGGTGCCGACAGTGGCACGTGGTCGGTGTCCAGGGCGACCAGCTCGGAGACGCGCAGTCCGCAGTAGAGCAGCAGCCGTCCGATCGTCCGATCGCGGGCCAGAGCGCGGCGCTGGACCGCGCGCAGGTACCGCTGCTGTTGGGGGGCGGTCAGGGCCCGGGGGGCTCGGCGGGGAGTGCGGGTGCGGCTCACGCCGACCTTGCCCAGTCCGAGGTGTTCGTAGAAGCGGTCCAGTGCGGTGAGGTGGGCGTTGACGGTGTTGTCGGAGCGGCCCAGCACGGTCTTGAGGTGGGTCTTGTAGTCGCGGGCGTTGAGGTCGCGCGCCTGCGGGTCGGTCAGGGGGTCGCCGTCGGCGAGGTTCGCGGCGTCCTGAAGCCAAGCCAGGAACACCCGGACGCGGGAGTCGTAGGCACGGCGGGTGGCGGCGTCCAGGGCCGTGTCGGCCAGGGCGGCGGCGTAGTCGGTGTGGACGCCGAGGTAGGCGTCGGGTACCTGCTGACGGCGACCTGCCACCGCTTCCCCCTCAAGCTCAGGAACTCCCACCGGGCTGCACTTCTGATATTAGCCAATATCAGAAGCCGCTGCTAGAGTGAGGATATCCGGAAACGACGACCCCCGTCCCTGGGGTTGACCCGCCGCGCCGCCCCAACTCCGCTAGAAAAGATGTGCTCCATTGTCAGGATCCTGCCCGTGACCCAGATCGCCCCGGCGCGGACCCCAGCGACACGCCCAGACTCACAATGCGTGGACCGGTCGCCCATCGCACATCCGCGGCGGTGCCGCCGACCCGTCCGTGCGGCAGGCCCGAGCCGAGCCGCTACCTGAACGCCGGACACGCGACCCTCGGCGTCCGGACCGGTGCTGTGACAGAGGACCTGTGACCAGCAGGGCCGACGACTCCGCCGACGGCCCCAGGCCACCGGTAGTGCACGCCGGTCGATGGCACCTGCCCGGCGCGCGCTGGGCGGCCGCCCGGGCCCGTCGAGCGATCCGCACCGCGCTCAAGCAGTGGGAGCTGGGCGCCGCCGCCGACACCCTGGCCTGGCAGGCGGCGTCCTTGATCCGGAAACTGGCCGCCCGCCCGGTCGACCGCGCCCCCGGCCAGATCGAACTGCTTCTGGAACTACGCCCAGCCGACCGCCTGCTCCTGATCCAGCTACAACGCACCACTCCCGAGCGGCCTGAAGCCGACAACGGCACCCTCGCCGAAGAAGATGGCCGCCACATCATCGCCATCGTCTACGGGCACCGCCGCGCTCACAACGGCCCTGGCATCTGGTATACCCGCACCTTCGTCTGGCACCGGCCGGACAGCGGCGCCACCGACCACTGACCCGCCCCGACCCCCTCCACGATTCGCACCCCGACCCCATCGGAAGGAACCACGCCCATGGACACCGACGCCACCGAGAGCACACCGGGCACCGCCGCAGCAAGCGACAACGCCCCCGCCCCCACAGACACGGACGCCACGGACACGGACAGCGGCACCGCGGCCACCACCGACCGGCCGGACGCTACGCCCGCCACCGGCCGCGCACGGCAACCGATCCAGGCACTCCAGGGCCGGATCGGCAAACTGGCCGAAGCCGTCGGCCCCTCTCGTCGACCCGGCCTTTCCGCCGGCCAGAGCCCGGCGCCGCCCAGGATCCGCCGCGGTGCGGTGGCCGGGATCGTCGCCGCAGCCGCCGCAGCGGTGGGGGTATGGCTGTGGCGTCGGCATACCGCCGACCGCCGGCGAACGTGCCGCCAGCGGGCCGCTCACCGGGCCCGCCAGACCGCGGCCCGCGGACGCGCCCGACTCCCGATCTGACGCGGACGGGGCCGGGCTGTCCCGGACCCGCCCGATCACCTGGTCGGGACCCATCATCCCCGCATGGGGGCCGCCCCCACCTCAGTGGGGTAAGGGAGCTCGCTGGGGGGCTTGTGGCTGTGGTGTAGGATGGGCAGCAATGGTTGGAGTCGAGTTTTGCGAACGTGGAAACGCCCGCACAGTTCCGACAGCGGGCGTTTCGTCATTTTGGGGGTCACTCCAGACGGGCGTACGGCCAGCAGCCCCGGATCAACGCAGCCGCGTCGATCCGCACCCGTCCGAAGGAGACATCCAATGACTCAGGGAACCGTGAAGTGGTTCAACCCCGACAAGGGCTTCGGGTTCATCGCCCCCGATGACGGCACCGCCGACATCTTCGTCCACCAGTCGGTGATCGAAAGCGACGGCTTCCGCACCCTCGAAGAGGACCAGAAGGTGGAGTTCACCTCCATCCGCGGCCCCAAGGGCATGCAGGCCGACCTGGTCCGCGCGCTCTAACAACGCGCGCCGAGAACGATCGAACCGAGGGGCAGGTCTGCGAAAGCGGACCTGCCCCTCGGTCGATCCGGTGAGACACGCTAAATCGGCCTGATCGTCCGGGGAGAGGGCGCCAGCACACACGAGGCCAACGCCGGTCAATGCAGGTCCCAACAATCCTCACGCGACCGCCGACGACACACGCGCCAGAACGACCCATAAACGGTTAACGGCACCCGGACCTGCTGCGGCACTCTCGCCAGGAGCGGATCGAGCCTCCGGACGCCGGACGGGCTCAAGCGGATGGTGCAAGCGGCGCTGCACGTCGCGGAGGAAAACGCTTCGCAGTTATGATGCGCTCGGCTCGAGGGGGCCGCGGGCGAAGCCGCCGTCGGCTGCACCACGCGGCGTTGGCGCCGGCGGTCGTAGCCCCGTCGACTCAGCCCAGCTCAGCGGTGGTCTCGCCCCCGGAGACATCGGGCGGCGCATCCACCACGCGCAGATAACGGTCCAGCCCGATCCTGGCCAGCAGCTCGGCCAACCGGGGACGAGGACGCAACACCACCAGCTCACCACCAACGGCACTGACGCGCTTCCACAGCCGGATGAACGCGTTGACACCCGAGGAGTCGCAGAAACTCACCTGCGACAACTGCAGCGCAATACGCGGCGGCGTCTCCTGCGCGATCAGCAGGCCGACCCGGTCGAGCAACGCCGGAGCGGTGGCCACGTCCAACTCCCCGCACAACTCGACCGTCACCCACGGCCCAGCCGACGCGACATTCACGCTCAGCCTCGCCCCACGCGGTGACCCATCCGGCGTCGCGGTCATCCCGCCCACCTCCACCCGCAGAACAGCCCTGAACCTGCCACCCTAGGGCAGTCACAGGGCGATGAAGACCTGGTCCAGGCCGCAGATTTCGTTTCAACGGTTTGGCTCACCTCCCGCCGACGGCCTGGGGTGCCGGGAGCCACCGCTGGAAAACGAGGGTGGCCAGGCCCGGGGCGTGCCCGCGAGCCGCCCTGGAGCCGACATGGAGACGAAATGGGGCGTTGACGATCTGGCGGATCCCTTGCCAGCGGCCTGGCCCGATCTGCACGGATGGAGTTTCGGCATGTGCAACGTTCGCCTGCACCCGCCGGTCCGCGTCGTCCAGCCGCTGCACGAACGTGCCGGTGACCAGCACCACGTCGCCGGATGGGCGTCCAGGTACGCGGTTAAACGGGCGGCCGGGACCACCAGGCCGCGGACCGCGGTGAGCGCCGTCACGGTCGCCGCTCGGTCCTGGCTGCCGAGCACCGCGCTCTCGCGCACCAGGTCACCGGCCCCCCGCACGGCCAGCACGCACTCGTGCCCGTCTGACGTTGCCGAATTCATCTTCGCCCAGCTGGCCGGGACGACGACGATGTGGTCGGAGTCCTTCCCCCCGCCGCCCGCGACGACCGGGTCGCGCGTCGCACCCCCAGCGGCACACCGCCCCCCGCTGCCTCCGCCGATCAGCCAACCAGACCAGACCGCCCACCTGAACGTCTGAAGAAGGCGACGTCTGGGCGGAATCCTCAACGAGTACGAGCATTCTGCTTGAGCTGCGCGGACGTAGTTTTCGGCATGCGCACTGTTGAGGGGCCGGGTGGGCCGGTTCGGGGTGGCCGGTCATCCAGTGCAGCAGCCGGAAAGCGCGCTCGTTCACCGCGGGGCGGGACGAAGACCGCGGTGAGCATGACTGCGAGCGCGACCGTCAGCTCGGCGGTGTACAGCACGACCGCTGGCGTGGGGAGCCGCTACGGTGCGGGGGAGTGCGCATGGCCCTGAAGCCGCTTCCCTGCGTCTTGCGGGGAGGTCAGGGTGGCCATTACGCGGTCCGGTTCCCAATGGGCGCGGAACGAGGTGATCAGGCCGTCGTCATCGACGGTGTAGACGGTCAGGCAGTCGATCGTCGTGGTGGTCCCGCCGTCCAGCGTCGCAGTGATGGTGACGACGTTGGCGCAGGCGGGGCCGTTGGCGAACGAGTCGCTCACCCGGAAGTGGAACGTGCGCACCCGGGCGATGTTCTCGTCCCAGAACCGCTCGATCCCGTCCGGCCCCCGGTGCCCCTTGCCCTCGGGATCGAGCATCGAGGGGCCGACGGGGTCCTCGATGACGGCGTCCGGGGCGAACAGCGCGAGCCACTCCTGCTTGCGCCCGCCCGCGGCCGCGGCCATCGCCGCGCGTACCGCCCGGCGCGCGGGGTGGTCGCCGTCCGGCGCGTCCCAAGTGACTGTGCCCATGCCAGAAACTGTAACGTGTTCTCACATTTGCAGCACTGTGCCCCCACGCCGCCCGCCCCGCCAGCAATGCTGCGGCGGCGCCCTCGCGGGGACGTTCGGAAGGATCGGGCGGCGTAGAGGTCATAAAGAATGTGCATGTGGCGCGACATGCAGTGATTTCCGGGTGTGGTGTGGGCGGGTGCGTAAGGGCGAACAACCCCCATGGATCGTGCCCGACAGCCGCGGGAGCGGATCGAGCCGCTGCTGCCGAAGGCGGAGCGCCGCAAGCGCCACGCCGGACGGAAGCGGCTGGATGACCGCCGGGTGTTGTGCGGGCCTGGCGTCGGCTGGCCGAATGGCACCAGGCAGGCGTCTGGGAGCGGCTGCGCCGTCTTCTGCTCGAGGAACTGCGCGCCGCCAAGCAGCTCGACTGGTCCAGGGCGGTGATCGACAGCTCTCACGTCTGGGCTTTGGAGGGCGGCCCAAAACGGGCCGAGCCCGGTGGACCGCGGCCGACCGGGCTCCACGCTTCAGCTTCGTGCTACAGCGTGTCGTTAACAGGCCTGCGTCAGCCGGCCCGCAGTCGCCACGACAGGTGGGATCCTTGTCAACCCCCTCTAAGCGTGGAGACGGTGTTATGCCACTTCGGCCCTGTGCTGGGCGGGGCCGCGGCCCTTCGGTGTCTGAACCGCGCTACCTCTCGGCTGCCCGGCAGCGGGCTCATCTGCGGCGCGCTTGTCCGCTATGCCGGGAAGACTCCCGGCGAGGAGCGGCATGCCCTAGTTCTGCAGGCGCCGACTCGCGCCGTCCAGAACCATCCCCGCGTGCGCGGGGCCGACACTTGCTGGCCTGCGATGCTGTTAGTGAGGGCGTCGGTTTTCATTCGGTTGGTTTGTGATCATGGCCGTGGGTGCCGATGTGATGATCTTGCTTGGTGTGGCGGCCGAGCCTCTTTGGAGGGCGTGTCGGGTTGTTGGCTTAGCGCGTATGAGTCGAGGGCGGGAGAGGCGTGCCATCGCCCGCGTCGTGTTCTGGACCCCGTGCCGTGGTCTCCATGACTCAGCTTATGGGAGGCCCCTGCAAAGCTGCGTTGCTGACTGCGCTGGTGGTCATGGCCGTCGGTTCTGAAGGCGGTATGACCGGCTTGACTGTGTGAGGGCTGCCGGGCCTTGAAGTGCGACCAGGGGGAACTGGGGCCCGGATCGGGCCGTCGAGCCGCCCTGGAGCCGACATGGGGGACGAAGTAGGGCGAAGCGGGCGGCGGACAAGCCGGACAAACTCGCGTTTCCCCTGGTCAGCGGTGGTGGGTCGCGTGGGACTCGAACCCACAACCTACGGATAAAAAGGGGGCCTCCTCGTCGGCGCCCCTGTGCCTGCCGAAAACTACATCCGTGCAGGTGAGAGGTGCAGGGCGGGGGCTCCGACATGGGGCTTGGTCAGTCGCAAGGACAGGCCGCGGCGAGGCGGTTGCCGCGGGATGATGGGTGGCTGTGCTGTTGCGATTGGCCTACTTGACCGTGGCGAACACCTTCGCGGCCCTCCGCGTGCTCCCGATGACCGATCAGGAGAAGGACACCGAAATCCTGGTGTTGCGGCATCAGGTCGCCGTGTTGGAGCGCCAACTGGCCGGGACGCGGGTGCGGTTCACCGCTCCGGACCGGGCACTGCTGGCGGCGCT
>NZ_JBFAGB010000097.1:0-5281 GCF_040639875.1 Actinomadura sp. NPDC023710
GCGATCCAGCTCGTCTCACGCGCCCGCCAGTCCGGCCTGGTCATCACTCCCCGCGAGGTCTTCCAGCACCAGACCGTCGAAGAACTCGCCGCCACCGCCGCACCGGTCGGCGAAGGCGAGGAGATCGAAGCGGAGGCGCCGGGTGCCGGGGTCGGCCCCGTCCCCATCACCCCGATCATCGCCTGGCTGCGCGACCGGGCGGACGGCGACGCGTCGCTCATCAGCGGCTTCCACCAGGCGATGCTGCTGCGCACCCCGCCCGGCCTCGGCACGGAGCGGCTGACCGCCGCGCTGGCGACCCTGCTCGACCACCACGACGTCCTGCGACTCCGCCTGGACGCCGACGGCGGCCGGTGGCAGCCGGTCGTCCGCCCGCCGGGTTCGGCCGACGCCGCCGCCCTCCTCACCCGCGTCGACGTCGCGGGCCTGGACGGCGACAAGGTCCAGGCCGTCGTCGCCGAGCAGGCCGCCGCCGCCCGCGACCGCCTCGACCCGGCCGCCGGGACGGTCGCGCAGCTCGTCTGGTTCGACGCGGACCGCGAGCAGGGGCGCCTCCTCGTCGTCCTGCACCACCTGGTCGTGGACGGCGTGACCTGGCGCATCCTGCTCCCCGACCTCGTCACCGCCTGGGCCGGGGGAGAGCTCCAGCCGGTCGGGACGTCCTTCCGCCGCTGGGCGCAGAAGCTCACCGCCGCCGAGCGGGGCGGGCAGGACCTGGAGGACTGGCTCGACATCGTCGACGGCCCGCCCGACAGGCTCGCGGACCGCCCGCTCGACCCGCGCGCGGACATCGCGGCCCGCGCCCGCTCGCTCACCCTCGACCTGCCCGCCGACGTCACGGGGCCGCTGCTCACCGACGTGCCCGCCGCGTTCCACGGGCACGCCAACGACGTGCTGCTCACCGGCCTCGCCGTCGCCGTCGCCCAGTGGCGCAGGCGCCGCGGCGGGCGCGGCACCGGCGTGCTGGTCGACCTGGAGGGCCACGGCCGCGAGGACTCCGTGCCGGGCGTGGACGTCTCGCGCACGGCCGGCTGGTTCACCTCGATCCACCCCGTCCGGCTGGACGCGGGCGGCGCGACCGGCGGCGCGGCCGTCAAGAAGGTGAAGGAGCAGCTGCGCGCCGTCCCGGACGTCCTCGGCTACGGGCTGCTGCGCCACGTGGACGGGGACGAGGAGCTGGCCGAGGTCCCGCCCGCGCAGATCGCGTTCAACTACCTCGGCCGGGTCGCGGACGGCGGCGACGGAGGCGACTGGACGCTCGCCCCGGAGGAACTGCCGGCCGGGGAGGACCCCCGCATGCCGATGGCGCACGCGCTGGAGGTCAACGCCCTCACCCGGGACCTGCCCGCGGGCCCGGTGCTGTCGGCGACCTGGACGTGGCCCGGCGGGCTGCTGGACTCCGCCGACGTCCGGGAGCTGGCCGAGGGCTGGTTCGCGGCGCTGCGCGGCCTCGTAGCGGACGTCGCCGGCGGCGCGGCCGGCGGATTCACCCCGTCCGACCTGCTGGTGGACCTGGACCAGGGCGAGATCGACAAGCTGCAGACCGCGTGGAGGCAGAAGAAGTGAACCGGGGCGACCTCGAGGACATCCTGCCGCTGTCGCCGCTGCAGCAGGGCTTCTTCTTCCACGCCCTCTTCGACGCCGGCGACGGCGACGTCTACACGGCCCAGTTCGTCCTGGACCTGGAGGGCCCCCTCGACGTCGCCGCGCTGCGGACCGCCGCCGCGACGCTGCTGCGCCGCCACCCCAACCTGCGCGCCGCGTTCTGGCACGAGGACCTGTCGCGGCCCGTGCAGGTCGTGCCGCGCACCGTCGAGCTGCCGTGGGAGGAGGTCACCGCCGCCGGCGCCGAGGCCGACGCCGTCGTGCTGCGGGAACGGGCGCGCGGCTTCGACATGACCGCGCCGCCGCTGCTGCGGTTCGTCCTCGTCCGCACGGGCCCTGAGAGCCACCGCCTGATCTTCACCAACCACCACATCCTGCTGGACGGCTGGTCCACGCCGATCATGGCGACCGAGCTGTTCCTGCTGTACATGCAGGGCGGCCACGACGCGGGGATGCCGCGCGTCACCCCCTACAAGAACTACCTGGCCTGGCTCTCCCAACAGGACCGCGACGCCGCCGAGGACGCCTGGCGCCGCGCCCTGGACGGCGTCGGAGAGCCCAGCCTCGTCGCCCCCGCGGCCGCCGCCCGCGCCCCCGAACCCCCCGAGCGCACGATCACCGGGCTGGACGAGCGCACCACCCGCCGCCTCACCCGCGCCGCCCGCCGCCACGGCGTCACGCTGAGCACCGTCCTGCAGGGCGCCTGGGGACTCGTCCTCGGACGGTTCCTCGGCACGGGCGACGTGGTGTTCGGCGCGACCGTGTCCGGCCGTCCCCCCGAGCTGCCGGGCGTCGAGCAGATGATCGGGCTGTTCATCAACACGCTGCCGGTCCGCGTCCGGTACCGGCTGGACGAGCCGCTCGGCGCGCTGATGGAGCGGCTCCAGGACGAGCAGACCGAACTCCTCGCCCACCACCATCTCGGCCTCACCGACATCCAGCGGGCGGCGGGCCACGGAGGCGCGCTGTTCGACACGATGACGGTGCTGGAGAACTACCCGTTCGACCCGTCCTCGATGGACGGCCCCCTCAACGGCGTCCGCATCGCCGCGGCCGACTCCTACGACGCCACCCACTTCCCCCTGTCGTTCGTCGCCGTCCCCGGCGAGAGCCTCTCGCTCCGCCTGCACTACCGGCCCGACGTCTTCGAGGCGCCCACCGTCGAGGCGCTGCTCGCCCGCGTCCGCCGCTTCCTGGAGGCGTTCGCCGAGGACGCGGACCAGGTGATCGGCGCGGTGGACCTCGCCGGCGACGCCGGTCGGGCGGCCCTCGCCGCCTGGAACGACACCGCCGCCGACGTCCCGTCCGGCACCCTCCCGGCCCTGTTCGAGGCGCAGGCCGCCCGCACCCCGGACGACACCGCCCTCGTCTGCGGCGAGGCCCGGCTGACCTACGCCGACCTGAACGCGCGCGCCAACCGCCTCGCCCACGAGCTGATCGCCCGGGGCGTCGGCCCCGAGGACCGCGTCGCGCTCGTCCTGCCGCGCACTCCCGAGATCGTCGTCGCGATCCTCGGCGTCCTGAAGGCCGGCGCCGCGTACGTGCCGGTCGACCCCGAGTACCCGGCCGACCGCATCGCCTCCACGCTCGACGACTGCCGCCCGGCGCTGACCATCACCGCCGGCGACTTCCCGGACGCCGCCGGACGGCCCTCCCACGACCCCTCCGACGGCGAGCGGATCCGGAGCCTCCGGGCGGACAACGCCGCCTACGTCATCTACACTTCGGGATCCACCGGGCGCCCCAAGGGCGTGACCGTCCCGCACGTGGCCGTGCTCAACTACTTCGAGGCGCACCGGGACGCGTTCTTCGACCCTGCGATCGAGGCGGCCGGCGGCCGCCGGATGCGGTTCGCCCACCTGGCGTCGTTCTCGTTCGACACGTCCTGGATGGGCCTGCTGTGGATGACGTACGGCCACGAGCTGCACCTCGTCGACGACGAGACCCGCCGCGACGTGGAGGCCTACACCGCGTACGTGGCGCGCGCGCGGATCGACCTGGTGAACACCACCCCGTCGCACTTCACCTCGCTCCGCGAGGCGGGCCTCCTGGACGCCGACGGCCGGCACCTGCCCTCGCAGCTCCTCCTCGGCGGCGAGGCGATCAGCGAGAACCTGTGGACGGAACTGCGCGCGGTCCCCGGGCTCACCACGCGCAACTTCTACGGGCCCACCGAGTCGACCATCGACACCATGAACGCGGTGGTCGCCCGCAGCGGGCGCCCGACCGTCGGCGCCCCCTACCGGAACACCCGGACCTACTTGCTGGACCGCGCGCTCCAGCCCGTCCCGGCCGGCGTCCCCGGCGAGCTGTACCTCGCGGGCGTGCAGCTCGCGCGCGGCTACCACGACCGGCCCGGCCTGTCCGCCGAGCGGTTCGTCGCCGACCCGTTCGGCGCGCCCGGCGAGCGCATGTACCGCACCGGTGACCTCGGCCGGTGGCGGCCGGACGGGACGGTGGAGTATCTCGGCCGCGCCGACGACCAGGTCAAGATCCGCGGCTTCCGGGTGGAGCCCGGCGAGATCGAGAACGTTCTCGCCGGATGCCCGGGCGTCGCGCGGGCCGCCGTCGTCGTCCGCGAGGACCGGCCGGGCGACCGGCGCCTCGCCGCCTACCTCGTCGGGCCGGACGTCGACGCCGCCGCCGTCCGGCGGTACGCGGCCGAGCGGCTGCCCGACCACATGGTCCCCTCGTTCACCGTCCTGGAGGCGCTGCCGCTCACCGTGAACGGCAAGCTCGACCGGGCCGCGCTGCCCGCCCCCGACGCCGGCGCCGCCGGCCGCGCGCCGCGCTCGCCGCAGGAGGAGATCCTCTGCGGGCTGTTCGCCGAGATCCTCGGCGTGCCGAGGGTCGGCGTCGACGACGGCTTCTTCGACCTCGGCGGCGACTCCCTCACCGCGACCCGCCTCGTCAGCCGGATCCGGTCCGCGCTCGGCGCCGAGCTGCCCGTCCGGGCGCTGTTCGAGGCGCCGACCGTCGCGGGCCTCGCCGAGCGGCTCGCCGAGGCCGCCGGTGACGTCCGCCCGCCGCTGGTCCGGGCCGAGCGTCCGGACGTCGTCCCGCTGTCGTACGCGCAGCAGCGGCTCTGGTTCCTCAACCGGTTCGAGGGCGCCCCCGCGACGTTCAACATGCCGATCGCGCTGCGCCTGGACGGCGCCCTCGACCTCGCCGCGCTGCGCGCCGCGCTGGCCGACGTCGTGGCGCGCCACGAGCCGCTTCGCACGATCTTCCCCGACCGTTCCGGAACCGCCCGCCAGCTCGTCCTGGGCCCGGCCGACGCCCGCCCCCGCCTCGACGTCGCGGAGGTGGAGGAGAGCGCGCTGCCGGCGGCGCTGGCCGCGACGGTCGGACAGGGCTTCGACCTGTCGGTGGAGCCGCCGCTGCGGGCCCGCCTGTTCGCGCTCGGCGGCGGCACGCACGTCCTCATGCTCGTCCTGCACCACATCGCGGCGGACGGCTGGTCGATGGCGCCGCTCGCCCGCGACGTGATCCTCGCCTACGCGGCGCGAGCGGAGGGCCGCGAGCCGGAATGGGCGCCGCTGCCCGTCCAGTACGCCGACTACACGCTCTGGCAGCGCGAGCTGTTCGGTTCCGAGGACGATCCCGGCAGCCTGATCTCGCAGCAGATCGCGTACTGGCGCGAGGCGCTGGCGGGGCTGCCGGAGGAGCTGCCGCT
>NZ_JBFAGB010000098.1:0-5158 GCF_040639875.1 Actinomadura sp. NPDC023710
GGCTGGGCGGAATGCGGGTCGTGGTGCGCTGGGTGGGTGCCGGATCGAACCGGCTGAGGTGCTCTCACAAAACCTTCCGTACTGTCGCTGGGGTGTGGGTGCAGGATGCGCTCGGGGGAAACGACGGGCCCCGGCGCCAAAGGGCGGCGCCGGGGCCATGAGGTACAACACCATCTATCCGGCGCTGTGGCCGGTCTTTGTCCACGCCGACCGCCACAGGCGGGGGCGCGGGGATCGCGGATGCGTGACCGTAGACCACCGTCCAATCTGTGGGGCTGCGGTTCCCGCGCGACGTGACTGGAGCCGCTGGCGGGCGATCCCGATGGTGCCGAGACCCTCCTTCCGTGTCTTCCCTGCCTGCATTACCTGAGTTGTTGACACTTGCGTTCGTACTGCCGGCGGCCCGTTGGCCGCCTCCTGCGAGGCCAGCTGCCGGAGTCCCTTCCACTGCTGTGACCCCGGCACGCCCGGCCCGCGTCATCCATCTGTACGGGCAGTTCGTCCTCTGCCGCGTCTGCTGGACTTGTTCCTCTTCGATGACAGGAACAGTACCCCAACCCGCCGCGAAAATCTATCTCGACTGGCAGAGATTTTCGGAGGTCAGCTGATGCGATTGACGGCCCGGAGGGCGGACCTGCGCCAGGGGCCGCGTTGAGGGCCCCGGCGGCGGTTTCAGCAGGTGAGGTGGGGTGATGGCGTGGTCCAGGGTGGCGGTGACGTTGATGTGCTGGTCCAGGCCGGTGCGGCGCAGGATCCGACGGCACGGGCCCAGCGACCTGAAGCCCCGAACCACCGTGCACAAACTGTGGCTGGATCATCTTGAGCTGTGCTGTTGTCTCCGCTGTCCGTTCCATCATTCAGTTCCCCCATGGCGGCGGGCCTGATTGCGACGTCGGCACTACTCTTGGTAGCCACGGTGGGTGATGAACGATTTCTCTTCGGCCACGGGGGCGGCACGGAGTCTCTTATCGGGGTGTGGAGGTCGTGGTCGGTGGGGCCGGCGCCGCTGCGGCAGGCTGACCGGGCTTGCCGTCGCGCTGCCGCCGGGGCAGATGGTCGTCGCCGTCGTGTGAGCTGAGCCGGGCGAGGTCCTGCTGCAAGTCCATGCTGACAGTGAACGCGCAGCGGATCAGCCCATCGGCCGGCACGCTGAAGTCCAGGGGCCCGCCGTCCGCGGGTAGATGGGGCCGGTGTTCCGGCATCGCAGACCACTTTCTGAGACGGCAGTCGGCGGCGGGGGCCGGCAGGAGGAGCCCCGGTGACCAGGACGGCGATGGTGGGAGGTCAGGAGTGTGCGGGGGTGTGGGAGTGCACCAGCAGGACCGGACTGTGCCGGTTGGTGTCGGTGATGCGGTCGTCCGGCTGCGCGGTGAAGCCGAACCCGGCGGCGAGCAGGATGTCAGCGATCGTGCTGAACATCACCGCGGTGATCCGGTCGTGCCGGGCGTCGGGATGAGCCCGGGCGTACTCGGCGTCCAGGGAGTGAAAGACCTCTACCTGGTCGCCCCGGCCGCTCAGCCGGAACCCGCCATCGAAGGTGTCGGGCCACTGCGCGGCCTCGGCGACGTCCAGGCCCTTGAGACCTGCGGCGTCCAGAGTCGCCCACACAGCCGCCGACAGATCCTTGCCCGCAGGAGTGTAAACACCCATGCCGGCCACTGTAGACACCAGACCGCACCGGCCCGCCACGCCCCCTTGGCCCGCCCGCACAGGAACCGCAAGTCAACAGGCGCCCCAGAAGCAAAGCGCATGGGCAGCGATTGCCAGCGGGAGAACCGCTGGCTATTCCGGCCGGGCCTGACCTCGAGGCTCATCAGGTGGGGCAGGTAGCCGACTCAGCGTTCCATGCCGGTGTCGGTCTGAGGCGTGAGTTGAGGTGTCCGCCGAGCCGCCGTGACCGGCCCCGCGGAACCGGAGCGGCCGCGGCCGCACCTTCTTCGAGGTCGGGCAGGCCGCCGTCGCCCGCGCCCTGCACACCGCCCGCCGCGCCCTTCCCCCAGGGCCCGAGCGCACCGCGATCCGCCACGCCCTGGACGACCTATCTGGTCATCTGGCTCCGATCGGACGGCGAGCCAGTGGAGCACGTCGGCCGGACACCGCCCGGCATGTTGTCTGATCCATCCACCGGTGGTAACGTGGCGGTAGTTGCAGTTGTGGTTCCCATGAGCTTATGTGCGCCTGCTGGTACTCACCTCAGGCGCATTTTCTGTTTCCCCGGTAGTCCGTCCGGATGGGGTCATTACGGCGACGCGTGGCTCACAAAGTGTGGGCTCCGTAATTGCCTTTCGGAAGGGACGAGTATGACCACCGGCACCGTGAAGTGGTTCAACGCGGAAAAGGGCTTCGGCTTCATCGAGCAGGACGGCGGCGGCAGCGACGTCTTCGCGCACTACTCCAACATCGCGGCTCAGGGCTTTCGTGAGCTCCAGGAGGGCCAGAAGGTCCAGTTCGACATCACGCAGGGCCAGAAGGGCCTGCAAGCGGAGAACATCGTTCCCGCCTGAGAACCGAACAGTGCAGTGCCGGGCCCACACCTGAGCCCGGCACCCCGCCTGCCGGCAGGAGACAGTCTTCCTGTCGGTGCCCGCGTCTGAGCTTTCAGGGGTGTAGCCCTTCTACGGCGTTCCGCCATTCGGCTCCCCCGAGTACTCGGCTGCGGGTTCTCGGCTGCACAGCACCGCTCAGCCCAGAGCCCGTCCTTCAGCCGCCTTCCGCGGTATCACGCGACGCCCTTTTCGGCTTCGGTGTTGCTTCGCGGTTCACTTTGGTTCGTTCTTGCGATCGCTCCGGCCACGGGCTGTGGAGTCTTCCTCGAAACGTGCCCACTTCAAGGAAGGCCTTGCACATGACCCATGGCACCCGTCCGTCTCAACGTCGCTTCTCTCACTCGCCTACCAGGGCCTCGCGCCAACCGGCCGCCCGGCGGCAGAACGACTTCGCGCTTCCCGTCAGTTCCACGCCGCCGCTGCCTCCGGCCGCGTCGTTCGCCGAGTTGGAAATGCCGGCGGCCCTGCTGTCCACATTGACTCGACAGGGGATGGCGGAGCCGTTCGCCATCCAGGCCTCGACGCTTCCGGACGCGTTGAACGGCCGCGATGTCCTCGGCCGTGGACGTACCGGCTCGGGAAAGACCCTCGCCTTCGGCCTGGCGATGCTCGCCCGAAGCGCCGGTCGGCGCGCCGAGCCGCGTAAGCCGCTGGCCCTGGTGCTCGTACCGACTCGCGAACTGGCCGTGCAGGTCACCGACGCCCTCATGCCCTACGCCCAGTCGCTCAAGCTTCGGTCGGCCACCGTTGTCGGCGGCGTATCGATCTCCCGGCAGGCCGCCGCCCTCCATCGCGGCGCGGAGATCCTGGTCGCCACCCCGGGACGGCTCACGGACCTGATCAACCGGGGCGCCTGCAGCCTGGAGCACGTACGCACCACCGTCCTGGACGAGGCGGACCAAATGGCCGACATGGGTTTCCTGCCGCAGGTCACCGCGTTGCTCGACCAGGTCGCCCCAGGTGGTCAGCGGATGCTGTTCTCCGCGACGCTGGATCGCAATGTCGACCGTCTGGTCCGGCGCTTCCTCACCGACCCGGTCGTCCACTCGGTCGATCCGTCGGCGGGAGCGGTGACCACCATGGAGCACCACCTGCTGCACGTCACGGAGGCGGACAAGCAGGATGCCACCACGCACATCGCCGCCCGCGACGGCCGCGTCATCATGTTCGTCGACATGAAGCATGCCGCCGACCGGCTGACCCGCAACCTCCTGAGCAGCGGCGTACGCGCAGCGGCACTGCACGGAGGCAAGTCCCAGCCGCAGCGCAACCGTACTCTGGAGCAGTTCCGCAACGGAGACGTCTCCGTCCTGGTCGCCACGAACGTGGCCGCGCGCGGCATCCACGTCGATGGACTGGATCTGGTCGTCAACGTCGACCCGCCCAACGACCATAAGGACTACCTGCACCGAGGCGGCCGCACTGCACGCGCGGGCGAGTCCGGCACCGTGGTCACCCTGGTGCTGCCCAGGCAGCGCCGTGAGATGGACCGGATGATGGTGACGGCCGGCATCACGCCGCGCTCCGCGCGGGTGCGGTCCGGCGATCCCGAACTCAACCGCATCACCGGTGCCCGACCGCCCTCCGGCATCCCCATCACCATGTCCGCTCCGGCCTCCGAAGGACGGCGAGACAGCGGGGCCGGGCGTAACCGCCGTCCCGCACGAAACCGCCGCTCCCAGCGATTCGCGACAACCGAGCGCGCCGGCAGATAGGCAACCGGTCGACGCTCGCGGCACTTCACCGCGGCGCGTCGCGCCAAGGCGACGGCGAGGAGTCGGGGGTGGACGGCAACGGGCCGGCCACCCCGCGGCTCAGCCGGTCGCCCGTGGCCCCCGTCGCCGGCCGGCCCACCTCGAGAAGCGTCGGCAATCCTGTCCCTGCCGAAGACTTCATCCATGCAGGTCAAGCGCCATGTTCGTACTCATTGAGGATTCCGCCCAGCCGTTGTCTTCTTCGGATGTTCAGGTGGGCGATCTGGTCTGGTTCGGTGATCGGTGGAGGCAGCGGGTTCAATGGGCGTGCGTTGGTGATGCCCTGGTGAGGCCGATGCTGGTTGTAGAAGGTCTCGAACTCGCGGAGGGCGTGGAGCAGGTGCCGCTGGTTCCAGATCAGCGTGCGGTCGAGGAACTCCCGGCGGGAGGTCTGCACGCACCGTTCCGTCAACGCGTTCATCCTGGGCATCCGAACCTCGGTGAGCACCGTCGATGACGGCATCGGCAAGGATCGCGTCGAACAGGTCGGGGAATTTGCCGTCCCGGTCGCGGATCAAGAACTGTGCCCGGCAACCCGCGTCCTCCAGGTCCATGACCAGGTTCCGCACCGCCTGCGTCACCCCCACCGCGGTCGGATGAGCGGTGGCGCCCAAGACTCGGACGCGGCGGGTGTGGTGCTCGATGACCGCCAGCACGTACATGCAGGCGCCGGTGAGGGTCACAGTCTGGCACGCCACCGAAGCCGAAGCCGGCTGGGGCGCCTGGGCTCTCCTACACTCCACCGGCTACTGACGGCCCTGGCTGGTTCCCGAACTCGACAAAATATCTGCCCCGTCGATCATCAAACGGTGCCCTGGCCATCGATGAACGGTGCCGCTTCTCGATGGCACGGCCAGG
>NZ_JBFAGB010000099.1:0-4548 GCF_040639875.1 Actinomadura sp. NPDC023710
GGGGGGGGCGTGGTTTGGACCATCACCTTGGGCTCGGGGCCCGGGCGGCCCGGCCCCCGCTTCACGTCAACGGTGATCAGCTCACCGCTGCTCGTCCTGGGCGTGTTGCCTCCGCGCCTCCGCGCGCAGGTCGTTCGCGACGGCGTCCGGGGAGGTACCCGGGCTGACCGCGACGATCAGCTCCGTGGAGTGGATGCCCTCGACGACCTCGCCGCTGACCTCCAGGTCCACCGTCTGGCTGGTGGCGTTGGCCGTCTCCAGCGCCTCGTAAGCGGCGGCCCGGGGGTCGCTGCTCTGGGACGTCACGCGTTCGCGCATTACGTCTCCCTCTGGTGTTTCGATTGGCTCCCGCAAGCGGGACTTCACACAGGAGACCGTCCCAGAGGAGGTGGACGACGCCAGTCGGCACCGGAGCCACTGCTGGCAAGGACTGCCGGATCCGGGCAGGCCCGCCCCGGCCTCATCGTGCCCGGGAACGGGTGAGGCCCCTTCCGGAATCCGGAAGGGGCCTCACCTTGTGCTTCGCCGGCGCGTGTCAGCCGACTCAGCGGTTGTACTGACCGAAGTCGTACTCCTCCAGCGGGACGGCCTCGCCGGAGCCCTGCCCGAAGGCGTACTCGGCGCCGTCGTCGTAGGAGCCGACGGAGTACACCGCCGCCTTCGCCTCCTCGGTCGGCTCGACCCGGACGTTGCGGTACTGCGGCATGCCGGTACCGGCCGGGATGAGCTTGCCGATGATGACGTTCTCCTTGAGGCCGAGCAGCGGGTCGCTCTTGGCGTGCATCGCGGCCTCGGTGAGCACCCGGGTCGTCTCCTGGAAGGACGCCGCCGACAGCCACGACTCGGTGGCGAGCGAGGCCTTGGTGATGCCCATCAGGACGGGGCGGCCGGCGGCGGGGACTCCGCCCTCGGCCACGACGTTCCGGTTCGTCTCCTCGAAGATCGGACGCTCGACCAGGTCACCCGGGAGCAGGTCGGTGTCGCCCGACTCCAGGATGTTCACCCGCTTCAGCATCTGGCGCACGATGATCTCGATGTGCTTGTCGTGGATCGACACGCCCTGCGACCGGTACACCTCCTGCACCTCTTGGACGAGGTGGAGCTGCACGGCGCGGGGACCGAGGATGCGCAGCACCTCGTGCGGGTTGATCGCACCCGCGATGAGCTGCTGGCCGACGCCCACGGACTCGCCCTCCTTGACCAGGAGGCGGGACCGCATCGGCACCGGGTAGGCGATCTCGTCGGAGCCGTCGTCCGGGACGACGACGACCTTGCGGGCCTTCTCCGTCTCGTCGATCTTGACGCGGCCGGCGACCTCGCTGATCGGGGCCACACCCTTGGGGATGCGGGCCTCGAACAGCTCCTGGACACGCGGCAGACCGTGCGTGATGTCGCCGCCCGCCACACCACCGGTGTGGAAGGTGCGCATCGTCAGCTGCGTGCCGGGCTCACCGATGGACTGCGCGGCGATGATGCCGACGGCCTCGCCGACGTCCACCCGCTTGCCGGTGGCCAGCGAGCGGCCGTAGCAGGCGGCGCAGACACCGATCTTGGCCTCGCAGACCAGGGCGCTGCGGGTGCGGACCTTCTCCACACCCGCCTCGACCAGGCGGGACACGACCGCGTCGGACAGGTCGGTGTCGGCGGGGAAGATGACCGTCCCGTCGACGACGACGTCCTCGGCGATGGTGCGGCCGACCAGGCTCGTCTCCGAGGTGGCGAGCTTGACCAGGGTGCCGTCCTGCAGGCGGTCGGCGACCTCGAAGGGGATCGTGCGGTCGGTGCCGCAGTCCTCCTCGCGGACGATGACGTCCTGCGCGACGTCCACCAGGCGCCGGGTCAGGTAACCCGAGTCGGCGGTGCGCAGCGCGGTGTCGGCCAGGCCCTTGCGGGCGCCGTGCGTCGAGATGAAGTACTCGACGACCGACAGGCCCTCGCGGAAGGACGACTTGATCGGACGCGGGATGGTCTCGCCCTTGGGGTTGGAGACCAGGCCGCGCATACCGGCGATCTGGCGGAGCTGGAGCGGGTTGCCTCGGGCGCCCGACTGGATCATCATCCAGATCGGGTTGGCCTTCGGGAACGCCTTCTCCATGTCCACCGCGACGTCCGCGGTGGCCTTGTTCCAGATCTCGATGAGCTCCTGCTTGCGCTCGTCGTCGGTGATCAGGCCGCGGTTGAACTCCCGCTGCACCTTCTCGGCGCGCGCCTCGTAACCGCCCAGGATCTCCGCCTTGTTGGGCGGCGTGATGACGTCGTCGATCGCGATCGTGACGCCGGACCTGGTCGCCCAGTGGAACCCGGTGCTCTTCAGCGCGTCCAGCGCGTTGGCGACGGCCACCTTCGGGTAGGTCTCCGCCAGCTCGTTGACGATCGCCGAGAGCTGCTTCTTGCCGATCTCGTCGTCCACGAACGGGAAGTCGTCCGGCAGCGTCTCGTTGAACATCGCGCGGCCGAGCGTCGTCTCCAGCCGGTAGGGCCGGCCGGGCTCGTAGCCCTCGGGCGCCTTCCAGCCGCGCGGCGGCGGGACGTCCTTGAGCCGGATCTGGATCCGGGCCTGCAGGTCCAGCTCGTGCCGGTCGTAGGCCATGATCGCCTCGCCGATCGAGCCGAACGCGCGACCCTCGCCCACCGCGCCGTCCTTCTGCGTCGTCAGCCAGTACAGGCCGATGACCATGTCCTGGGTGGGCATGGTGACGGGCTTGCCGTCCGACGGCTTCAGGATGTTGTTGGTCGAGAGCATCAGGATCCGCGCCTCGGCCTGCGCCTCGGCGGACAGCGGCAGGTGCACCGCCATCTGGTCGCCGTCGAAGTCCGCGTTGAACGCGGTGCAGACCAGCGGGTGGATCTGGATGGCCTTGCCCTCGACCAGCTGCGGCTCGAACGCCTGGATGCCCAGCCGGTGCAGGGTCGGCGCCCGGTTCAGCAGCACCGGGTGCTCGGTGATGACCTCTTCCAGCACGTCCCACACGACCGGGCGGGCCCGCTCGACCATCCGCTTGGCGGACTTGATGTTCTGCGCGTGGTTGAGGTCGACCAGCCGCTTCATGACGAACGGCTTGAACAGCTCCAGCGCCATCTGCTTGGGCAGGCCGCACTGGTGCAGCTTCAGCTGCGGGCCGACGACGATGACCGAACGGCCGGAGTAGTCGACGCGCTTGCCCAGCAGGTTCTGCCGGAACCGGCCCTGCTTGCCCTTGAGCATGTCGGACAGCGACTTCAGCGGACGGTTGCCCGGCCCGGTGACCGGGCGGCCGCGGCGGCCGTTGTCGAACAGCGCGTCGACGGCCTCCTGCAGCATCCGCTTCTCGTTGTTGACGATGATCTCGGGAGCGCCCAGGTCGAGCAGGCGCTTGAGCCGGTTGTTGCGGTTGATCACCCGGCGGTACAGGTCGTTCAGGTCGGACGTGGCGAACCGGCCGCCGTCCAGCTGGACCATGGGACGCAGGTCCGGCGGGATGACCGGGATGCAGTCCAGCACCATGCCGAGCGGGCTGTTGCGGGTGTTGAGGAACGCCGAGACGACCTTCAGCCGCTTGAGGGCGCGGGCCTTCTTCTGGCCCTTGCCGGTGCGGATGATGTCGCGCAGCTTCTCGGCCTCGGCGTCGAGGTCGAAGTTCTGCAGCCGCGCCTGGATGGCCGCGGCGCCCATGCCGCCCTCGAAGTACTTGCCGAACCGGTCGCGCATCTCGCGGTAGAGCAGCTCGTCGCCCTCCAGGTCCTGGACCTTGAGGTTCTTGAAGCGGCTCCAGACCTCGTCGAGGCGGTCGAGTTCGCGCTGCGCGCGGTCGCGCAGCTGCTTCATCTCCCGCTCGGCGCCGTCGCGCACCTTGCGCTTCTGGTCGGCCTTCGCGCCGGCCTCCTCCAGCTCCGCCAGGTCGCCCTCCAGCTTCTGCTGGCGGGCCTCGACCTGCGCGTCGCGGGCCTGCTCGATCTGCTGGCGCTCCACGGAGATGTGGGCCTCCAGCGTCGGCAGGTCGCGGTCGCGCCGCTCGACGTCCACGCTGGTGATCATGTAGGCCGCGAAGTAGATGATCTTTTCGAGATCCTTCGGGGCCAGGTCCAGCAGGTAGCCGAGCCGGGACGGGACGCCCTTGAAGTACCAGATGTGCGTGACCGGCGCGGCCAGCTCGATGTGGCCCATCCGCTCACGGCGCACCTTGGCGCGGGTCACCTCGACGCCGCAGCGCTCACAGATGATGCCCTTGAACCGGACGCGCTTGTACTTCCCGCAGTAGCACTCCCAGTCGCGGGTAGGACCGAAGATCTTCTCGCAGAAGAGCCCGTCCTTCTCCGGCTTGAGGGTCCGGTAGTTGATCGTCTCCGGCTTCTTCACCTCACCGTGCGACCACTGGCGGATGTCGTCGGCGGTCGCCAGACCGATGCGAAGCTCGTCGAAGAAGTTGACGTCAAGCAACTGTTTTCCCCTTGAGTTCTCAGACCTCGTCGACGCTCATCGCGCCCTCGTTCGGGCGGCGGGAGAGGTCGATGCCGAGCTCCTCCGCGGCGCGGAAGACGTCCTCGTCGGTGTCACGCATCTCGATGGAC
>NZ_JBFAGB010000100.1:0-3829 GCF_040639875.1 Actinomadura sp. NPDC023710
CCGACGGTGACGGCTCCGACGCCGACGCCGACGGTGACGGCTCCGACGCCGACGCCGACGGTGACGGCTCCGACGCCGACGCCGACGGTGACGGCTCCGACGCCGACGCCGACGGTGACGGCACCGACGCCGACGCCTACGGTGACGGCACCGACGCCTACGCCTACGGTGACGGCACCGACGCCGACGCCTACGGTGACGGCACCGACGCCTACGCCGACGGTGACGGCTCCCACGCCGACGCCTACGGTGACGGCACCGACGCCGACGCCTACGGTGACGGCACCGACAACGAAGCCCACGCCGAAGCCGACGGGGACGGCGCCCAAGCCGAAGCCAACCTGCCAGCCCCATGGCAAGGGCGACCATGGCCAGATGTGCCAGGAGCAGTGCCAGTCTCACGGAAAGCCTGAAACGTGCCACAACGGGCTTCCTCAGGCACCCGCTCCTAAGCCGGTCACCGGAGACTACTCCGTGACCGACTGGATGGCCCCGCCGAGCTGAACCATGGTGTTCTTTCGTCGTGGAGGAATTGAGTCTCGACGAAGGTTCATGATGGGGTCTTAGCGGGTCGCGAAGGGCCCGGCCTACAGAAACATGGGCCGGGCCCTTCGTCCTGCGAGGGTTCCGATAACGCACTTACGCATCGCGGTAAGGAGACCCAGCTTATGCGGAGCGTTCGCGGCCGAACGGTGCAAACCGGCCACTGTGAGGACCTCGTCCCACTCGGCTGCTCGCTCTAGTTGCCGAACTGGACGTTCGCCCAAAAAGGGAACATGCACCTGTTTTTGAGACCCTCCCGCCAAGCCCTTCGGTACGGTCCACAGGCATAAACGCCTAGGCGATCCCCTCACAAGGTGATCACTGTGTGTGATACAACTGCTGCTAACAGTGAATCGCAGGGGGTGATGGGCGTGGGACTTAGGTTCTGGGCTGGTGTCGTGCCGGGCGCCGCGGCGATTGCCGCCATGCTTACGGTGGCCGGCTGCAGTGGGTCGCACGGGGGGCGGGCTCAAGGGGCTGGCGTCGACAATTCGAAGCTCGTGGAGGCGACCACCGATTCGACGGTTCTCAAGGCGCCGCTGGATGGTAACTCGTCCAAACCCGGCGACGGGACGGTGCTACATCCCAATACGCCGCAGACGGTGTACGAACGGCCAGGCGGCGCTCCGATCGCACGGCTGCCAGTGACACAGCTGAACAGCCCTACGTGGATGCCGGTGATCGCCAGCCAAACTGGCTGGCATCAGGTGCTGCTGCCATCCCGCCCTAATGGCGCTACCGGGTGGATTGCCGCAAACGACAGTCTGCAAGGGGCTTTCACCCCCTACGTCGTTAAGGTTGACCTGTCGGATCGGCGGCTCATCCTGCTGAAGTCGAACAAGCCAACGGGGAGCTGGAAGGTTGCGGTGGGTGCCGCCGCCACCCCTACCCCGGTCGGCCGCACGTTCCTGCTCGCCTCACTAAAGCCGTCCAAGCCCGGACCTAGCCCGCTGATCCTTCCCGTCGGTGTACATTCGCAAGCCCGCGACACTATCGGAGGTGGCCCGGGCACGGTCGCCTTCCATGGCTGGCCTGACCGGTCGGTCTTCGGGCGGGCGACCACACAGGGCAGCGTAGCCGTCCCCGAGGATGCATTGAAGGCGTTGTCGCTTGTGCCGTTGGGCAGCCTGGTCTTCATCAGCAACTGATCCCGGGACTTGACCTCGCCATCTGTGAGGATCGCCCGCCTGGACCCAGACCGCCCAGACGTTGAACGTCACATTGGTCTTGGGGACGCAATCCAGTAGATCTGCGGTGGATCGACCAAGAATGTCGAAGATGTGCTTGCCGGAGCGGCGATTCTGCCTGGTCGTAGGCTTGCTGGGCCAGTTCGATCGCGGTGGGGCACCTGTTGTCCTAGTGGGCGCTTATGACGCTGGCGGCGGTGATCCAGCCCTGCAGCCAGAGGCCCACGATGCCATGGCGGAGCCGGGTGGCGGTTGCCGGGGGACATCGGCAGCGTTCTGGTCGCAGAGGTGGTACGCGCATTTTCTGTCCGCAGGGGACAGTCGGCCGACCCCTGCCGGTGGAGGTGCGCCCCTCGGTCAGACGACGCTTGGCCGAGGAGCAGGCGGCGGGAGTCCTCCCTGCCGCCGCACCAGATCTAGTCCCAAATGCCGGCTGGTTAGCATCATCATCATCGGGTTGCGGAAGGACACGGGTTGCTCTCCCGCGGTCAGGGAGCCACGGGAGCCAGTTTTGGGAGCCACGGCAATCAGGCTCCCAACGACTCAACGCGACTCAAGCAGGGCGTTCGCGCAGGTGAGAGGCTCCCCGTTCGACTCAGATCGACCTAGATCGACTCTCCTGAATTGCTTCACACCGAAGAGGCCACTGGTTCGAACCCAGTATCGCCCATTCCAAGTTTCCGCAGGTCAGAGTGTTGTACGCGGTGCGATCTCGTGTGTTCCAATGAGCGCTTCGTAGTCTCGGGGGCCAGTTTCGGGAGCCACCGCACGCTTCGCAGATTCCCGAAGCGCTCAAAGCGGCCGCGGCGTTGTTGGGTTCGGGCTCGATGGTCGCCGCCGGGCCGCCAGTTGCGGGGTCCGCAGGGCTCGTCGAGGTGATGTGCATGTTGGTGAGCGGTATGGGTGACGCTCGGTCCTGCGCCGAAGGCCGAGAACCCGCACCGGCTGCGCAGCGGGGCCAGCTTCGCCTAGATGGCCGGAGCCACACCGCTGCCCACCGGCAGTTGCCTAGCTAGGGGCGAGACCGCTTCAACTGCGGCGGCAACGACCAGGCCCACCACGCCCTCTTGGAGATCGTGCTGAGCCGCGTCCGGATGGACCAGCGCACCAAAGACCAACATCGTCCGGCGCCTGGCCGAGGGCAAGAGCAAGGAAATCGTCCGTTGCCTCAGGCACTACGTCGCGCATGAGGTCTACCAGGTGATCAATTTGACGGCACTCCAGTCACCGGTTGCGCAGACACGACAAGTCCGAGCCGCAAAGAACGCCGACCGCGCACACGCCAAGCGCTGCGCCCCCGACGAACGCGCGAACGCCCAGATCAACCCCAAGGCACCTGAGTTCGGACGCTACGGGGCCTGTTACGTCCGTTACGGCAACGCGGTCAAGGGGTCGCCGCCGCGGCGGCGCACGGTGTTGACGGTCTGGGACTGGGTCGCCGAAGCGCAGATCACCCGACGGTTCGCCGCCTACCGTGATGAGCTGGGTTTGGAGGAGGCGCCGCATCCGCACCTGCGGCACTCCTACATCACCCACCTGATCGAGGACGGCGCCGTTCCGCACTTTGTGCAGCGACAGGTGGGGCACACCTGGGGATCCACGACCTGCTCCACACCCACGCTGGGTCGGACTTCATGAACCAGTCGCTTAAGGGCGCTCCGAAGCGTCCCTTTGGAGCGACCAGAGCAGGGCGATCACCGTGTTCTCCAAGCGCTCGACGCTCTGCAACGCCTCCTTCAACGCCGCGAAGGGGTCGGCGACGTCCCTGTTGGTCAGGGCTTCTTCCAACTCCAGTCGTAGCGCGGCAAGCGGTGTGCGCATCTCGTGCGAGGCCTGGACGACGAATCGGCGCTGCCTCTCGGCCGGCGCCTCGCCGTTGAACCGGGCGAGCCGGTCGGCGTCGAAGCTTTTGCGTACCTCGGTCGTTCCGGCCGAGATGAACTCGATGTCCTGGCGCATGTGCGGGTCCTTTCGCTGGTGCGGCGGGTGTACGCCGCGGCCTAGGGAGGGCTGGGGGAGTCACCGGGGGTGAAGGCGCCGCCGAGGGCGGCGGCGTGCGCGGCCGCGGCGGCGATCTCGGCGATCTCGTCGTCCACCGG
>NZ_JBFAGB010000101.1:0-3658 GCF_040639875.1 Actinomadura sp. NPDC023710
CGAGGATCTCGTCCTTGATCTGTTCGCGAAGGGGGCGGCGGTCGATCGGCATCCTGTCGTCTTCCTCTCCTGGGGTGACCGGACGGTCAGGCCGTGACCGGACGGTCAGGCCGTTCCGGCGCCGTCGACCGGGATGACGGCCCCGCTGACGAACGCGGCCGCGTCGCCGGCGAGGAACGCCACCATCGCGGCGATGTCGGCGGGCCGGCCGATCCGGCCGAGGGGGCGGTCCGCCGCGTCGGCGTAGAACGTCTCCGCCGGGGCGCCGAGCTGGCGGGCCTCCTCGGCGAGCATGCCGGTGTCGGTGTCGCCGGGGCACACGCAGTTGACCCGGATGTTCTGCGGCCCGTGGTCGATCGCCATGGCCCGGGTCATGTTCACCACGGCGCCCTTGGAAGCGCAGTAGGACACGGCTTGCGCTCCCCCTTGGATGCCCCAGCCCGAGCCGGTGTTGATGATACTGCCGCCTCCGGCGGCGGCCATCAACGGTATCGCCGCCCGGCTCATCAACATGATCGATTTGACGTTGACGGCCATCACCAGGTCCCAGTCGTCCTCGCCGATCTCCAGGACGGTGGAGCGGCGGATGATGCCCGCGTTGTTGAACAGGACGTCCAGCCCGCCGTAGGCGTCCCGCGCGGCGGCGACGATCCGCGCGCAGTCGGCCGCGGAGGAGACGTCCCCGCGCACGAAGGCGGCCCGGCCGCCCGCGGCCTCGACGGCCTCCGCGGCCCGCGCCCCCGCCTCGTCGACGTCGGCCAGGACGACCGCGGCGCCGAGCCCCGCCATCAGCTCCGCGGCGGCCCGCCCGATGCCGCCCGCCGCCCCGGTGACCACGGCGGTCTTGCCTTCGAGTGAGTTCACGTTCGCTCTGCCTTTCATCGGACGGGATACATGGCGAACCGGCCGTGCCCGGTCAGTACGGGCAGATGGCCGCGCAGGCCGGCGTCGAGGTCCTCGTCGCCGGTGTCGACCAGCAGGGGACGGCCGCCGAGCGAGGCGAGCTTGGCCTCGGTCGCCACCACGGCGAGCCGGTCGCGGCCGGCGGCGCGCAGCACGGCGGGGGAGATCTGCTGGTTGCCCCTGCCGAACAGGAAACCCTGCCCGCCGATCGGAGTCACGGCTATCCACGCCGGCGCCGTGTCCACCAGCGCCTCCAGCTCGGCGGCGGCGACGTCCGCCGCGACGACCGCCCCGCCGGCCGCCACCACGTTGACGCCCATGAGGGGGACGTGGGCGCCGAGGGCGGCCGCGACGGCGCGCATCGTGGTGCCGGGCCCGAGCACCAGCAGATCGGACGGCCGGGTGCGCTCGGCGAGGCCGGCGGCGATGCCGGCGACCGACGACGGATCGGCCACCGTGCCGCCCACCTTCCGCTGCTGGACGCGCACCGGGACGTCGGGCACCCGCACGTGGCCGTACAGGCGGGCGGAGACGCGGCCGTCCCGGACGGCGTCCTCGTCCAGGTCCATCACCTCGGCGTCCCGGATCCGCACGCCGCCGGCGGCCATCAGGGCGGCCGCCTCCCCGGCGGCGCGGGGCGTGGCCCCGAACACCGCCGAGTGCATCTTCACCCCGGTGGGCACGCCGAGCACGGGAACCGAGGACCCGACCGCGTCCAGCACGTTGCGCGCCGTCCCGTCGCCGCCGGCGAACAGCAGCAGGTCGACCTGCGGCGCGAGCGCGGTCGCCGCGCGCACGGTGTCGGCCGCCGTGGTGGGCTCGCCGGGCTGGTACCGGACGTCGGGGATCAGCCCGGCGCCGAGGACGGCGTGCTCGCCCATGGGGCCGCCCGCGGTCGGCACCGCGAACGGGCCGCCGAGCCGGGAGCGCAGTTCCGCCAGCGCGAGCACGGCGCGCTCCGACGCGTGCGGCGTCGCGCCGAGCGCACGGGCCTTCTCCTGCACGTCGGCGCCGTCGCTGCCCTTGAGGCCGACCCGGCCGCCGAGTCCGGCGACGGGGTTCACCACCAGCCCGATCCTCATCGGCGACCTCATTCCCCGAGGATCTTCCGGCGGTACGCGCGCCAGGTGACCGCCCAGGTCGCCGGGTCGTCCAGGACGTCCTCTCGGGCGCGGTGCACGGTGGAGCGGTGCGGCGCGGTCCGGACGGTCTCGGGGTCCTCGTAGGCCTCGCGGGCCACCTCGGCGAGGATCGCGGCGTACTCGTCCAGCTCGGCCCGGGAGTAGGACTCGGTCGGCTCCAGCGTCATCGGCTCGGGGACGATGTACGGGTGGTGGCTCGTCCAGTAGTGGGTGCCGAAGTCGGCCGCGCGGACGCCGATGTCCTCGCTGTGCACGCCGGTCTCCTCGGCGAGCCGCTCCCAGCTGTAGCGGACCTGCTCGACCCGCGGCCGTCCCGGCGCGTACGGCACCGACGCCCCGCGGATCTGGAGCACCTTCGCCATCAGGTAGTTGTTGTTGAGGACGGCCACCTCCGCGGCCTCGCGCAGCCCCGCGCCGCCCATCGACATGATCCATGCGTAGGCGCGCACCAGGTTCGGCACGACGCCGTAGAACGGCCGGATCTTCCCGACCGACTCGGGACGGTCGTCGTCCAGGCGGTAGCGGGTGCCGTCGAACTCGACGGTCGGCGTCGGCAGGTAGGGGGCGAGTTCCGCGCTCACACCGCAGGCCCCCGCGGCGGGCCCGCCGCAGGCGTGCGGCGTGGAGAACGTCTTGTGCAGGTTGAAGTGGCACAGGTCGAACCCGGTGTCGCGGGCGCGGGTGATGCCGAGGATGCCGTTGGCGTTGGCCTGGTCGTAGGCGCACAGCCCGCCGGCCTCGTGCACGATCCGGACGAACTCCTCGATCCGCGGGTTGAACAGCCCGGTGTCCTCGGGGTTGGTGATGAGCAGGGCCGCGGTGCGGGGGCCGACCGCCCGCCTGAGCGCCTCGATGTCGGGGTAGCCGTCGGCGTCCGGGTACAGGGTGATGACCTTGAAGCCGGCCGTTCTGGCGCACGCCGCGTTGGAGGGGTGCGAGAAGATCGTGGTGATGACCTCGTCGCGGGTCTCGGCCTCCCCGCGCGCCGCGAAGTAGGCGCGGATCATCGCGACGTTGGTGTAGATCGCGGCGGAGCCGGCGCCCGGCTGGAGCGAGAACCGGTCCATGCCGGAGATCTCCCGCAGCAGCCCCTCCAGCCGGTACATGATCTCCAGTACGCCCTGCACCGTCCGCTCGTCCTGCAGCGGGTGCAGCGCGGCCACCTTCGGGTCGCGGACGAACCGGTCGTTCACCTTGGGGCTGTACTTCATGGTGCAGGTGCCCTGGCCGACGTCGACGTTGAAGTCGGCGCCGAGGTTCTCCTGGGACAGCCGCAGGTAGTGCCGCAGCACCTGGGGCTGCGACAGCTCCGGCAGTGCGGGGGGCGAGGTGCGGCGCAGCCCGTCCGGGAGGACGACGTCCGCCGGCACCTGCGGGAGGGGCGGCAGCACGCCGCGCTCGCCCGGGGAGCCCAGCTCGAACAGCAGCGGCTCGTCCCACCGGGCCTGGTGGAACCGGCGCAGCGGGGGTTTCGGGCCGATCCTGGCGTCGGCGGGGGTGAGGGGGGAGGGGGTGGGGCCCGTCTTCACTTGGCGATCTCCTGGAGGGTCTCGGCCAGCCGGTCGATGTCGTCCTTGGTGTGGATCTCGGTGACGCAGTACAGGGCGTCGGTC
>NZ_JBFAGB010000102.1:0-3624 GCF_040639875.1 Actinomadura sp. NPDC023710
GACTCCAGCATCCGGCCGCGTCCCGGGCCCTCCGGGTCGGGCACGAGCAGGCAGGGTGTGCCGGACGCCCGCCCATCTCATATGCCGAGATTTTGAGCCACGGGTCGGGACAACCCGCCGAACCGGGGGTAGCCTCGCAGTAGTCATGCGGCGCTTCGTGGTAATCCTTCGCTGCCGCAGCGGGGCCTGATCATCGGCAGGCCGGCACCCGCTGCGGAGGCTCTGCCCGGCCCTGAGTCCGATGCCGCGCCGGACCGTGCGAACCACGGCCCTCCGGCGGCCCCTCTGGCCATCAGCCCAGCGATCGGAGCATCCCATCATGAACGAGATCCAGAACAACGCCCCCGCCGAGGACGCCCAGGAAGAAGCCGCCCGGGCCCTGCAGACGGCCCTGGACCGCAGAGCTGACTGATTCACCCTCTCCTTCGTGCTCGACGTGGGCCCGAAGGAGGAGGGCACCGCAATAGGCACCTGCCAGACTGGGGAAGTGGCGGGCGAAGTCAGGGGCTCAGAGGTTTCCGGCGTGCTGGAGCGCGTGGCGGAGCTTGGGCCCTACTTCGAGCTCGCCACCGAGGACGTCTCGGGTGATGCTGTTTGGAGGGCGTTCCCCGGGGGTGTGGGGCCGCTGCGAGAGATCGCCCGTGACCATGCCGGACGGCTTGGGACGGATGAGACCCGTGTGGCGGCCTCGCTGCTCTTTCAGGGACTCGCGGCGCGGATCTGGTCGCCGGTCGTTGCCGCGGGGAGCCTCGGGGTCGTTCCCGATCTTTCGGGGTTGCGGTGGCGGGGGGCGCCGGGTGAGCCGATCATGCTGGGGCTCGCCGATGTCCGCGGGTGGCGGGTGGCGGGTGTGGCCGAGGCCGTCGAGATCGTTCATCCCATGGTCGTGGACGGGCTGCTGCGGCCGCTGCGGGAGGCGATGCTGGGCTTCGTCAAGCTCGCGGACGGGCTGGTCTGGGGCAATGCCGCCTCGGCTCTCGCGGGGAGCCTGAACGTCGGAGGCGCCGATCCCGGGCGGGCCGCGATCGTGCGGGCGCTGCTCGCGCGTGAGCCGCTGGCCGGGGCCGGGTCCTTCGGGTCGCGCGGGTTCGTCCGGAACAACTGCTGCTTGTATTACCGCGTCCCTGGGGGCGGCATGTGCGGAGACTGCGGGCTCGTGCGTTGAATGCCCGCGATGTGAGACGGAAGCCCAAGCACTGAGACGTTTGCAGTAGAGTTCGCGCATGGCTTCGCGCAGCATTCGTCTGGCCGTCATCCCGGGTGACGGGATCGGCCCCGAGGTCGTCGCCGAGGGACTGAAGGTCCTCGACGCCGTGTCCGGCGACCTCGCGTTCGAGCAGACCTCCTACGACCTGGGCGCCGCCCGGTGGCACCGGACGGGGGAGACGCTGCCCGACTCGGTCCTGGCCGAGCTGCGCGAGCAGGAGGTCATCCTGCTCGGCGCCGTCGGCGACCCGAGCGTGCCGAGCGGCACCCTGGAGCGCGGGCTGCTGCTGCGGACCCGGTTCGAGCTGGACCACTACGTCAACCTGCGCCCGGTGAAGCTGTTCCCCGGCGTCAGCACCCCGCTGGCCGGCGTGACCCCGGACGACATCGACATGGTCGTCGTCCGCGAGGGCACCGAGGGCCCGTACACCGGCGTGGGCGGCGTCCTGCGCAAGGGCACCCCACACGAGGTCGCCACGCAGGAGAGCGTCAACACCGCCTACGGCGTCGAGCGCGTCATCCGGTACGCGTTCGAGGTCGCGGCGTCGCGGCCGCGCAGGCGGCTCACGCTCGTCCACAAGGACAACGTGCTCACCTTCGCCGGCGACCTCTACCAGCGGACCCTGAAGCGGGTCGCCGAGGAGTACCCGCAGGTCACGACCGACTACTGCCATGTGGACGCGGCCACGATGTTCTTCGTGAGCCAGCCCCGGCGGTACGACGTCATCGTCACCGACAACCTGTTCGGCGACATCATCACCGACATCGGCGCCGCGATCGCCGGCGGCATCGGCCTCGCCGCGTCCGGGAACGTCAACCCCGACCGCACCGCGCCGTCGATGTTCGAGCCGGTGCACGGCAGCGCCCCCGACATCGCCGGGCAGGGCAAGGCCGACCCGACCGCCACGATCCTGTCGGTCGCCATGCTGCTCGACCACGTCGGCGAGGGCGAGGGCGCCCGCCGCGTCGAGCAGGCCGTCTCGGAGGACCTGGCCGAGCGCGCCGCGCTGGGCGCCCGGTCCACGTCCCAGATCGGCGACGCGATCGCCAAGCGAGTATCCGGCTAGGGGCACGCCGCCTCCGGCCAGACCGGGCGTGCCCTCGCGGCGCGCCCGGTTTTCCGTATGCGCCGCGCATGGAGGAGCAGGTCTAGACGAAGTAGGACAATGGGGACTAGGAAGCCGATGCGGCGATGGGGCCGCCTGGGCGATCCGCGAGAGGACGAGACCGCGATGAGCGACACCCTGGAATTCGAGATCACGCGCACCGAGCGGCCCGCGACCGCCGACGAACGCGCGCGGATCATGGCCGATCCCGGTTTCGGCCGATACTTCACCGACCACATGGTCACGATCCGGTACTCGGCCGAGCGCGGCTGGCACGACGCGAAGCTGGAACCCTACGGGCCGATCCCGATGGACCCGGCCTCGCAGGTGTTCCACTACGCCCAGGAGCTCTTCGAAGGTCTCAAGGCCTACAAGCAGCCGGACGGCTCGGTCGTCACCTTCCGGCCGTACATGAACGCGGCGCGGATGAACCGGTCCGCCAAGCGGATGGCGATGCCGGAGATCCCCGAGCAGCTGTTCGTGGACGCCGTCGAGCTGCTCGTCCGCACCGACAGGGACTGGGTGCCCGACACCGAGGGCCACAGCCTCTACCTGCGGCCCTTCATGTTCGCCACCACCCGCGCGCTCGGCGTCAACAGCCCGGCCCACGAGTTCCTCTTCATGGTCATCGCGGCCCCGTCCGGCCTCTACTACCCGCGCGGCATCAAGCCCGTCTCGGTGTGGCTGTCGCAGGACTACACGCGGGCGGCGCCCGGCGGCACCGGGGAGGCCAAGTTCGGCGGCAACTACGCCGCGTCCTTCGCCGGTCAGGCCGAGGCCGTCGCGCAGGGCTGCGACCAGGTCGTCTGGCTCGACGCGGTGGAGCACCGCTGGGTCGAGGAGGTCGGCTCGATGAACCTCATGTTCGTCTACGGCTCCGGCGCCCGGGCCCGGCTGCTCACCCCCGCGCTCACCGGCACCCTGCTCGCCGGCGTCACCCGCGACTCGATGCTCAAGCTGGCACCCGACCTCGGCGTCCCCACCGAGGAAGGCAAGATCAGCATCGACGAGTGGGAGGCGGGCTGCGCCTCCGGCGAGATCACCGAGGTGTTCGGCTGCGGCACCGCCGCGATCATCAGCCCGGTCGGCCGGGTCAAGGGCCGGGACCGCGAGTGGACGATCGGCGACGGCGAGCCCGGCGAGATCTCGATGCGGCTGCGCCAGGAGCTGGTCGGCATCCAGTACGGCACCCGTCCCGACCCCTACGGCTGGGTCCACAAGATCGTTTGATCGACGGCGCCGGCGCCGGCGGCGCGCGCGCGGCTGCCGCTGCTGCTGGAGATGGCCGCGGACGACGCCGCGGTCCGCGCCC
>NZ_JBFAGB010000103.1:0-2957 GCF_040639875.1 Actinomadura sp. NPDC023710
TCAGCCCCATCGCCGCCATGACGACCAGACTGGCGAGGTTCATCAGAAGATCGCTGACGGTCTGGCCGATCAGCACTCCCGAGGGGGCCATGGGCAGCGAGCGGAACCGGTCGAAGATCCCCTTCTGCAGGTCCAGGGTCAGCGTGTAGCCGGTGATCTGCGCCCCCATGATCACGGCTTGGACGAAGATGCCGGGGAGCAGGAACTCCTTGTAGGACATCCCCGGGACGTCGATGACGCTGCCGAAGACGTAGGCGAACATCAGCACGAACACGATCGGGAACATGATCGCGGAGCCGAGCAGGTCGGGCGACCGCCTGATCTTCAGGGTGTTGCGCCGTGCGATCGTCCAGCCGTCGGCGAGGGGCATGGTGAGGGCGTTCATCGGGTGGCCTCCCGGGCCTGCGGGTCGTTGCCGGTCGCCTGGTGCCCGGTGAGGGTGAGGTAGACGTCATCGAGGGTGGGCCTGCGCAGCCCGGCGTCGCGCACCTGGACCCCCTCGTCGGCCAGCCTGCCGAGGACCTGGCGGAGCGCCTCGGGGCCGTCCGATACCGGGACGGTGACCTGGTGCGACTCCGGCGCGGTGCGCATGGGGCCGACTGCGACCCAGGCGAGCGCCTGCCGGGCGGTGTCCAGTTCGGCGGCGTCGGTCACGGTCAGCTCGATGCGGTTGCCGCCGACCCGGTCCTTGAGCTCGTCGGGGGTGCCGCGGGCGATGGCGCGGCCGTGGTCGACCACCATGACCTGGTCGGCGAGGTGGTCGGCCTCGTCCATGTACTGGGTGGTCAGCAGGAGGGTGCCGCCGCCCGCGACGAGTTCGGAGATGGTGTCCCACAGCGCGGCGCGGGCGCGAGGGTCCAGGCCCGTGGTGGGTTCGTCCAGGAACAGCACTGGCGGGTCGGCGACCAGGGCGCCGGCGAGGTCGATCCGGCGGCGCATGCCGCCGGAGTAGCCCTTCACCGGGCGGTCCGCGGCGCCGGTCAGGTCGAAGCGTTCGAGCAGCTCGCGGGCGCGGGCCCTGCTGCGGCGGGCGCCCAGGTGGTACAGGCGCCCGATCATCTCCAGGTTCTCGGCGCCGGTGAGGTGCTCGTCGACGGCGGCGTACTGGCCGGCCAGCCCGATGTAGGAGCGCAGGCGCCGGGCGTCGCGGACGACGTCGCATCCGGCGACGGTGGCGTGGCCGCTGTCGGGGCGCAGCAGCGTGGTCAGGACCCGCACCGTCGTGGTCTTGCCGGCGCCGTTCGGGCCGAGGAGGGCGAGTACCGTTCCCTGGGCGACGGAAAAGCTGAGCTGGTCCAGGGCGGTCACCTCGCCGTACCGCTTGACCAGTCCTTCGGCAGTGATGGCATGGCTCATGAGGGGCTCCTCGCAGGTGATCCGGGGGTCAGGCTCGGTGGACGTCGATGTGGCCCCAGTTGGTGTGCGCGTGCACCTCGGCGACCGTGTCGGAGTTCTCGGGGCCTTCGGCGGCGTCGAGCGCGTTGCGCACCACGCCGTTCTTGGAGTGCAGGTCCAGCCAGGCGGCCGTGCCCTCGGCGATGCCGACGTCGACCTTGCCGTGGCCGCCCTCCAGGTGGAGGGTGCCGCTCACCGCCGCGCCGACGCGCATCCGGCCGTGCGCGCTTCTGATGGTGAGGTCGGCCAGCACACGGCCGATGGTGATGTCGCCGGTGCCGGTCTTCACCTGCAGCTCGCCGGTGGCCTCGCCGACGGTGACGGCACCGGTGGAGTTCTTCACGGTGCCGGGGCCGTCGATGGTTCCGATCCGGATCGCCCCGGTGGAGGCGGTCACCTCGGCGGGCCCGGTCACCCGGTCGACCGAGATGGCGCCGAGGGACGCCTTGGCCTCCAGCGGCCCGACGTCCTCCAGGCGCAGGTCTCCGAGGGAGTTGCGCAGGACACTCTGGCCGAGCGGGCCGGTGGCGATGAGGTCGGCGGCGACGTCGGCCTCGACGCGCGACCCGGCGGGCAGTTCGACGGTCACGTCGATGGAGCCGCGCCAGGCCCGCAGGTGCCCCAGCGCTTTGGGCTTGGGGCCCTTGACCAGCAGCCGTCCCGCGGAGAACTCGACGATCGTCCGATCGGCGGCCTGCACGCTCGGCTCGCTGGACGGGTCGCTCGGACGGACCTCCACCACGGTGTCGGCGCGGTCGCCGGCGTGGATGCGGACCCGGCCGACGTAGATCTGGATGTCGGCGGTGATCGGTTCGGGGGTGTCGAAAGCAGGCATGGCGGAGCCCTCCTCATGGCGCCGGTGGAACATCCCGGCCTCGGACCGGGCGATGAGTGTTGACGGACGGTGGGCTTGGCAGATGCCGCTAGCGCACCCAGCCGGTATAGCTGCGTCCGCTCTGGGGCTGCTGGAGCCCGCCGGCGGACTCCCTCATGGCGCCGGGCTCGAACGCGGCGGAGATCGCACGGACCAGCCAGGCGTTGACCGAGATCCCCTGCCGGCCGGCCGCCTCCTCGGCGCGGGCCTTGAGATGCTCGGGCAACCGCAGGGTCAACCGCGCGGTCCCTCCCTCCTCCGCCGACGACGGCCCCGCGGGTGGCGCGGCCTCCGTGGCGGCGGGCGGCGCAACGGCCTCCCGCGCGGTCTCGGCTCCGCGGCCCCCCGGGGGCGGCCCGGGCTGCGGCGTCACCACGAAAGCGGGGTCGCCGCCGCGCAGCCGCACCTCGACCGAACCCGGCGCGAGATCGCTGGTGATCTCGTCCGCCGCCGCCGACAGCGCCTCCAGCAGGGTGAGCCTGGCGGCCGATTCCAAGGCGCCGGTGAGGCGCTCGGCCAGCGCACGAGCGTCCGGACCGCCCGCCTCGGCGGCGACGGCGAGCTCGCGGCGGAGGTTCTCCACGTACGGCATCAGGTCCATGCCGAAACTATGACGTCATGATGACGTCATGTCAACCACCATCTATGACGTCACTTCGCATCATCCTGCCGTCGTAGATGACTCTTG
>NZ_JBFAGB010000104.1:0-2473 GCF_040639875.1 Actinomadura sp. NPDC023710
GAGATGTTCGAGAGGTTCACCGACCGCGCGCGGCGGGTTGTTGTTCTGGCTCAGGAAGAGGCCAGGATGCTCAACCACAACTACATCGGCACCGAGCACATCCTCCTGGGTCTGATCCACGAGGGTGAGGGGGTTGCCGCCAAGGCTCTGGAGAGTCTGGGGATCAGTCTTGAGGCTGTGCGTCAGCAGGTTGAGGAGATCATTGGTCAGGGGCAGCAGGCGCCTTCTGGTCACATCCCGTTCACTCCGCGTGCCAAGAAGGTTCTTGAGCTGTCGCTGCGTGAGGCGTTGCAGCTGGGTCACAACTACATCGGTACCGAGCACATTCTGCTGGGTCTGATCCGTGAGGGTGAGGGTGTCGCGGCTCAGGTGCTGGTGAAGCTGGGTGCGGATCTGAACCGGGTGCGGCAGCAGGTGATCCAGTTGCTGCACGGGTATCAGGGTAAGGAGCCGGCGGCTTCGGGTGGTCCGTCGGAGGCGGCGCCGTCGACGTCGTTGGTGTTGGATCAGTTCGGTCGGAACCTGACGCAGGCGGCGCGTGAGGGCAAGCTTGACCCGGTGATCGGTCGGGACAAGGAGATCGAGCGGGTCATGCAGGTGCTGTCGCGGCGTACCAAGAACAATCCGGTGCTGGTGGGTGAGCCGGGTGTGGGTAAGACCGCGGTGGTGGAGGGGTTGGCGCAGAAGATCGTCAAGGGTGAGGTGCCCGAGACGTTGAAGGACAAGCAGCTGTACACCCTGGATCTGGGTGCGTTGGTGGCGGGGTCGCGTTACCGGGGTGATTTCGAGGAGCGTCTGAAGAAGGTGCTCAAGGAGATCCGGACCCGTGGTGACATCATCTTGTTCATCGATGAGCTGCACACGCTGGTGGGTGCGGGGGCGGCTGAGGGCGCGATCGATGCGGCGTCGATTCTGAAGCCGATGCTGGCGCGGGGTGAGTTGCAGACGATCGGTGCGACGACGCTGGATGAGTACCGCAAGCATCTGGAGAAGGATGCGGCGTTGGAGCGGCGGTTCCAGCCGATTCAGGTGGCCGAGCCGTCGTTGTCGCACACGATCGAGATCCTCAAGGGGCTGCGGGATCGTTACGAGGCGCATCATCGGGTGTCGATCACCGATAGTGCTCTGGTGGCGGCGGCGCAGTTGGCGGATCGCTACATCTCTGATCGGTTCTTGCCGGACAAGGCGATCGATCTGATCGATGAGGCGGGGTCGCGGATGCGGATCCGTCGGATGACGGCGCCGCCGGATCTGCGGGAGTACGACGAGAAGATCGCTGATGTGCGTCGGGACAAGGAGTCGGCGATCGACGCGCAGGACTTCGAGAAGGCCGCGGCGCTGCGTGATTCGGAGAAGCAGCTGCTGGGGCAGAAGGCGCAGCGGGAGAAGGAGTGGAAGGCCGGCGACATGGACGTGGTCGCCGAGGTCACCGATGAGTTGATCGCCGAGGTGCTGGCGACGGCGACGGGGATCCCGGTGTTCAAGTTGACCGAGGAGGAGTCGACTCGGCTGCTGCGGATGGAGGACGAGCTCCACAAGCGGGTGATCGGGCAGGAAGACGCGATCAGGGCGTTGTCGCAGTCGATCCGCCGGACCCGGGCGGGGTTGAAGGATCCCAAGCGGCCGGGTGGGTCGTTCATCTTCGCCGGCCCCTCTGGGGTGGGGAAGACCGAGTTGTCCAAGACGCTGGCGGAGTTCTTGTTCGGTGACGAGGACGCGCTGATCCAGCTGGACATGTCGGAGTTCATGGAGAAGCACACGGTGTCGCGGCTGTTCGGTTCTCCGCCCGGCTATGTCGGGTATGAGGAGGGCGGTCAGCTGACCGAGAAGGTGCGGCGCAAGCCGTTCTCGGTGGTGCTGTTCGATGAGATCGAGAAGGCCCACCAGGACATCTTCAACTCGCTGCTGCAGATCCTGGAGGACGGTCGGCTGACCGATGCCCAGGGCCGGGTGGTGGACTTCAAGAACACGGTGATCATCATGACCACCAACCTTGGGTCCAAGGACATCTCCAAGGGCGTGTCGATGGGGTTCGCCCGGCAGAACGACGAGCAGGGCTCGTATGAGCGGATGAAGGCCAAGGTGTCGGAGGAGCTCAAGCAGCACTTCCGGCCCGAGTTCCTCAACCGTGTCGATGACACGGTGGTGTTCCACCAGCTCACGCCCAAGGAGATCATCCAGATCGTGGATCTGATGATCGCCAAGGTCGACCAGCGGCTGCACGACCGCGACATGGGCATCGAGTTGCGGCAGGAGGCCAAGGACCTGCTGGCGCTGCGCGGGTATGACCCGGTGCTGGGCGCCCGGCCGCTGCGCCGCACCATCCAGCGCGAGATCGAGGACAACCTGTCGGAGAAGATCCTCTACAACGAGCTCAAGGCCGGCCAGATCGTGATCGTGGGCACCGAGGGCTTCGACCCCGACAACCCCGACACCACCGAGAACGCCAAGTTCACCTTCAAGGGCGTTCCGA
>NZ_JBFAGB010000105.1:0-2467 GCF_040639875.1 Actinomadura sp. NPDC023710
ACGGGGTCGTAGGTCCAGTTGGAGGATTCGGTGTCGACGAAGATGATGCGGGCGTCGGGGTAGCCGGTGTCGTCGTCGGACCACATGTAGAAGTCGCCGAACGGCCCGTCGGGGTCGGTCCGCGACGCCTGGAACCAGGGGTGCTGGTCCGAGGTGTGGTTCATCACCAGATCCGCGATCACACGAATGCCCCGCGCGTGCGCCTGCTCGATCAGCTCGACGAAGTCCCCGAGTTCCCCGAAGTCGGGCAGGATGCTGGTGTATTCGGCGATGTCGTAGCCGCCGTCTTTGAGCGGTGACTGGTAGATGGGCAGCAGCCAGAGGCAGTCCACGCCGAGCCATTGCAGATGGTCCAGCTTGGAGATCAGCCCGCGCAGGTCGCCGTACCCGTCGTTGTTGGAATCGGCGAAGCCCCGGACCGACACCTCGTAGAACACCGCCGTCTTGAACCAGTCCGGCGTGCGGGGAGTGTCCTCGTCGAACGGGTCCGGGATGGGGCCGGCGGCCGGTCCCACGGCCGGCCTGGGGGCCCCCGCCCGGTGCCCGGCGCCGGTGCCCGGCGCGGTCACCCCGTCGTCGCCCAGGTCCGGTCGGGTGCTGCGGGTGAAGTTCTTCGGCTGGCCGTCCATGGTCACCCCGGGTGTGTTGGAGACGTCTAGATCAGCAATTCCCTCCGGCCCGTCCAGGTGTGTGCGCGACAGGCAACCATCCGTAAAAGGTTCAGTACGGTCCGTGACCGTGGGGCCGGTTTCGGGGTCGAGCGGCGCCGCCCCGCCGTGCGAACGCGCCCATGACCGGGGTAGATCGCGCGGGTCCGCGGGCCGTCCGAGAGCGCCGCCGCCCGCCGGGAAGGTCATCGCCCGGTCGCGGCCGGGCAGCGCGCGGAAAAGCAGCGCAAAATAACGGCGATTCCCGGCCTGTCGAGTGGCGCGGGGCGCCGTGAATACTTGCCGCGCGACGGTTGTGTCATGTCCGTGTTTTTAGGTTCGTCGCTTTTTCTGTCGCAACCCTCGGGTAGGTCATTTCCAACCTCAGAACCCGTCAGGTCGGCGGGTTCTGCTCAGTTCGGACGGAATGCGTCCGTCCAGAAGCGATCGGAGGGACAGTGGAGCGCTGGGAGAAGTCGCCATCGGTCGTACCGACGCGGGATGACCTCGTGGCCCGGCTGCGCGTCCGTTTCGCCGACATTCCGGTGGAGCGCGTGCGGCGCTGCGTGGACGACCTGTGGTGCTGCTGCGCCCATCTGGGGGTGCGGCCCGAGGAACGGACCATCGAGCGCCTCGCGGCGTCCCGGCTCACGGGCGTCGTGCGGGGCGGCCGCCCGCCCTATCCGGACGAGCGGCCGGGGTCCAGACCGCCCGGCCACCTGACCGCCCCGCCCCGGCCCGCCCGCGCGGCGGCCCGAACTCCGATCGGGATGTGACAGATGAAGGACACGGCGGTGCCGGGTCTGAGCACCGAGACCCGGCGAGGGTTCCTCGTGCTCAGCCTCCCGGCGCAGATCAGCTGGCAGAACTACGCGGGGATCCGGGAGGAGGTGAGCAAGGCGCTGTCCCTCGCCTGCGCGGGCGTGCGGGGAACACCGCGCGGCGGGGTCGTGGTCGACTTCGGTGACGCGGTCCTGCTGGACGCGGCCGGGCTCGTCCTGATGGCACGGGCCGAGACGCGCGCGCAGCTGCTCGGCTGCCCGCTGCGGGCCGTCGTGCCGGCCCTTTCGGCGCACGTCCGACGGGCGCTTCACCTCACCGGGCTGGACCGGCTCGTCCCGGTGTTCGCCGACGTCGGGTCGGCGACGGCCGCGCCCGTCCCGGAGGCGCCGCCGGGGGAGGCCGACACCACGCACGTGCTCGACGCGATCCGCGCGCTGCATCCGGGGGACGCCGGCCTCACCCCGACACCGCCCGCCCCGTCCGAGCTGATGATCACCACGACCGCGGCCGGCGACGGCGACCACACCGTCGTGCACCTGTCCGGAGTGCTGGACGAGGTGACCGTGCCGCGGCTCGGGGAGACGCTGACCAGGCTGGTCGAGGGCGACCTGCGGCACCTGATGGTGCGGATGCACGACCGGCTCGGCGTGCGCTGCGACCCGCTGCCGATCCTGCTCGGCATCCGCTGGCGCGTCGCCGCCGAGGGCGGCTGCCTGGCGCTGCCGGCGCTGCCGGCCAGGCTCCGCGAGATCATCGACCGCGAGGGCCTCGGCTCGGTGTTCACCGGCTGCCGGTCCATCGAGGACCGCGCGCTCAGCGGCGCCGGGGCCGGCTAGCTCCGCCGCCCCGCCCGCCACCGGCCCGCACACGTCCGTTCTCCTGGAACGTGAAGACGTGTGCGGGCTTGGTGCGCGGGTCGAGTCGGACGTAGTTGGCCTTCGTCCAGGTGTAGGTGGTGCCGTCGAGTTGGTCGGTGAGGGTGTGGGGTTGGTCGGGGTCGTCGGGGAGGCCGAGGGCGGGGAGGTCGAGGTGGACGG
>NZ_JBFAGB010000106.1:0-1895 GCF_040639875.1 Actinomadura sp. NPDC023710
AAGAGGCCTGCTCTTCGTTCGAGCAAGCCTCTGAGCTGGGGAAATGTGGGCGATACTGGGTTCGAACCAGTGGCCTCTTCGGTGTGAACACGATCAGTCGACCCCAGGAGAAGCCGCCTCTCGACATCGCCGCAGTTCAGGCAGCTTCCTTCGCTACTCCACGGCGCGACTCAGGGCAGATCAAGTCTGTTCGGATCTCCCGCGAATAACACCCTGCCCTCATCAATGGCGCGTGACTCACGGTAGCCGGGAGGCCGTCCGACTCGTAACACAGCCGACCGACCGCGCAAGGCGGCTGGACGACCTCTGCGGGCGCCCCGCCGCTCCCGGTGCCGGACCTGGCGCGTCGTGGCCAGCCCGGCGGCGCCCTCCTCTGCTCGGTGCCGAACTGTGGTCGCCCGGCTCGGGCTGCCGCGGCGGGCAGCCGCGGCCCCGTCAGCGGCGCCGCTAGATCGAACCCACCGCTGGAATTCTCATGAGGGGCGCCGCCTAGGGCGAACACGAGGCACTCGACTACTTGGCGCGCCACCCCTATATCGCTGTCCAGACCCTCAGTGCCAGTCGCGGTGTAGGCGTCACCCGCTGACCTGCCTCCTGCCGTCGCTGGTCTGCGCTGTTCCGTCCGAAGACCCAGCGGTGGGCGAAGAACACGATCGTGAGGAACCCGTTGGGCGCCTCTACCCCCACCCTCCATGGATGATCCCCGCCACCTTCGGTTCGGAGGGGTGGACGACCAGGCCGGTCTCCTCTTTCAGTTCCCGGGCTGCGGTGGCGGTCACGACTTCGCCCTTGTCGGCCTTGCCGATGGGGAGGTTCCAGTGCCGTGGAGCGAATCTGGCGTCGGGGCCGCGCTGGAGCAGCAGTACCTGTCCTTTGGCCTGGTCGTGAACGATGACGGCGGCGACGAGCAGGTTGTGGGAGTCCGGTGCCGGAGGCAGGGCGGATTCGGTCACGAAGACGATCCTCTCAAACGGGCGCGTGCTGGATCCGCTGCTCCAGCACGCCGGTGCCCGGCACGCCACGACGCCGGTAGAGCGTGAAGGTATGCCGGATCGAGGCGAACGCCGACCGGGTGGCGCGCCGAGTCCATTCCCTCGGCGAGGTCGAGCGCGCGGCTCCATGCCGCGACCGCTTCGTCGGCGCGCTTGGGCCGCGAGGCAATCGCCCAGGTCCATGTGGGTGAGCAGGTGGACGCGCGGGAAGGCCGCGGGATCCCAGGAGGTGAAGGCCGCCCGGTACCGGACCTCGGTACCGGCATGGTCGCCGATCTCGGTCAGCGTCCTGGCGGTGTGGGAGTCGACCGTTCCGGCGGCGGGGCCCATGAGCAGGGAGTAGGTGGGTTGAGGTACGTCGTCGCGGGTGAGGGCATCTTCGGCGGCGAGCGGGGCGCGGGCGGGCTCGGGGCTTGTCGCCGAGGGCGGCGTGGGCGCGAGCGTGGGTGATGTGCAGGAGGGTCTTGGTGGCGCCGTCGGCGTGGCCGGCAGCGCGTGCCAGGGCGGCCTGAACGAGTAAGGCGGGCCGGATGATCTGCGCGGCGGGTCGGCGTCTTGCGCCGAGGCGATTCTGCCCGGCACTCGGCCGAGCAGGGCCACCAGGCGGGCGCGCCTCCAGCTCATCTGACGCCCGACTGTTAATGCGAACGATTTCGCGTTACCCTGTGTCACAACGCACAGGAAGGAGTGCCGCATGGAGGCGAAGCCGCGCGCGACGGGGGCCGTGCGCCCCGGCGGCCGGACGGCGCGCACCCGTGCGGCGGTGCTGGCCGCGACCCAGGGCGAACTGGAGGCCTGCGGATACGCAGGACTCACCCTGGAGAAAGTGGCCGAGCGTTCGGGCGTGCATCTGGCCACGCTGTACCGGCGATGGCGGACGGTCGAGGGACTCGTCGTCGACCT
>NZ_JBFAGB010000107.1:0-1855 GCF_040639875.1 Actinomadura sp. NPDC023710
TCGACCCTGCTGCGCGTAATCTGCGGCGGGCGCCGGAACGCCTCGCCCGACACCGGCCTCACCGTCTACGCTTCCGCGCCCGCCGAATACGTGCCCACGGCATCCTCAGCGGCGGCCCCAACTCCGGATGCGGAATGATCCACGAACCCATCGGCCGGGCCCTGTCCAGCATGGGCGTCTCCCTCCTCAGAGGCTGACCCGTCTAGGACGGGCGGGCGGTGCCGCGATGGGGGCGGTACCGCCCGCCCGCGCCACCACACCCCCACACAAGGCACCACGACCATCCTGGTCACCGACACGACCGACAAATCGACCGCTCTGCATCAAGAGAGCTCGGGGAAGGACCCTAGCCAGGATGGATGCGCCGCCAGGCAACCCCAGCCTCGGCCACCGCGGCGAAGGCCTCGAGCCAGCCGGCGAGTTGTCAACGACCTGGACCATCGGCCATGGAGCTTACTGTGCGCCCACATACTAAGAGGGGGTCTCACACGGATGCGGCAGTTGGTGCGGCACGACCGGGGATCGTGTCGTCCGATCTTGGGCTCCGATTGGTGCCGGATGAGCTGTGGGCGATTGTTGAGCCGTTGATCCCGGAGTTCACGCCGCGTTGGCAGGGTGGCGGGACGGTGCCGGTGGACGAGCGGGCGGTGTTCACCGCGATCGTGTACGTGCTGACCAGCGGGCACGCGTGGCGGCATCTGCCGGATGAGTTCGGGGTGAGCGTGCCGACGGCCCATCGGCGCTACACCGCATGGACCAGGGCAGGACTGTGGCCGCGAGTGCGCCATGCCGTCCAGAACGAGCATCGAGCGCAAGCGCAGGTGGACTGGGCGTCGACGATCGTGAACGCCGCCAAGGTCCGCGCGAAAAGGGGGCACGCCAACCGGCCCCGATCCGGCCGATCATGGTAACGAGGGCAGCAAACTTCACGTGGCTGTCGCACGCCGCAGGGATGTCGCTGGGCCGCGGTCTCAACGGCGCACGAGCAGGGCCCGACCCTGCTCGTCAACGATGACGCCGACGACGCTTACCGAGCGCCGCATGGCCGATCACCCGGTGGACCTCCGAGCAGCTAGCGCCACCCACGGGTCCGCGGATGAGCCGGCTCCAATGGGCCTTGGAGGCATACCGCGCCGCCGAGCGGACCGGGTGCACCACGCCCGCTGGACGGCAGCCTGCGGCGAGATCTCCATGGGTCGCCTCCGGCAGCCCCTGAGCCCGATGCCTTAAACATGTCAAGCCAATGCTGATGGAATTGCCAGCGATCCGAACGCGCCGTGGGGCGTGTTGGCAGCGGCCGGTGACAATGCGTGCCGATAAGGCGGACCACTCCGCCGAGCACCGGGCCTGGCTGCGGCGACGGGATCGTGCCACGCACCCCCCCGACCCGCCATCGAGTCCGGCGAGTGCCAAGACCACCATGGCTGGGTCATCAAACGAACGCTGGCCTGGCTGTTTGGCTACCAGCGGCCGACCGTCCGCTACGAACGCCACGGCCACCTGTTCAACACCTTCCTCACCCCCACCACCTCCATCACCTGCTACAAGAACTCACCAAGTTCCCCACGGGAGACACCCTTCTTAGAAACTGTTCGTGAACTCCAGAACACAGATCCAGTTCCGGGGCCCGGCCGCACACGCCCGCCGAGGCGGCGGCGATATTCCAGGTGTGTGAATCGTGGCTGCGGAAGAGGACCGGCGCGTGAGTATTCCGTGCACCGTTGTAGAGCTGCGGTGGGAGGCCGACGGTCACCGGCCCGCGCGTGGGGGCCCTGATGCTCGTGCCGGGATCCAGTTGCCGTGGAAGCCCGCGGGGATGCGCACTGGGAGGTGCACCTCGGCGATCGGGGGCGCG
>NZ_JBFAGB010000109.1:0-1627 GCF_040639875.1 Actinomadura sp. NPDC023710
GATGGTCGGTTTGGCGGGGGTGAAGCGTGAGATTCGTAAGTTGACGAATTTGCAGAAGGTGGCTGAGCGGCGGCGGTTGGCGGGTTTGCCGCCGGGGCCTTCGATTGGTCGGCATATGGTTTTTGCGGGTCCGCCGGGGACGGGTAAGACGACGGTGGCGCGTTTGTACGGGGGGATTCTGGCGGCTTTGGGGGTGGTGGAGAAGGGTCAGGTCGTGGAGGTGAGCCGGGCTGATCTGGTGTCGGAGAACGTGGGTGGGACGGCGTTGCGGACTTCGGAGGTGTTCCAGCGGGCTTTGGGTGGGGTGTTGTTCATTGATGAGGCCTACACGTTGTCGCGTAGGGCGACGGGTACCGATTTCGGGCAGGAGGCCATCGACACCCTGGTGAAGCTGATGGAGGACCACCGGGAGGAGGTCGTGGTGGTGGCGGCGGGGTATTCGGCGGAGATGCGTGAGTTCCTGGCGGCCAACCCGGGGTTGAAGTCGCGGTTCTCGCGGACGGTGGAGTTCGAGAACTACAGTCCTGCCGAACTGCTTCAGATCACTGAGTCGCACGCGGTCAGGGACGGGTACCGGCTGGCCGAGGACGCGCGGGCGGCGATTCTGGCGCATTTCACTTCGGTGCGGCGGGATGCGACGTTCGGTAACGGGCGGGCGGCGCGGCAGGTGTTCGAGGGGGCGGTGGAGCGGCAGGCGCAGCGGCTGGCGGATCTGGAGGAGCTTCCCTCGGGTGAGGTGTTGAGTTTGCTGGTCGCCGAGGATCTGGATGTGGGCGGGGGGTTGGCGGCGCGGTTCGGGGAGGCCCGCGATCCCGCGCAGGTGAGCACCGTTCTGGCGCGGTTGACGGCGATGACGGGGTTGGAGGAGGTCAAGCGGGAGATCGGTGATCTGCTGGACGTGCTGGCCTCGGCGCGGCGGCGGCGGGCGGCGGGGTTGGAGGCCGAGCCGTTCACCGGTCATCTGATCTTCGCGGGGCCGCCCGGTACGGGCAAGACGACGGTGGCGCGGTTGTACGGGGAGTTGCTGACGGCGTTGGGGGTGCTGGCGCAGGGGCAGGTGGTGGAGGCGGCGCGGGTGGATCTGGTCGGGCAGTACGTGGGGCAGACCGCGCAGAAGACCACCGAGGTGTTCCAGCAGGCGCGCGGCGGGGTGCTGTTCATCGACGAGGCCTACACGCTGGCGCGGCCGGGCGGCTCGGGGCACGATTTCGGGCAGGAGGCCATCGACACCCTGGTCAAGCTGATGGAGGACCACCGCGACGAGGTCATCGTGATCGCCGCCGGATACACCACCGAGATGGAAGGGTTCCTGGCCACCAACCCGGGCCTTGCCTCCCGGTTCGCGCGGACGCTGAACTTCACCCCCTACCCGGTCGACGGCCTGGTCTCGATCTTTGTGGGCAAGGCCCAGGCCGCGGACTACCGCGTCCCCGAACCCACCCGCACCGCCCTCACCACCTACCTGACCGCCAACCGCGACCGGTTCCGCGAAGGCAACGGCCGCGAAGTCGACAAACTGGTCCGCTCGGCCATGACCGCCCACGCACGCCGCACCGAACAACTCGCCAACACCGGCGCCCAGCTCACCACCGAACAACTCGCCACCCTCCTCCCCGAAGACATCACC
>NZ_JBFAGB010000110.1:0-1234 GCF_040639875.1 Actinomadura sp. NPDC023710
GCGCGGGGACGGACGTGCCGATCGGCTCGCCGATCGCGGGCCGGACCGACGAGGCTCTGGACGATCTGGTCGGCATGTTCGTCAACATGCTCGTCCTGCGCACCGACACCTCAGGGGACCCGTCGTTCCGGGAGCTGGTGGGACGGGTGAAGGAGACCGACCTCGCCGCCTACGCGCACCAGGACCTGCCGTTCGAGCGGCTCGTCGAGGTGCTCAACCCGCCCCGGTCGATGGCGCGGCACCCGCTGTTCCAGGTCGTCCTGTCGTTCCAGAACAACCCCGAGGCGCGGCTCGAACTGGACGGCCTGACCGGCGGCGCCGAGCCCCTGGCGGCGGGCGCCGCCAAGTACGACCTCTCCCTCTACCTGGAGGAGCGGCACGGCGGCGACGGCGCGCCCGCCGGCATCGAGGCCGGACTCGAATACGCCCTCGACCTCTTCGACCCCGCCACCGCCCAGGCGATCGCCCGCCGGTTCGAGCGCCTCGTCCGCGAACTCGTCGCCGACCCCGACGCGCCCATCACCACCGCCGAGATCCTCGACCGCGGCGAACGGCGCACCCTGCTGCGCCGCTGGGCGGGCGGAAAGGGCGGCGACGTCCCGCGCACGACGATCCCCGCTCTGTTCGAGGAGCAGGCGGCGGTTCGTCCGGGTGCGGTGGCGGTGTCGTTCGAGGGTGTGTCGTGGACGTACGGGGAGGTGAACGCGCGGGCGAATCGTCTGGCTCGGCGGCTCGTGGAACGGGGTGTGGGGCCTGAGCAGTTCGTGGCGCTTGCTCTGCCGCGTTCGGCGGAGCTGGTGGTGGCCACTCTCGCGGTGTTGAAGGCGGGGGCGGCCTACGTTCCTATCCTTCCGGACTGTCCGGAAGACCGGATCGCCTTCATGGTGCAGGATGCCCGCGCCGTCCTGACCTTGCGCCTGGAGGACCTGGAGGGTTTGGACGACCCGAGCGTTCCCGCGACCGATCTCGGCATCGCGATCTCCCCGGATCATCCCGCGTACGTCATCTACACGTCGGGTTCGACGGGGCGTCCCAAGGGTGTGGTGGTTCCGCATCAGAACGTGGTGCGGTTGCTGCGTTCGACGGAGGGGTGGTTCGACTTCGGTCCGGGTGATGTGTGGACGCTTTTCCACTCTTATGCTTTCGACTTCTCGGTCTGGGAGCTGTGGGGTTCGCTGCTGTACGGCGGCAGGCTCGTCGTCGTTCCCTACCTGACCTCGCGGTCGCCCGAGGA
>NZ_JBFAGB010000111.1:0-1103 GCF_040639875.1 Actinomadura sp. NPDC023710
GTGGCGCTCAAGGACGGAGAACTGCGCGCCTCGGCGCCACTGACGCAGATCTCTGAAGTGGTGCTATCGGGGCAGGTGGGAATCTCCACCCAGGCGATGCACGCGTTGCTCTCCCGCGACATCCCCCTCGTCCTGCTATCAGGCACGGGACGGCCGCTAGGCAGGATGGAGCCGCCCGGCGCGGGCCATGTGCTCGCCCGCCGCCGGCAGTTGGAGCGGCACGCCATCGCCACCGATCGGGTGGAGTTGTCCCGCGCCGTGGTGGCCGGGAAGATCCGCAACCAGCATGTGCTGCTGCGGCGGCGCGCCCGGCGCGCACGCGACCCCGAGCTGGTGTGGGGTGCCGCCGCGCGACTGTCGGGCTGGAGGTCAGGGTCGCCGAGTGCGGTGACGTCGCCCAGGTCATGGGGGTGGAGGGCGGCGCGTCGGGTGTCTACTACCGTGCCTTCTCCAGTGTCCTTGACCCAGCCCTCGGCTTCGGCGGACGCGACCGGCGCAGCGCGGACGTGGTGAACGCCCTCACCAACTACTGCTCGGCGCTGCTGCGCGAGACCGTCACCTCCGGCCTGCTCGCCGCGGGCCTGGACCCGTACGTGTCGTTCCTGCACACCCCCGCGCGCGGACGCCCGACCCTGGCATTCGACCTCATGGAGGAGTGGCGACCGGTGCTGCTGGACTCCACCGTCCTGGCGCTCACGGGCTTGCGCGCGGTCACGCCAGAGGACCTGGAGGACGGCGCGGACGGACCGTGGCTGTCACCCCAGGCCCGCAGCCAGGCCGTCACCCGTTTCCACGCCCGGCTCGCCGCCCCGGCGCGCGGCTGGCCGGCACCGCCCGCACGCCGCAGCTACACCGATCAACTGCGCGCCCAATGCGTCGCGCTGCGCGCCTGGATCCTCGGCGAAACCGAAGCCTACGAACCGTTCGCCTGGAGGTGACCCAATGGCAGACCCGACCAATCGCAACTCCTGGACCGTGACGTTCGACGTCTCCTCCGAGTCCGGGCGCCGGGCGGTGAACCGGCTGCTGGCCGGATACGGCCCCCGCGTCCTGTTCACCGTCTACGAGATCGGCGCCGACGCCGCCGAACTGGACGACATCGT
>NZ_JBFAGB010000112.1:0-1098 GCF_040639875.1 Actinomadura sp. NPDC023710
ACTCCTCAGGAGAAAACTGGTCGCGCCGCGCCCTGCGGCGGCCTCACCCCTGCTACGAACACCACCACCCCAACCCGACACACCTCCCGAACTTCTTTGGAATGACTTTTCGCCGTTGCGGATGCGTGGGAACGCCGCGAACCGCGGTGACCCGGCCGGTGGCGCACGACCTGTCCGGATAGCGGCCGACGCCATTGTTGATCAAGGTCCGCCGTTACCGTTGCACCAGCTGTCGGCATGTGCGGCGGCAGGACACGAGCCGGGGGGCCGAGCCGGATGAGCCCCTCAACCGCCCGGCTCCCGGCGGGCGCCGTTGAAGGTTCCGGACTTCTTTGGCTACAGCGAGGCGCGTTCCCGGGCACACCACCCCCGGAATCTAGGCGGTTGCCCGACGGACTTGGTAGTCCCAACGCCTCAACACTCGGACCACAGTCTCCGCGCCGCTGGGATTGGCGCTGTGAACGAAGATCATGCCGATCTTGAAGGGGCGGCCGTCGAAGGCCGCCTCCTCCAGCAGGGCCACAACCGGCATGATGCTGTCGTCGCCGCCCAGATCATGGTCGAGCCAGAGTTCGTCGATCTCATGGTCGCGATGCTCCTCAAGGAGCAGGACGCCCTCCCGGCTGGTGCGGGCGAGCCGAGTGGCCCTCGGCAGGGGCCGCAGGTCGTCGATGCCAAGGATGATCGGCATCCGCGCCCCTGGGCTCTCGTTCACCGGGCCATCATCGCAATCTTGAGCCCCTCACGCTGGGGGATTTCTGCTGACGGGCGCCCTCTGGTGCGGCATGGGCTGGTCGAGCCGGGCTGGCGGTGCCGCAAGCGCCAGGAGTTCCGCCATTGGGCGTTGTGGCAGCTGGGCCGCTCAGGCTCCGGGGAGTTCTTTGCGTGATCTTGTGATTTCGCGGATGCCGGTGAGTTGCGGACGGGGCATGGATGTCTGCGACCGGTACCGGGACGGCAGGAGAGCGGGAGCGGGGCCCATGCAGGTGAAGCTGGAGGCGGAGCTCGGCCGCATTCCCATCGTCGACGTGGCGCCGGTGGTGGGGTGCGGCCGGTGGCCGGCGAAGGCGGTGGTGGGCGAGACGGTCGAGGTGTCGG
>NZ_JBFAGB010000113.1:0-1095 GCF_040639875.1 Actinomadura sp. NPDC023710
GCTAGGTGTACTTGGCCATGATCTTGGTGACACCTGACCGGTAGGTCTTTGATCAGCAAGAGGACCTCCTGGCGTAGTGGAGTTTCACCGACTTCACCGTCACCAGGAGGTCCTCGTGGGTCACGCTAATGCCCGGCTGACACTTCATGGCAGATGTCTGCTGGTTCGCCGTGTCGTGTTCGACCGGCGGGCGGTCGCGCACGTCGCCGCCGAGCTCGGGGTGTCGCGGCAATGCGCGCACCGGTGGGTCCGACGGTTCCGCGACCAAGGCTGGGCCGGGCTGGTCGAGCGGCGCAGCGGGCCGCGCGCATGCCCGTCCCAGACCCCGACCAAGACCGAGGAGCGGGTGCTGGCCGCCCGCAGGCAGATGCGTGCCGGGCCCGATCACATCGCGGCAGTGACCGGGGTGCCGGCCCGCACCGTCACCCGGATCCTGCGCCGCCACGGTGTGCCGGTGCTGGCAGCCTGCGACCCGCTGACCGGGCAGCAGATCCGCGCGTCCCGCCAAAGCGACCGCCGCTACGAGCATGACGCGCCGGGCGACATGATCCACCTGGACGTCAAGAAACTCGGCCGCATCCCCGACGGTGGCGGCTGGCGGGCGCACGGCCGCAGCGAAGCCGTCCGCGGCCGCGGCATCGGCTACGACTTCGTGCACACCGCCATCGACGACCACACCCGCCTGGCCTACGCCGAAGTCCTGCCCGACGAGAAAGGCATCACCACAGCCGCCTTCCTCACCCGAGCCGCGGCGTTCTTCGCCGCCCACGGCATCACCCGGATCCAACGGGTGCTCACCGACAACGCCAAGAACTACCGCGTCTCGGCCGCGTTCCAGCAGGCCTGCGCCCAACTGGGCGCCCGCCAAAAGTTCACCCGACCCCGCCATCCCTGGACCAACGGCAAAGCCGAACGCCTCAACCGCACCCTGGCCACCGAATGGGCCTACCGACGCCCCTACACCAGCAACGACCAGCGCACACAAGCCCTCCGCCCATGGCTGGAGCACTACAACACCAAACGCCCCCACTCAGCCCTGGGCGGCAAGCCACCCATCACCCGACTGTCACCAAGATCATGACCGAGTACAGCTAG
>NZ_JBFAGB010000114.1:0-1078 GCF_040639875.1 Actinomadura sp. NPDC023710
GACTTCTACATGTGGTCCGACGACGACACCGGCTACCCCGACGCCCGCATCATCTTCGTCGACACCGAATCCTCCAACTGGACCTACGACCCCGTCCGCGGCCAGTACTACTGGCACCGCTTCTTCACCCACCAACCCGACCTCAACTACGACAACCCCGACGTCCAAGACGCCATGCTGGAAAACCTCCGGTTCTGGCTGGACCTGGGCATCGACGGATTCCGCCTGGACGCCGTCCCCTACCTGTACGCCCGCGAAGGCACCAACTGCGAGAACCTCCCCGAAACCCACACCTACCTCAAACGCGTCCGCGCCGAGGTCGACCGCCTCTACCCCGACCGCGTCCTACTCGCCGAAGCCAACCAATGGCCCGCCGACGTCGTGGAGTACTTCGGCGACCCCGCCGCCGGCGGCGACGAATGCCACATGGCCTTCCACTTCCCCGTCATGCCCCGCATCTTCATGGCCGTACGCCGCGAACAGCGCTACCCCATCTCCGAGATCATGGCCCAGACCCCCAAGATCCCCGACAACTGCCAATGGGGCATCTTCCTACGCAACCACGACGAACTCACCCTGGAGATGGTCACCGACGAAGAACGCGACTACATGTACACCGAATACGCCAAAGACCCCCGCATGAAAGCCAACATCGGCATCCGCCGCCGCCTGGCCCCCCTACTGGACAACGACCGCAACCAACTCGAACTGTTCACCGCCCTCCTGCTCTCCCTCCCCGGCTCCCCCGTCCTGTACTACGGCGACGAGATCGGCATGGGCGACAACATCTGGCTCGGCGACCGCGACGCCGTCCGCACCCCCATGCAATGGACACCCGACCGCAACGCCGGATTCTCCACCTGCGACCCCGCACGCCTGTACCTGCCGGTCATCATGGACCCCATCTACGGCTACCAGGCCGTCAACGTCGAAGCCCAGACCAACAACCCCGGCTCCCTGCTCCACTGGACCCGCAAAATGATCGAAATCCGCCAACGCCACCCCGTCTTCGGCGTCGGCTCCTACGTCGAACTCTCCGCCTCCAACCCCTCCGTCCTCGCCTTCACCCGCGAGATCA
>NZ_JBFAGB010000115.1:0-1073 GCF_040639875.1 Actinomadura sp. NPDC023710
CCAGGTGTAGGTGGTGCCGTCGAGTTGGTCGGTGAGGGTGTGGGGTTGGTCGGGGTCGTCGGGGAGGCCGAGGGCGGGGAGGTCGAGGTGGACGGTGGCTTCGCGGGGGTGGTGGGGGTTGAGGTTGATGATGGTCAGGACGGTGTCGTTGAGGTGGCGTTTGGAGAAGGCGAGGAGTTCGGGTTGGTCGATGTGGTGGAAGTGCAGGTTGCGGAGTTGTTGGAGGGCGGGGTGGGTGTTGCGGAGTGTGTTGAGGGTGGTGATGAGGGGGGCGATGGTGGTGCCGGTGCGGTCGGCGGTTTCCCAGTCGCGGGGGCGGTATTGGTATTTCTCTGAGTCGCGGTATTCCTCGCTGCCGGGGCGTACGGGGGTGTTCTCGCAGAGTTCGTAGCCGGAGTAGATGCCCCAGGTGGGGGAGAGGAGTGCGGCGAGGATGGCGCGGATTTCGAAGGCGGGGCGGCCGCCGTGCTGGAGGTATTCGTTGAGGATGTCGGGGGTGTTGGTGAAGAGGTTGGGGCGCATGTAGGCGGCGGTGGGGCCGGTGAGTTCGGTGAAGTAGCGGGTGAGTTCTTCGGCGTTGTTGCGCCAGGTGAAGTAGGTGTAGGACTGGTGGAATCCGATTTTGGCGAGGGTGTGCATCATGGCGGGGCGGGTGAAGGCCTCGGCCAGGAACAGTACGTCGGGGTCGGTGGTGTTGATGTCGGCCAGGAGTCGTTCCCAGAAGGCGACGGGTTTGGTGTGGGGGTTGTCGACTCTGAAGATTTTGACGCCGTGGTCGATCCAGTGGTGGAGGAGGTTTTTGACGGCGGTGTAGAGGCCGTCGGGGTCGTGGTCGAAGTTGAGGGGGTAGATGTCCTGGTATTTTTTGGGCGGGTTTTCGGCGTGGGCGATGGTGCCGTCGGCGCGGGTGGTGAACCATTCGGGGTGCTGGGTGACCCAGGGGTGGTCGGGGGAGCATTGCAGGGCCAGGTCCAGGGCGATTTCCAGGCCGCAGTTGCCGGCGTGTTCGACGAAGGCGTCGAAGTCGTCCAGGGTGCCCAGGTCGGGGTGGACGGTGTCGTGGCCGCCGTCGG
>NZ_JBFAGB010000116.1:0-1062 GCF_040639875.1 Actinomadura sp. NPDC023710
TGTTGGTGATGGCGTGCCTTTTGAAGAATGAGCCTGCGAGTTATGGTGTGTGGCGAGGTTAACCGGTGTCGGGTAGCCGTAGCGAAAGCGAGTCTGAATAGGGCGTTTTTAGTCGCATGCTGTAGACCCGAAGCGGAGTGATCTAGCCATGGGCAGGGTGAAGCGCCGGTAAGACGGTGTGGAGGCCCGAACCCACCAGGGTTGAAAACCTGGGGGATGACCTGTGGTTAGGGGTGAAAGGCCAATCAAACTCCGTGATAGCTGGTTCTCCCCGAAATGCATTTAGGTGCAGCGTCGCGTGTTTCTTGCCGGAGGTAGAGCTACTGGATGGCTGATGGGCCCTACCAGGTTACTGACGTCAGCCAAACTCCGAATGCCGGTAAGTGAGAGCGCGGCAGTGAGACTGCGGGGGATAAGCTTCGTAGTCGAGAGGGAAACAGCCCAGATCATCGGCTAAGGCCCCTAAGCGTGTGCTAAGTGGGAAAGGATGTGGAGTTGCTGTGACAACCAGGAGGTTGGCTTAGAAGCAGCCACCCTTGAAAGAGTGCGTAATAGCTCACTGGTCAAGTGATTCCGCGCCGACAATGTAGCGGGGCTCAAGCACACCGCCGAAGCCGTGGCATTGACACTTTGTGTGTTGATGGGTAGGGGAGCGTCCTGTATCCGGTGAAGCCTCGGGGTGACCCAGGGGTGGAGGGTGCGGGAGTGAGAATGCAGGCATGAGTAGCGAATCACACGTGAGAAACGTGTGCGCCGGATGACCAAGGGTTCCTGGGGCAGGCTAATCCGCCCAGGGTAAGTCGGGACCTAAGGCGAGGCCGACAGGCGTAGTCGATGGACAACGGGTTGATATTCCCGTACCCGCTGGTATGCGCCAACGCTGAATCCTCTGATGCTAACCACCTGAACCATCCTTTGGGCCTTCGGGTCTGTTGGGTGGGGAGCGTGGGGCCCGAGGGGGTAGTAGGTGAGTGATGGGGTGACGCAGGAGGGTAGCTCAGCCCGGGCGGTGGTTGTCCCGGGGTAAGGCTGTAGGGAGAGAGATAGGTAAATCCGTCTCTC
>NZ_JBFAGB010000117.1:0-1053 GCF_040639875.1 Actinomadura sp. NPDC023710
TCGGTCGCGACGGCGATGATTCCGTTCCTGGAGCATGACGACGCCAACCGGGCGTTGATGGGTTCGAACATGCAGCGTCAGTCGGTGCCGCTGTTGCGTAGTGAGGCGCCGCTGGTCGGGACGGGTATGGAGTACCGTGCCGCGACCGATGCGGGTGATGTGATCACTGCGGAGAAGGCGGGTGTGGTCGAGGAGGTCTCGGCCGACTACGTCACGGTGATGAACGATGACGGGACCCGGACGACGTATCGGGTGTCGAAGTTCAAGCGGTCCAACCAGGGCACGTGCTTCAACCAGAAGCCGATCGTGGACGAGGGCCGGCGGGTCGAGGTCGGTCAGGTGATCGCCGATGGGCCGTGCACCGATGACGGTGAGATGGCGCTGGGCAAGAACCTGCTGGTGGCGTTCATGCCGTGGGAGGGCCACAACTACGAAGACGCGATCATTCTGTCGCAGCGGCTGGTGCAGGACGATGTGCTGTCCTCGATCCACATCGAGGAGCACGAGGTCGACGCCCGGGACACCAAGCTGGGTCCTGAGGAGATCACCCGTGATATCCCGAACGTGTCCGAGGAGGTCCTGGCCGACCTGGACGAGCGGGGGATCATCCGGATCGGTGCCGATGTGGTGCCCGGTGACATCCTGGTCGGCAAGGTCACTCCGAAGGGGGAGACCGAGCTGACGCCCGAGGAGCGGCTGCTGCGGGCGATCTTCGGTGAGAAGGCGCGTGAGGTGCGCGACACCTCGCTGAAGGTGCCGCACGGTGAGCAGGGCAAGGTCATCGGGGTGCGGGTGTTCTCCCGTGACGACGGTGACGAGCTGCCGCCGGGGGTCAACGAGCTGGTCCGGGTGTACGTGGCGCAGAAGCGCAAGATCACCGATGGGGACAAGCTCGCGGGCCGGCACGGCAACAAGGGCGTCATCTCCAAGGTGCTGCCGGTGGAGGACATGCCGTTCCTGGAGGACGGCACCCCCGTCGACATCGTCCTGAACCCCCTGGGCGTGCCCGGCCGCATGAACGTCGGACAGGTCCTGGAGACCCACCTCGGCTGG
>NZ_JBFAGB010000118.1:0-1014 GCF_040639875.1 Actinomadura sp. NPDC023710
CAGGCCGTCGAGGGCATCGTCAACGGGATCTTCTTCAACCAGGGCCACGTGTGCTGCGCCGGGTCGCGGCTGCTGGTCCAGGAGTCGGTCGCCGAAGAGGTCCTGGAGCGGCTCAAGGCGCGGATGGCGACGCTGCGGGTGGGTGACCCCCTGGACAAGAACACCGATGTCGGGGCGATCAACTCCGCCGCGCAGCTGGCGCGGATCCGGGAGCTGACCGACGCCGGCCAGGCCGAGGGCGCCGAGCGGTGGTCGCCGCCCTGCGAGCTGCCCTCCCAGGGGTTCTGGTTCGCGCCCACCCTGTTCACCGGGGTGGCGCAGTCGCACCGGATCGCCCGCGAGGAGATCTTCGGGCCCGTCCTGTCGGTGCTGACGTTCCGCACCCCGGAGGAGGCCGTCACCAAGGCCAACAACACCCCCTACGGGCTGTCGGCGGGCATCTGGACCGAGAAGGGGTCGCAGATCCTGTGGACGGCGCAGCGGCTGCGGGCCGGGGTGGTGTGGGCCAACACCTTCAACAAGTTCGACCCGGCCTCACCGTTCGGCGGCTACAAGGAATCAGGGTTCGGCCGCGAGGGCGGACGCCACGGACTGGAGGCCTACCTCAATGTCTGACCGTCTGGCGGTGCGCAAGACCTACAAGCTCTACATCGGGGGCGCGTTCCCCCGGTCCGAATCCGGCAGGTCCTACCCCGTGACCGACCCCAAGGGCCGCTTCCTGGCCAACGCCTCCCACGCGTCCCGCAAAGACGCCCGCGACGCCGTGGTCGCCGCCCGCAAAGCCTTCCCCGGCTGGTCCGGACGCACCGCCTACAACCGCGCCCAGATCCTCTACCGCATCGCCGAGATGCTGGAAGGCCGCCGCGACCAGTTCATCGACGAACTACGCCAAGCCGGCACATCCAAGAACGCCGCCGCGACCCAGGTGGACGCCGCCGTCGACCGCTGGGTCTGGTACGCCGGCTGGGCCGACAAACTCACCGCCGTCACCGGCGCCGCCAACCCCGTCTCCGG
>NZ_JBFAGB010000119.1:0-1001 GCF_040639875.1 Actinomadura sp. NPDC023710
TTCACCAAGAAGGACAAGGGCATCGGCTACCTGGCCGGCGAGACCGACGACCCGCAGATCGTCCGCGGCTACTACATCGACAACCCGGCCGCCGACCGCATCGCCGACCGCGCCCGCGCACTGCGCAAGGCCGCCGGCACCTTGACCGGCCACGCCATCGGCGAGGACACCACCCCGCGCGACGGCGACGGTTCCTCGCTGCTGGACGACGTCGCCGCCGTGCTCCTGCCCGGCGAGGACAAGGTGTGGTCCGAGACCATCGTGACCCGCCTCGCCGAGCTGCGCCCGGCCACCTACGGAGCGTGGAACGACCTCGACCCGACCGGCAAGGCCAAGCACCTGGCCGCCGCCCTCAAGCCCTACGGCATCGCCACCGGACAGATTTGGGGACAGGACGAAACCGGCAAGGGCGGCAACCGCCGCGGCATCACCACCGCCCACATCCGCGACGCCCTCGACAACCGCGACCGCGCCGCCCCGTGACGCCCGCCCGGCCCGCTAGGTCTAGCAGCCCCCACCGCTAGACCTAGCGGCCCGGCTAGCGACCCACACCCATCCCCACCAGCGATCAAGCATCTAGCGGCACCTACCTGCACCCATGCCGAAAACCACCCTGGAGGCCATCTGTGAGCCCCCTACTCGCCACCGCTAACCACACCGGCCCCGACCTCGGCGCGTGGCTCCTGCTCGCCATCATCGCCGCCGCCGGCTACCTACTCCACAGCGTGATCTGGCCGTACCGGGCCTGCCACAAATGCCAGGGCGCGGGACGGTTCCGCTCACCGTCCGGCCGCGCCTGGCGCTACTGCAACCGCTGCGGCGGCAAGGGCGCCCAACTGCGCACCGGCCGCCGCATCTGGACCCACCTCAAGAGCATCGACCGCGACCGCCGCTGACCACCCCGATCGGCCCCGGCGGCGCCGCCGACCACCCGACAGCAAGACGGGCGGCCCGGCGCACAAGCCACCAAGCACGCCGCCGGACCGCCCTGCCCCAACCGC